>CAWCVU010000001.1:0-20585 GCA_963798975.1 uncultured Gammaproteobacteria bacterium
AAGCCATATGCCGCGCCATGCGGCCATCGCCAATAATCAAATAATGCGGTACCTGTCCCATGGATCAAGTCCTTTATAAAATTAAGTTAATGCTGGCTAATCATAATCCTTTTATGACCAAGATACTAGGGTCTGTCGGCATTTAGCTAAAATTCTTATATCGCCTTGGTCCATCAAATAAACGCAATCACTAGGGATATTACAGGGATAGCGATTAATAAACTCATGACCACCGTCATGGCCATTTTCTCGGGGGAATAACTTAAATTCAGCGGCATAAGCGACAGTGCTCACGGCTACTGGGGCTACGGATTGTAATAGCATCACCTGATGCGCCAAGGGGTCAAATAAATGAAACATGGTTTTATCAAAATACACAAAAGTCCAAACAGCAACAAACCACAGGCCAAATTTAATTAATAAAACAAAGCCCATAAACCGCAGGTCAGGGCGCACCAATAATTTTGATTCGGCTAAACCAACGCCAATTAACATCATCCCGATGGGTGTAAATGCGCTGGCTAATAGCTCAACGCTTTCAAATAATACTGTGGGCATTTGCCAATTTTGCGCGCGTAATAATAAGCCAATGATCAAGGCATAGAGTACTGGCAATTTAATTAATTTCAGCAAAGATTGCTTCATGCTGCCTTCTCCGCGCGCAGCTAAATAATAACCGACGGTGGCTTCAAATAAGGTTTGTCCTAAAGCAAACATCACCGCGATCGGAATACTTTCTATACCTAAAATAGCCGCACTTACAGGAATACCAAAATAACTGCTATTAGCTGTTCCCGATGCATAACCCACCATTTGATGCCGTGCATCTTGCCAAATAAAACCTGCTAAAAAATAACTAATGATACAAATGGTAATGCCCATGCCCAAGACGATCAGCGGCATATATAAAATACTTAGCGCTAAATTTTCGCCTAAAATACCCAGCAACACGACACTTGGGCTTAAAATATAGATGGCCAGCGCCGCTAAACTGCGTGATTGTACTTGATAAAAACGCTGCGCGATAAAGCCTATTAAGACCATAATAAACAGCGGAGCTATCGTTAATAAATGTGCCATCAACTAGTCTCTTTTGGGGAATTATAAATACTAACATCTAAGGCATTTTCTGATTTTGCAACTGCGCAAGCCACCATGGCATCGCCGGTAATATTGACCGTGGTGCGAAACATTTCTAGAAATTTATCAACACCTAAAATCAGTCCAATACCTTCTAGGGGTAAGCTGACCCATTGCAAAACAAAGACTAACATTACTGGGCCCACACTGGGCACCCCCGCCGTACCTATGGTTGCAATGAGTGCAGCCACAACAATCATTAAATAATCGATCATAGAAAAATCAACGCCATAATAATTGGCAATAAAAATAGTCGCCATGCCTTGTAAGACAGCGCCGCCATCCATATTCAAAGTTGCACCTAAAGGCATAGCAAAACTAGCAATAGGTTTTGAGACCCCTAATTTTTTTTCAACGGTTGCTAAACTCACGGGCAAGGCTACATTACTGCTGGTGGTACCAAAGGCAATTAACATGGCTGTAGACATTTTTTTAAAAAATATTTTAATACTTAAACCCGATAAGAGACGCAATAATACCGTGGACGTAATCGCCACATGTAAAAATAAAACAAAGATCATGGCCAACATATATTTAAGTAATACGCCGACCATCTCTAAGCCAAAATAAGCAAATGATTGCGCGGTTAAACAAAAAACGCCCAGCGGCGTAAAATAAATTAATACGGTTAATACCCGCAAAAGCCCAACGTTGAGTTTTTCAACGCCTAGGGTCAAGCGCTGCCCCAAAGTCCCCATAAAGTGTAAAGCATAACCTAGGATCAATGCTACGCAGATCAAGGCAATTAATTTGCGTCCCATGATCACATCTAGTATTGGCTTTGGAATAATTTCTGCAAAAAAAGCGCCGATGGCTATGCCTGTTTTTGGGGGTTGTAATACCGTCGATGAAATATCTAAACCTTGACCCAATTGAAATACCGTTGCAAAAAACATCGCTAATACAATGGCCAAGACGCTGGTTAAAAAATATAAACTTAGGGTTTTAAATCCTAAACGACCGACATGAGTGATATCCAAGCGCGTCATGGCATACATGAGTGAGATCGCAATCATGGGCACGACTAAGAGTTTAATACTGGTAATAAAGATCATCGAACCCATAGCCAATACACCTTGGGTGATATATTGATTCACCCAAGGATATTGTGCATAGGGTATTAAATAAAGGATAAGTCCTAATCCAAATCCCAATAACATGGCAATAAACACATGACGTGCTAATCGCGTGGAGGAAATACTTAACAACGCAGCTCCTTAAAACGGGATTTCATCATCAAAATCATCAGCACCACCTGCCGTCACTGGCATGGGTGAAGGATTTTTTGGAGCAAAGCTAGGTTGTGCATCATAGGCAGGTGCACTACCTTCAAAATCTGCACCTGTTGCATTACTGCCACGACCATCTAACATTTGCATATTATTGGCTATGATTTCTGTGGTGTAACGATCTCTGTCCAGATTTATCCGCCCATTTACGGGTGCGCAGAGAACCTTCAATATAAACTTTTGAACCTTTATGTAAATATTCTCCAGCAATTTCGGCCAAGCGTTGATACATGACCACACGGTGCCATTCAGTACGTTCTACATTTTGGCCGCTGTCTTTATCCTTCCACGATTCGGAAGTCGCTACGCTTAACGTAGTTGCTGCACCACCGCTGGGCATATAGCGCACTTCTGGCTCTGCACCTAAATTACCAATTAAAATTACTTTATTGATCCCTCTTGCCATTTTATTATTACTCCTGTTTTGATAGACGTTTTAAACCCCGCACTAGTATAAACCATAATATCATGAGAACGGTAAAACTTAAAAATACCTTTTCAAAAGAAAAATAATTTAATAATACGCCAGTGCCCACGCCGCCAGCAAAGATGCCTAAAAATTGCGCGGTTGCATACATGCCAAGGGCCGCGCCACGTGTTTGTTGCGGTGCAAGTCGAGAAACCCAGGAAGGTAAACTGGCTTCTAATAAATTAAAAGGAATTAAAAATAATAATAAGCCTAACAATAAATGCCCTAAAGTATTGGGCATCCATGCAAAATAAATCAACGCTACTGCAAAACCGATAATACTACCTTGTACCACACGTTTTTGTTGATAGGTTTTTTCGCCACGGATAAGTATCGGCATCATGATCGCATAGGATCCAAGCAATAACACAAAATAAATCAAAGACTGCTGATACCAAGCGCTGGCTAACACATTCAAACGCGCAGGCAACCATAAAAATAAACTGGTTAATAACGCATGTAAAAAAAATGCACTGGTATTTAATAACCATAATTGTTTATTGGCAAACACCACCTTCCACTGACCGCTGGGTAAGGCTTGTTTAAGTTTAAGCGGTTGTGGTACAAAAAATATCAATACTAAAAGTGATAATAAAATTAATCCGGTAATCACCCAAAATAAACCACTTAAACCAATAGCCGCGCCCAGTGCCGGTGCTAAGATCAGTGATAAACCAAAAGCCATACCAATGGTTAAACCCACGATAGCCATGGCCTTAGATCTTTTCTCAGGTGCTAATAAATCGGCTAAGAGCGCCGTAATGACCGCAGAAATTGCGCCCGTACCTTGTAAGATCCGCCCCATAATTAAACCATGAATATCCGTACTTAAAGCCGCCACCACACTACCCGCGGCAAATAGCAATAATCCAATAATAATTAAAGGCTTACGCCCAAATTTATCCGATAAAACCCCAAATGGAATTTGTAAAATCGCTTGGCTCAAGCCATAAATCCCCATGGCTAAACCCAATAAAAAAGGTGTAGCACCCGGCATTTGCACCGCGTAAATCGCTAATACAGGATAAATAAGGAATAAACCCAGCATGCGCAAAGCATACAAACCCGACAACGCGAGGATGACTTGTTTTTCTTTAATAAGGGGAAGTTCTGACATGCGCCTATGATGGCAAAAATATCAAAAGGGCGCAATGAAATTTTACACCCCTTTGAAGAACAGCTTATTTACTTATTTAAAGCTTTGAGACTTGATAGAAGCACTACCCTGAGTCAGTTCTACTACAGCCTGTTTTCTAGTTTGAGGATTATCCAATTGTTCCTGCAACTGTTTGATTATAGAATTCTGAGTGCTTTTAAACGCTATAATTCTATACGTATTTCTTACATCTTTACCCTTGCTGGTTGTCACTTCTTTTATTTTTAAGGGCGATTGTACACTCAGATAGGCACTGCGTAGATCGCTACTCGTTGAATCTAGTCCAACATTATGTTTGCTACGCAATTCAGCAAACCCAGCAACAGAAGCCTCAATTGCCTTCCTATCCTCATCTGTAATTTCCCCAGGATAGTTTTCTCTATATAACTTTGCGCGGTCTTGAGCTGACCATAAGTCACCTTTGCCTCAGGCAGTCTACCTAGCGCTACATGGACATCTAAATCCCTACAGGCCTCATCCAATAGCATCAATATTTTTTCTTTAGTAATCATGGGCATCATAAGCGTCAACCTTTTAATTAAATTTATTAATCATCATTATAAGCATAGATTATTAAAATAATATTAAGAAGATCAACTTAATTATATTATAAATTATTGGCATTTATTATAAAAATATAGATATCAATGAGTTAGGTTTAAAATCGATGGGGCAAAAATTAAATATCTAGGGTGTAAGATTGATTACCGGTGGTGTTATTCCTAAAAAAGTCTTCCCAAGACAATAAAACGACCGCATCGTCACATTGTGTCACAAGCGTTTCAAAGGCTAATTTTAACTGCGCATCATCTTGGCACAGCGTTGCTGCCTGAGTAAAATAATCTTTCGCCTGCTGTTGTTTTTGGTGCTTCAGCGCTTCTATTCCTGAGTTGTACAAGCTTTCTGCTGAAACGGTAGTGGGTGCTGCGTGTTGTACTTGCCAAACTGTAGTAGCCAGGCTGCTAGAGGTATTATGGCTATTGTTGTTGTGCGTGTTAGTTTTAGACGGTGATGCACTAATAACTGCTGAAGCAGCTACGTGAGCTGCCGGTTTTACACTTGCAGGCACCTCTTTAGTACATGCCTCATATATTTCTTCAATTAACCCAAGTGTTTGACCCAAAAAAGAGGCTGCATATAAAATAATACCTAGACATAGAGCGACTAAACCCGTACCTACGCCTATGACGGATACAGCTGCGGCAAATTCTGGGGCATAGGCAAGCAAATTAAACATACCTGTACCTAGCACTGTTATCGCTACGGTTGTAAGAAAAGCCCCTAGTATCATAGATATTTTATTCTTAAAACTATCCACGGGGTGATTAATAACATGCATGAGAAAAGCAAAAATATTAGTCACTACTTGCACGGGTATTAAAGCAAGCTTTAGCAATACCCAGAGGGGAAAATAATTTTCTCTTAAGCGATTGCTTTGAATATTGAGCTCCAACGCAGCTTCCCTGAAGAAACTAACCGGGAATTCAATGCAAAGCGATATAAAAATAGGAATGATTTTAAGTAGATTCCAGCGGGAATCTATAAATGCGGGTTTAAAACACAAGAATAAAATATTAGTTTCATGGCCAGCCAGCGCCGCTGAAATAGATTTTTTTGAAGAAGCTTGAAGCTCAGAATCACCTAGTATACGACCTATCCTGACCTTTTCTAAATCTTTAGCACCGTTTAAAAAATCATAGTCTTCATCATCTAGGGCACCATGAGCGATGCGCTTATCCAAGCTTCTTTCGCTTCTACCTAAGGCCGCTGCAAATAATTGAATCCGCATTCTCTGCCAAAAACTAGGCAGTTCATCGGGGGTCGAATTCCAGGCTTTTACGAGATATAAAGTGCTTGCCACGGTGTTTCCCATATTTTTATTATCATCGTATTAGTGTGTCATATAACCATATTGATTGCAAGCATTACTTGGGCCCCTATATTAGTGGATTGATTTGGGTACAATAGCGCTATGAACAAAATTACCATCCGCGGCGCTCGCACCCATAATCTCAAAAATATTGATCTCGATTTACCGCGTGATAAATTGATTGTTATCACGGGCTTTCTGGTTCAGGAAAATCTTCATTGGCATTTGATACTTTATATGCAGAAGGTCAGCGTCGCTATGTCGAATCCTTATCCGCTTATGCGCGACAATTTTTATCGATGATGGAAAAGCCCGATGTGGATCATATCGAAGGATTATCGCCTGCGATTTCCATTGAACAAAAATCAACTTCGCATAATCCGCGTTCAACTGTGGGGACGATTACAGAAATTTATGATTATTTGCGTTTATTATTTGCACGAGTCGGGCAACCGCGTTGTCCTGACACATCACACGTTATTAGAAGCCAAACCGATTAGCCAAATGGTGGATACAAGTATTAGCATTACCTGAAGATACCAAAATAATGATTCTTGGCGCCTGTCGTGCAAGAACGAAAAGGTGAACATGTAGCAATTATTGGAAGAATTACGCAGTCAAGGATTTGTGCGTGCGCGCATCGATGGTGAAATTATTGAATTGGATCAATGCACCCAAACTTAGATTTACGCAAAAAACATACCATTGAAGTCGTGGTGGATCGCATTAAAAGTGCGAGCGGATATTCGCACAGCGTTTAGCAGAATCATTTGAAACCGCATTACGACTTAGCCGATGGTATTAGCTGCATTGTTGCATCGATGAGCAAAAACTGACTTAATGAATGAGTTTTTTCAGCCAAATTTGCTTGTCCGATATGTGGTTATAGTTTAACAGAATTAGAACCGCGTTTATTTTCATTTAATAATCCAGCTGGTGCTTGCCCAACTTGTGATGGTTTAGGGTCAAACAATATTTTTGATCCCGAAAACGTGTAGTACATGATCCTGAATTAAGTTTAGCCGAAGGTGCAATTCGCGGTTGGGATCAACGAAATCATTATTATTATCAATTGTTATTATCGCTAGCCAAACATTATAAATTTGATTTAGAAACACCTTTTGAAAAATTACCGAAAAAAATTCAAGATATCATTCTTATATGGCAGTGATGATGAGGAAATTAAATTTCGTTATAACAATGACAAAGGCATGCTTATACCAAAAAACATGCATTTTGAAGGCGTTATTCCCAATATGGAACGACGTTATCAAGAAACTGAATCAGATATAGTGCGTGAAGAATTGGCAAAATATTTAGGCAATCAACCTTGTCCTGATTGTCAAGGTGCGCGCCTTAAGAAAGAAGCGCGCCATGTATTTATTCAAGAATAAAAATTTACCTGAAATTACTGCATTATCCATTGAACAGCGCATGATTTTTTTGAAAAATTAAAATTACCCGGTAAACGCGGAGAAATTGCGATAAAATTTTAAAAGAATTAATAAGCGCTTGAATTTTTAGTGAATGTTGGTTTAGAATATTTAACTTTGGATCGCAGTGCAGAAACATTATCCGGTGGTGAAGCACAACGTATTCGTTTAGCCAGTCAAATTGGTGCAGGTTTAGTCGGTGTGATGTATATTTTAGATGAACCTCTATTGGTTTACATCAACGTGATAATGAACGTTTATTAAAAACATTGTGACATTTACGTGATATTCGGTAATACCGTCATTGTTGTTGAACATGATGAAGAAGCCATTCGTCAGTGCAGATCATGTGGTTGATATTGGTCCTGGTGCAGGTGTGCATGGTGGCAAAATTGTTGCACAAGGTACACCTAAAGATATTATGCAAAATCCAAATTCACTTAACCGGGCAATATTTATCAGGTCAAGAAGCAATTGCCATTCCCAAAAAACGCGTACCATTATGATAAAAAACGTGTATTACAATTCATGGCGCCAGCGGTAATAATTTAAAAAATATTGATGTGGAAATTCCCATTAGGTTTAATGACTTGTATTACTGGTGTTTCTGGTTCTGGTAAATCACATTAATTAATGATACTTTATATCCGATTGCGCTGCATGCATTAAATGGTGCTACACACAATTGAACCAGCACCTACATGACAACATTAAAGGTTTAGAATTATTTAGATAAAGTGATTGATATTGATCAAAGTCCTATTGGACGCACACCACGTTCCAATCCTGCAACTTATACGGGATTATTTACACGCTATTCGTGAATTATTTGCAGGCACTCCAGAAGCCCGTTCACGTGGTTATCAAAGCAGGACGCTTTAGTTTTAATGTCAAAGGCGGACGATGTGAAGCTTGTCAAGGCGATGGCGTAATTAAAGTTGAAATGCATTTTTTGCCGGATATTTATGTGACTTGTGATGTCTGTAAAGGTAAACGTTACAATCGTGAAACATTAGAAGTACATTATAAAGGTAAAAATATTAGAAGTATTAGAAATGACGGTTGAAGATGCGCTCGAATTTTTCGATCCAGTCCCTTATTGCCCGAAAATTGCAAACATTAATGGATGTGGGTTTAGCTTATATTAGCTTGGACAAAGTGCGACTACATTTTCCGGTGGTGAAGCACAACGGGTTAAATTAGCCAAAGAATTATCAAAACGCGATACAGGTAATACCTTATATATTTTAGATGAACCCACAACGGGTTTACATTTTAATGATGTACAAATGTTACTCGAAGTTGTTACATCGATTGCGTGATCAAGGTAATACCATTGTGGTCATTGAACATAATCTAGATGTCATCAAAACTGCAGATTGGATTATTGATTTAGGCCCTGAAGGTGGCAATGGCGGTGGCTTAATTGTGGCAGAAGGAACACCGGAAATAGTTGCCCAAAGTAAAAAATCTTATACTGGGCATTTTTTAAAAGAGATCCTAAAACAAACCTAGCATTAAACCTGCACTATGTATTTGTTTGCAATCTAAAATAGAGCGGGCGTTTTACAACAACACATGACATCCGCATTTCAATCAGGTAATATGCCCCCATGCAAGATATTACCTTTATTGGAACCGCTTGGTCTTTATTACCCCCCCTAGTCGCTATTATGATGGCGGTGATTACGCATCGCGTCTTGATTTCTTTGGGTGCCGGGATATTAGTGGGCGCTGCGCTGATTAATCAGTTTGATATTCAAAGTACGCTTACTTATTTATTTTCTATTATTACTTTACTGGTTTGGGAAGACGGCCAGCTGAATACTTGGAATATATTAATTATTTTATTTTTATGTTTACTGGGTGTCTTGGCGTGTCCGATTTCTATCTCGGGCGGTAAGCGCGCATTTACCGAATGGGCTTTGTTGCATGTAAAATCAAAACGAGGGGCGCGTTTATTTACTGTGTTTTTAGGGATGTTTTTATTTATTGATGATTATTTTAATACCTTAACTGTCGGGAATATCGCAAGACCCCTGACCGATGCGCAACATGTGCCGCGGGCTAAATTAGCTTATTTAGTCGATTCTGTCGCCGCATCAATTTGTATGTTATGCCCTTTTTCCAGTTGGGGTGCCTATATTATGGGAATTATGGGCGGTTTATTAGTGTCCCACCAAGTACTCGAATACTCGGCTTTAACGGCTTTTCTAGCTATTATTCCAATGAATTTATATCCTATTTTTGCCTTACTCATGGCCATCGCTATGGCTTATTTAGGTTGGGATATATTTGCGATGAAAAAACATTATCACCGCGCTAAAAGTGGTGAGCTCTACGATAAAAGCAAAGGCGCGATTTTAGGAGCGATTGAAGGGTTGCCTGAATATGATAATGGTTTTGTGTATGATTTAATTATTCCCATAGTAACCTTGATTATTGCCACGGTGTTATCATTAGTATTTTATGGCTATATAAATACCAGCGCTGCGCCCTATACGTTTTTTACATTTTTAGAAAATACTGATGTAGCCTTGGCTTTAGTCACGGGCGCTGGTATCGGACTTTTTGTTACCTTACTTTTATATTTTAAGAAACACCTACGTGGCAAAGATTATGCCACAGCCATCACCAGCGGCGTAAAAGCCATGTCACCTGCGATTTATATTTTATTATTTGCATGGACTATCATTCAGGTGATTAATGAATTAAACACCGGTTTATACCTGGCACATTTAATTGAAGATATAAATTTAAGTATGGCCTTTTTACCGCTACTGTTATTTCTTGTCGCAGGCCTTACCGCATTTTCCACCGGTACCAGTTGGGGTACTTTTGGAATAATGTTGCCTCTTGCCGCTGATATAGTGATGGTCAGTGAACCCCACTTATTAATGCCGGCTTTTGCAGCGGTATTAGCCGGTTCAGTATTTGGCGATCATTGCTCACCCATTTCTGATACGACTATTTTATCCGCAACAGGCGCGGGTGCTAATCATATTGATCATGTGATTACCCAATTGCCTTATGCCTTATTAATTGCCTTGATTGCCAGCCTCGGCTTTTTAGCCTTAGGATTTACAGGCAGTGTCTTAATGGCTTTGATGACTTCTTCGAGTGCATTTATCATCTGCTTGTTAGGCATGAAATATTTGTCACGTTAAATCTCACAATAGGTTCCCATCGCTATTGTTCGATTATAGGGTAAATGTAGAAATTCTATATCCAGCACAGCATTACGCATTAAAAAGGCAAATAATTGTTCTTGCCAATTGGCTAATAATGTTCGCTTGTTCTTATTGACAATAATATGCGTGATTTCGACTAAATAATTAACTTGATCAACGTCGACATAAAATGGGAATATTTTTAAGCGATCACCTGTTGCCAGTGCTTCTGGGATATTAATGATTTCTGTAAATCCGTAATGCAGAACGATTTTATAAATATTTTTTCCAACTGCTGTAAATTTATAACGCTCATTGGTAGGCACGATAGGTCGTGTTTCTATCATGATACTGACCATGAGCACATGCTCTGGGATCATATGACTTAATTTTAAATAATGTAAAAAACAGCCACCGCTATTATCGTAAGGGTCAGTGATAAATACCGAAGTAGTATTTTTAAGCATGTTTAAATCTTTGGCATCAAAGTGCTTAATGATTTCTATTAAGCTTACTTTTTCCATATAATAATTATTACGTAAATATTTCATGCCTTGATACCAAGTCAACATGATAAACATGGCTGCCGCCGCTAATAATAAAGGCACCCAGCCGCCATTCATTATTTTTTGTAAATTTGCACCTAAAAAGGCTAACTCAATAATTAAGAAGATCCCAAATACCGCAATCACTTTTATCACACTCCAGCGCCAATATTGATAGGCTAAACGCATGACCATTAAGGTAACGCCAAGCATGACTAAGTTTACAGCGATACCGTAGGCATTGGTCAATGCAGAGCTGCTGCCAAAAATGACAACCAAAGCTATCGTGCCAATAGCCAAAATAATATTTAATTGTGGGACATAAATTTGGCCAAACAGTGTATTCGAGGTTTGAATAATGGGAATACGCGGATAAAGATCTAATAAGATGGCTTGGCGAGTCAGTGAAAATATGGCGGATATCACCGCTTGAGAAGCAATAATAGTTGCCAGTGTAGCCAGAATTAATAAAGGATATTCAAACCAGGCTGGTGCTAGTGCATAAAACGGATTTTCTATGGCTTGTGGATTTTGTAATAAATGTGCGCCTTGGCCAAAATAATTTAATAATAGTGCAGGGAGTGCTACGCTAAACCAACTCATGCGTATGGGTCCCTTACCAAAATGGCCTAAATCTGCATATAAAGCTTCCGCACCGGTTAATACTAAAAAAACCCCACCTAATAAAGCATATCCAGTCCAGGTATTATTAAGGAAAAATTGATATGCATAATAAGGGTTAATTGCATTCATTACTGTTAAATTTTGTGAAATATGATGCACACCTAAAACACCAATGGCTATAAACCAGACTAAAACGATGGGGCCAAAATAATTTCCTATTTTCCCTGTACCTACATGTTGTATAAAAAAAAGTCCTGCCAAAATAACCAAGGTTAAAGGTATAACTAAATGTGAAAATTCTGGGGAAATCACTTCCAAACCTTCAACAGCACTCAATACTGAAATGGCCGGCGTTAACATGCCATCACCTAATAAAAGGCCAGTGCCTAAAATACCTAATAGAAAAAATAATCGGGCGTGTTTAATACTGGATGCTTTTAATAAGGCAAATAATGCGAGCACTCCGCCCTCGCCATCATTATCTGCGCGTAAAATAAAACACAAATATTTGATTGAAACAATTAAAATGAGCGCCCAAAAAATTAGGGATAATACCCCTAGCACATTTTCAGGATTAACCGCTATCCCTTGTAACGATTGGCGCATCGCATACAACACACTGGTACCAATATCACCGTATACAATGCCTAAAGCTGCGATAGAATAAGGGATGAGTTTTTTTTCTGGTTTAAGTATTGTCATGTTTACGCTGCCATTTGCGTAACATTATATTTACACTGCGCAAAGCCATGGTTGCCATTAATTCTGTTTTTACAACATGGATAAGGTAGTCTTGCTTTTGCTTGATACGAGATTTATTACGTAATAGTAAACAGATGAGCAATAAAATATAAATCACCCAGGTGAGCGCTGCATAATTAATAATGCTCGAGAGGGAGTGATTTTCATGATACAAATACACACTCACCCCACCGACCAATAAAAAGCCGATGGAGACGGTGATAAGCATAGCGAGCATCACTGCAACAATAATTAATACCACATAATCTTTGGGCAGTGTGCGTAGCTCGTTCATAACAACCTTGTTATTTAATTTTGCAAGTAAATAGTGCACCTAAAACAAATCCTATAGCTGCGGCAAAACCTACGCTTTGCATGGGGTGGGTTTCAACCTGTTCTTTAATACGCTCTTCACCTTGGTGATAAGCCTCAGGTACTTTATCGGCCACGCGTGTGACTTTCTTAATGAGTAATTCTTTTAAGTCATTGATATTATTCTTTAAATCATCGATTTCTTTTTGAAATTCGTGATTAGCGTCATGTTTCATGGTAGGATGCTCCGGTTTCAATTTATTATTATAACTTATATAATAGCAAAAATTGGCTGAGTGTCAAAATCCTCGAAAGTGGCCGCCTGTAGGTCGGGGGGGATTTAGAGAATCTATCACTCCTTCACCAGCACCTGAGGGAACTGTATCGTCACTTTAGTCCCCTTACCCTCCAAAGTATCCACTTTAATCCTACCTTGATGCGAAACTTTGACGATATGGTAAGCCATCGCTAAATCAAGCCCAGTACCTATACCTACCCCTTTGGTTGTAAAAAACAATTCAAACAGATGAGATTTTTCTTCATCATTCATACCGATGCCATTATCTTCAATATCAACATTGACCCAACCATTTTCACTGTAGGTGCGAATAATCACTTCAGGATGACGTAGCGCTTGTGTAGGCTCGGTGGCTTGCACTGCATTTTTTAAAATACCTAATAATACCCGCTCGATTTCTAGAGGCTGACATTTTATATCCGGCAAATCATGCGTATATTGTTTATCAAAATGAATCACATTCAAAACCTGAGATTTGCGCAATAAGGGATCTTGATGCAAGTGACTCAAGGCGCGTTCAATTATTTTTTCTAAACTAAAGGGCTGATAATTCACATCACCGCGTGGCGTAAAATCTAACAAAGTGGCTATCACTTTTGCAGCTTGTTCACCTGATAATTGTATGCTTTCTAAAAATTTATAAATTTCACGCTGTTCGCAATATTGCTGTAATTTAGATAAATCAACTTGTAACTCGCGGGCGACTTCCTGATTTTTTTCTAATTCAGTACCCAAACGTCGTTTTACTGTTTGCACACCTTGCAACACTGCACCTAGGGGATTATTAATTTCATGCGCAAGACCTGCAGCTAGTTTTAAAGTTGATTGCAATTTCTCTTGTTTTAATAATTTTTCTTGAATCTTTATTTGACTGGTCACGTCATCTAAACGTATCACTATCCCAGGTGGATCTTCATCTAACAAAGGATAAAGAATAATATCTAAATAACGTCGACCTGTTTTTTCTTGAATCAGTACATTTTGCACTTTTTCAGCCTGATTCTTTATAATCACCCGTGTTAATACATCTTGATAATCTGATAATAAGGGAAATAATTCGGTGTAAAGCATACCTATGGCTTTTTTACGATCAACGCCAGTCATTTTTTCTGCTTGCAAATTACAATCGGTCACCATGCCTTCGACGGTAATGGCCAGTAAAGCCGAGGGCATGGCGTCAATGATATCAGCCAAATGTCGCTTAGTATGTAACAATCCTGTTTGTGCCGTTTGAATTCTATCGACCATGGTATTAAAAGATGAAGCTAGCACATCCAACTCCGTAGATTTTTTACCTCTAGGCAAATCTACTTTAATGGCGTGACCTTGCGACATCTCAAGGGTGGCCCGCGTTAATTTCTCTAAGGGTCGACTTAAAATTTGACGCCCTACCCACAAAATAAAAAACCACAACAATAAAGCTTTTAACAATTCATTAAACACTATCAATGAAAACACTGTATAAAATTTCGCTAAAACTATCGTTCTATTGGTATAAACAGTCATATAAGCTAATATCTGCTTCTTGTCTTCACTATAAACGGGGAAAACACGCATGATCGGCTTTGCAAATAGATGCGTCCAGGCAACGCTGGTTGTGCCAAAAACTTTAAGTTTTTTATTCAAAACAGCATTTTCACCCGGCGACACATCACCCACTATAATGTGAGGGAAATGAAAAGTAGGCTTTATCTGAATACCGGTAATCGCAGGTGCACGCATAACACCTTCAACAATAAAATTAACACGTTTTTCACTCTGATGTGCTAGGGCATCGCTTAGCGCTTGATTAATAAATTGTTGTAAGGTAAACACATTATTTTCAAGCTCTTTACGCGCTTGTGTATATTCCGTATACATTTCATTACCTGTCAGCACAAGAGTCAATAACAAATAGACCATAAATACGCGATTAAGTAATTTACGGGTGATAGATATTTCGCTGTGTTTAATTTTCATACCTTTAAGGCTCTATGTAATACTTTGCCAACGGAATTAACAGGAAGGGCATCACAAAATTCGATGATTTCAGGCCGCTTATAACCGGTCAACTGTTTGTGCAGATAATCCCGCAGTTCTTGTTCTGTTAAATTTTTATCTTTTTTAACTACAAAACACTTAATTTTTTGCCCGTGCACAGGGTCAGGGATGCCAATCACTGCAGCATTACTCACGCCAGGATATGAGCAAATCACATCTTCTATTTCAGTAGGATAGACATTAAAGCCGGAGACTACCAGCATATTCTTTTTGCGATCGACAAAATAAACAAAACCCTGTGCATCTATTTTTACTAAATCACCGGTTTTCAACCAACCGTCCACTAAACTGCTGAGTGTTTCCTCATTATTTCGCCAATAGCCTTTTGTTATTTGTGGCCCTTGCAAGTAGAGTTCTCCAACTTCACCGATGGCTACTTCTTGGCCCTTATCATCACAAATTTTAATATTAGTATTAGGAATGGGTAGTCCCATGGCGCCATTATAATCAACTAAATTAAGAGGATTAATAATGGCCGCGGGTGAGCTTTCAGTTAAGCCATAGGCTTCTATAAGAGTCTTCCCTGTGGTTACGCGCCATTGTTGTGCACAAGCTTTTTGTAAGGCCATGCCACCGGCCAAGGCTACAATTTGTTGACTAAAATCTAAGGTTTTAAATTGGGGATGATTTAAAAGTGCATTATATAAAGTATTCACACCTGTCATCAGCACTAATGGTCTTTTACGCAGCACGCGTATCAGTGAGCCAATTTTACGGGGATCGACGATTAAAATATTTTCAACGCCTAGATTCAAGAGCAAAATATTATTCGCCATCAGTGAAAAAATATGATACATCGGCAATGGCGCCAATGCTCGTTTTTCAGGTGCTTGATTAATAGAATCTTCAATCCAGGCTTTGGTTTGTAAAACATTGGCTGCAATATTTCGATGGGTTAACATCACCCCTTTAGGCAAGCCGGTAGTGCCACCGGTGTATTGAATTAAAGCTAAATCATCAGTGTCCATTTTAATTTTTGTAAAACTTAAATCATGTGATAACAGATCTTTAAAAGATATACTGTTTTTAATATTAAAATCTTGCGTTTTTTTAATGCATTTAAAATAAAATTTAAAAAACAAATTTTTCAATAAACTTAATGAATCGCCAAAATCAGTGATGATAATATGTTTAATAGAAACTTGCGGTAATACGGTTTCTAATTTATAAGCCATTTGTTTTAACACAATAATGGCTGACACTTGGGCGTCTTTTAATTGTAAGTTTAATTCTCTGGGCGTATACATGGGATTTACAGGCACCACCACCAGCCCCGCTTTGAGCGCAGAAAAAAATACCAGAGGAAATTGTAAAATATTAGGCAACATAATGGCGATACGATCACCTTTATTAAGCTTAAGTTTTTGTTGAAAATAAGCAGCGATAGTATTAGATTGTTGATCCAGTTGACGATACGACAACTGAATATCAAATGCACTATAGGCCGTACGCGTGCTAAATTTTTCACACGCGCTTGAGAATAAATCAATTAAAGTAATATGCTCAGGGATATCAATCGTTGCAGGAACATTTTTTGGGTAGCTTTGCAGCCATATTTTTTCCATGGTGAAATCCCTTTCTAATCGACATGGCGATCATCATTCTAATAGTTTATTCAAACGCTTCACAAACAAAGCCGGATCGGGCAATTGTCCGCCTTCTGCTAAGATGGCTTGATCAAGCAGCACATGAGCCCAATCGTTTAATTGTGGTTGATTTAAATCTTTATGCAATTTTTCAACTAAAGGATGATAAGGATTTAATTCTAAAATCGGTAAGGCTTTAGGAGCGGCTTGACCTGCGGCTTCCAAGATTTTTTGCATATGACGACTCATATCAAAGGCATCACTGACCACGCAAGCCGGTGATTCGGTTAAGCGATGGGTAATGCGCACTTCTTTAACGTTATCTGCTAATACGTCTTTAAATTTAGTCACTAAATCGGTAAAGGACTTATCTACTTCTTCTTGAACTTTCTTAGCCTCTTCATTTTCTAAATCACCTAAGTCTAATTCACCTTGGGTAATCGATAGTAAAGTCTTACCTTGAAATTCTGTTAAATGTGAAACTAACCATTCGTCAACTCGGTGATGCATCAGTAAAACTTCAATATTTTTCTTACGGAAAATTTCTAGATGTGGACTGCTTTTAGCGCCGGCCAAAGTATCTGCTGTTACATAATAAATATGTTTTTGCTCAGCTGGCATACGGGCGATATAATCATTAAGCGATACGATCTGCCCAGCATTGACATCATCCGTCGTTACAAAACGTAATAATTGTGCAATCTGTCCATTATTGGCAAAATCTTCTGCCGGGCCCTTCTTTTAATACTTCTCCAAAGGCATTCCAAAATTGCTGGTATTTATCGGGAGAATTTTTTGCTAGATCTTCTAGTAGATTCAAAATTTTCTTCACTGAACCTTTACGTATCGTTTCAACCACTTTATTATTTTGTAAAATTTCACGTGAGACATTTAAAGGTAAATCGCTAGAATCTATCACCCCGCGCACAAAACGTAAATAATGTGGCATAAAGTTTTCGGCTTCATCCATAATAAACACACGTTGCACATAAAGTTTTATTCCGCGGCGGTAATCACGATTCCATAAATCAAAGGGCGCTTGGCTGGGAATATAAAGTAAATGGATATATTCACTGGTGCCTTCAACGCGGTTATGCGTCCAAGCTAAAGGATCTGCAAAATCATGGGAAATATGCTTATAAAAACTTTTATAGTCTTCTTCACTGACGTCTGATTTACTGCAGGTCCAAAGGGCGGTTGCTTTATTCACGGTTTCATAACTGAGTTCTTTATTGTCGTCTTCACTTTCTTTTAACATTAAAACCGGGAAAGAAATATGATCAGAATATTTGCTAATAATACTGCGTAAGCGATAATCGCTTAAAAATTCATCTTCACCTTCTTTCAAATATAACGTCACTTGTGTCCCGGGCTGATCTTTTTGCGCATCTTCGAGGGTGTATTCGCCTTGACCATCAGATTCCCAACAAATCGCTTCATCACTGCCGGCATGACGGGTTAAAACACTGACCTTATCGGCAATAATAAAGGTGGAATAAAAACCTACACCAAATTGACCTATTAATTTAGCATCTTTAGCTTGATCACCGCTTAAGTTTTTTAAAAACTCTCGCGTGCCAGATTTGGCTATCGTACCTAAATTTTCCGATCACTTCATCGCGGGTCATGCCGATGCCATTATCTGATACCGTTATGGTTTATTGTCTTTATTAAATTCAACATAGATTTTTAAATCATGATTTTTCTGCTAAAGTTGCATCATTCAAGGCACCAAAAGCGTAGTTTATCTAAAGCATCTGATGAATTAGAGATGAGTTCGCGTAAGAATATTTCTTTATTACTGTATAAAGAATGAATCATCAATTGCAGAATTTGTTTCACTTCTGCTTGAAAATTTAAAGTTTGTTTTTGTGCGGCTACGACCATTTGTTTACTCCTAAGTTACTACTGTGCGCCCATTGAGCGCTTGTACCAAGGTATGTCCATCGACATACTCTAATTCTCCCCCACAAGGCACGCCATGGGCAATACGACTCACTAAAATGCCACTGGGTTTAATTAATTGCGCAATATAATGCGCCGTTGCGCCGACCTTCAACCGTAGTATTGGTGGCTAAAATCACTTCTTTGACTTGTCCTATTTGGAGGCGTTTTAATAATAAATCAAGGCCTATGTCTTCAGGCCCTATCCCATCTAAAGGTGATAAATGTCCTTTGAGGACAAAATAATAACCGCTGATATTGGCCGGATTGCTCCATGGCTAATACATCGGCTGGAGATTGTACTATGCATAATGGGCTTTCATCGCGTTTGACATTATTACAAATCACACACACAGATACTCACTGAGCATGCGGCAAGTATCACAATAGCCGACTTTGATCTAAGGCTCAGTAATAACGTTTGGCAAGATTGACTGCCCCCCACTTTGATCGCGTTCTAACAAATAAAAAGCCATACGCTGTGCAGATTTTGCACCAACACCAGGTCAAACAGCGCAGCCTCTATCAATTGTTGAACCAGCGGGCTTAAACTCATTATTATCGTGTTTCGTGCTATCGCCATCACCAAAAGGCATAAATTCAGGCGGGTAAATTCAATCCACTCATTAAGCCCGTCATTTTTTCGCGAGAAGTTTTTTCAACTTTGCGCACAGCGTCATTAACGGCTGCAGCGAATAAATCTTCTAACATGCCTTTATCCATTTCTTGGGCATTCGCTTCTTCGCCTAGGCCAATTAAACTGGGGGCTACAAAGACACGTAATACATCATGACGACCATTCATTTTAATTTTAACCAAACCGCCACCGGCTTCACCCACAACGATTAGGGCTATGATTTCTTCTTGCGCTTTTTGAATATTGGACTGCATTTTTTGCGCTTGTTGCATAATTTTTTGAAAATCAGTATCACTCATGGTTTTTCCTCAATAGTTAGTTGATATCTAAGTAGGTTAACTTATGTTTATCCCTACGTCAAGCCCTTATCGAGCCGTAATGCTCTCATTGACTATACTCGCCCCTAAACGATCGATCATGGCTTGCACATTTGGATCAGCCTTAATACCTTCTTCTGCATGATGTTGTGCTTCTTGTTGTTTTTGCGCTTGCTGCAAGGCCGGTGTTTCAAGGCCAGTGTCTTCTAGGTTAATCTTAGCCATAATTTTACGCCCTAAATAAGTACTTAAAGCTTCTTGTAAACGTTGTGCTGAAGAAGCATTTAATAAAGGCGCATGTTGCGGTGCTAGGGCCAATAAAACTTGTTGTTCATTATAAGATTTTAAAACACAATGCGAAGCCAGCGCCATGGCCAGTCCTGTTAAGCCTAATTCAGCTGCGATTTCAGCCCAAGATTTATCAGATAATTGTACATCTGCGTCATTATTCGCTGTGCGCGTCAACCCAGGTTCAGTGCTTGTTTTTGCATCGAGCCTGGGTTGCTTGGCTTTGCTCGCAATGACGGAAACTGGGTTTGCATTATCCTGTATAACAGGTTTTACTTCACCCGGATAAAACGCCAACATACGCAATAATACCATTTCTAATCCCAAACGCGCATTCGCCGTCCAGGGTAAATCACGTCTACCATTGACTGCAATTTGATGAAACAATTGCACATCTGGTTTTGAAAAATGCTGCGCAAATGCCTTTAAGGCTAAATCATTATCTGCAGATTCAGGAATCAATTGCAATACAGCGACTTGATGTAAAACTTCTATCAATTCATCCAATAAACTTTGCGGATCCGCGCCTTGTGCCAATAACACATTAAGCGCTGCCAATAAAGCATCCGCTTTTTTATCTTGCAAGGCTTGTAAAATTTGTAATAAGGCTTTGGGATCACTGTGTCCTAATAATTCTCGCACTAAAGTCGTTTCAATACGTCCAGCGCCATAGGCCAGGGCTTGATCCAATAAACTCAAAGCATCGCGCATACTGCCTTGGGCGGC
>CAWCVU010000002.1:0-33149 GCA_963798975.1 uncultured Gammaproteobacteria bacterium
CGCGCTGCTCCACTGATACCTTCAGACTGGGTCTTTATAGCATTTGCTGTATCGGCAATATCATTAGTATAACTTTGAGCACGGTATCTATAGAGTCCTACGCCAGCACCTACGGCTGCGCTGCCTGCATAACCAGCCCATACAGGTACTGCAATCGACGCCAATCCTATACTTAAGCTTGCTTCTGCTGTAAGCAAAGCAGCGGCTTCAAAAGCAAGTTCTAAACCAAACAAAGAAGTAAGCGCAGCTGCACCGCCAAATATAATTAATCCGATGGCTAGGCTAATAGCCGCTCCCCAAATCAATCCAATAACAGCGCCATAGAGCATACTTTCATAAGAATAGGGAAGTGCATTAAGAAGTGGTTGAACCTCTGCTTTATATGCGTCGAACTCTTGTAAGTATCTCCTGTGGCCGTTTTTTCATCTTTTATTCAGTCAAAACTTATTGGTTATGTCAGCAATTTGGTTATATCCGGCATTTCCAGATTTATTAATATAATAATTTAGATTATTTATAGCTGTATTTAAGTTTGTGCAATCAAAGCCATAGAATTGAGGCGGTTGAATGGATGTAACAGCGGTAACGGGTGTAGCTACTGTTTCATTTCTTTTTTGCAGGATAAGTCCGCGAATAGTTTCATCTGTAGCTAATGCTTCTGCATATTGGCCATTATTTGTTATATTAATGTCAGCATTAAGCTCCAGCAATGCTACAACAGCATCCAAATTATTTTGTTGGCAGGCAACATGTAGGGCCGTATTGCCTGCGTCATTTACAGCATTTATATCAATAGTATTTTTAATATTTAAAAAATGAATCAGTGCTTCAGCATTTTCAGTAGCAAAAGCGGCAAAATGTATAAGGGTATTCCCATGTACTTTTGCATCAATTTGCTCTGGGAACTTTTCTAAAATAGCGTCAATTACAGTCAAATTACCATTACGCACAGCCGTGTGTATGGGCAGATTACCTGCTTTATCTTTTTCAGTGTGTAAGTGTAAGAGGTTACTTGCAGTGATTATGTATTCAATTATATTTTTTTCTAAGAAAGTTTTAACTTTTTTAAATACCTTATTATCTCGACGCGCTGCGAGATGCAATATATTTTCACCTAAAGTGTTTTTATAACCAATAGAAGGATTGCTGCCTGTCAATGCTGCAGCATGATCATATATTTGACTTAAAACTTTGATATTGCTAAACCTGGCAGCTAGGTGAATGGGATAATTGCCATTATTATCTTGAATGTCTACACGACTTGAGTAACTATAACCACTTGTGAGACCACCTAATAAAACTGGCATTAATCCAGCATCATTTTGAGAGGCAGCAATATGTATACAAGTCTCACCGTTTTTATTTTGTGCTTCAATAAGTTTGGTTTTATTAGTTGGCCAAAATTTCCCTAAAATATATTCAACAAGTTTTAAATTCCCTTTTCTTGCCGCAAGATGCAATACATTGTCGTTATTGTCATCTAAAGTGGTGAGCATTACATCATCACCGCTCGTAGCAAGGAAAGCATCTAATTCGTTAAAATTATCTTTTGGTCCAATAGCAGTGACAATTTCATGTAAAGATTTGGTTTTTTTAGCTGCAGTTTTTGAAGGCGATGCTGTCGATGAAGACGCTGTGGGTACCTCTCCAGGTTGTGCACCCTTTTCTATTAATTTTTGTAAAATTGCTTCTTTATTATTTTGTAAGCGATTAGCGAAATCTAAAGGCGTTTTGCCTTCGATGTCTTTAGGAGAAACGTTTACGGTGTTGCTAGCGCTTGTGGCATCATTACCTGCAAAATTGTTGGCTTGAACAGCCATGCTTGTAATTGGGCTTAGCTTTTGCGTAGCGCCCAAAACCATAGTCAGAATTTCAGGATCTGCTGACAAAACAGCCATGTGTACTGCTGTTTGTCCGGCACGATAGGCCGTTTGATGTCCTGGCAAAATTGTGGGTATACGTTTATTGATCTGCGTAACGGGATCAGGTATTGCACCAAGCAGTATTTGAATTATTTCTTTATTTTTAAAATGGATGGCATATTGCAAGGGAGTCAAGCATACTGTTTCTTGGCTATCTAAAGGGATAGTCCATTGACTCAGAGAAGCCAGGGTTCTTTTTAACAAACCTTGGGCAGATTCTGCGCTTAAGGAGGTTGTTTTTTCATCAACAAACGCTTCTATAGCACCGTTAAAAGCATTGATATCATTATCGGCAATAGCCTGTAATAGTGCGTTTCTAAGATCATTTGTCGTCATAAAATCCTCCCCTTTATCTATATAAAGCAGAATATCACATAATTATTAAGGAAGTATTAAGATAGTCATTTTGCTTTATATTTTAGATGGTTAACCCCTAAATTTGACATAATGACTTTAAAGCTAGAGAATTAGAATATAGCTATTTAAGCAAGGTAGCTAATATTTCCTTAAGGTATTCAGGGTATACTTGGCAAATAGTCTGATTAAACGAGAGGGTTTATAATGTTTCCAGAACATACTGACCAAACTTTACAGAAACAGAATGCGTCTATCGCGGTTGATGGGAATGCGTCTATCGCGGTTGATGGTACGGGCGAAGGTAATTTATCGGCCCCAAGTTCACCCTCAAGTTCACAAAACAGTTCTTTTTCAGATTCTAGCCCTGTTAGTGTTGTGCAACAGCAACAGCAACAGCAACAGCAACAGCAACAGCAACAGCAAGAACAACAGAAGCAAGAACAACAAGTTGAGTTGGCAAAAAAAATTGCTGAGGCAATTGCAAACAATAATGTTAAAACTCTTGAAGGTTATCTTCATACTTCCTCGCTTGAACTTATAATTCAAGCATTAAATGAAAATGTTGAGGTTGGAAATGTAAACCAATCAGCAGCAAAACATATGGAAGAAAATTTCAAAAATGGTGAAAAGGGAATTTTTGAATGTATTTATAGCAAATTTATTGGTAAACATGATCAATTATTAAATTTGTTGTTGCAGTTAGAGCTGACAAATACAGCGAAAGAGATATTAGAAAAGTATAAAGAACATCGTGAAGAGTTAACAGAACTCATTAACAACACGAATGCGCAGCCGCAACTACAGTGCTCAGCTAATTCAACAAATATCTCACGCTCACCATTAGCTCATTTTGATGAGGCTTTAACAGCCACATGGATTCCTTTAGTCAAAAATCATGGCATGTTAAACACGATATTGTTATTACAAGAGCAACTACGGGCTCTGCAGCACTTGCTCCAACAAAACGATCCACTTTACGATCAGTTTTATCAGGATGGTCAGACAAGTCGCCAAGAGATTGCTAAAGAAATAATACAAATAGTTTTGAAGGTAATGCATCCTACATCCACGGATACCCAAGCCAGTCTTTTACAAGAAATTAGGGACGCTGATTTAAGAATTAATTCGCACTTGAATTTTGATCAAAGCGGCAGTCATGTTTGGCCAATTGTGGGTGCAATTTTAGGTGCTTTGCTTGGTTTCTTAGTTGGATTAGCGCTAACAGGTGGAATAGATTTTGGCGCTACAGCTTTGGCATTAGCTATGGATGGTGCCACGGTGGGTAGCATGACGGTAGGTGTTGGAGTGACTGGCTTTGGTCTAGGATATGGTTATCATGCTTGGAAAGACTACTCTTCACCAAAGATGGCAAATGATGTATATAACGCTGCTGAGAATATGATGATGAATTTACGATCCTGTAGCAGTAAGCAATGGCTAACGCCAAAAAACTAGTGCAGTCCAAGCTGCACTACTAGCTATTCACCCAAATATAGCTTAATGTTTTCTTAATAAAATCAGGATATAATCAGGGAATGATCGTAAGTTTTTATTTAAAAGAGGTGGTTGAAAATGCTTCCAGTAAAGTTTCCATTAACGAAGACACAAAATGGCCCGCTTGGCGATACCACTCTCATAGCTACGCTTGAAAATTACAATGAAATTGAAGACGCGCAACGTGGTTTTGTTGAAAAATTAGTTGG
Organism: uncultured Gammaproteobacteria bacterium; assembly: GCA_963798975.1. Classification (GTDB taxonomy): domain Bacteria; phylum Pseudomonadota; class Gammaproteobacteria; order JABCZS01; family JABCZS01; genus JABCZS01. The sequence continues at coordinate 3,983 of CAWCVU010000002.1, forward strand.
GCTTATATTCCATGCAGAAGACTTTGCAGCATTTCAAGCTAGCATACCGGACGATCTGCCTACCAATTTTTGGAATAAATTTAATGGCGTAAAAATAAAAATTATTGAGAAAGAGGAAGAGGAAGAGGAAGAGAAAGAGGAAGATTCCTCTCCCGCAGAATTAACCCCTTTTCAACTTGCTGCAAATAATCGTCTTGTACTTGTAGCTAAATACTTACTTAATAAAACATCAGACGGTGTGGAAAAACAAGCAATGATCGATTGGGCCAGTGCAGCAGGACACAATCAAGTTCTAGAATCCTCGAAAGTTGATTCAAATATTCAAGCTGTAGCAGATGTAATAGCAGCAAATAATATTGAACAACTTGAAGGTTTGTTATCAAAGACCCCATCAGCAGCTCAAGCTGCTTTACTTGCAGCACTAGCGTGCAAAGTAGCGGATAAACCTGCAGCAGAACACTTGAATGAAAAATTCAAAGATCGTCCTGCGCGTGAGATGTTTGAATTTATATACAAAAAATTTGAAGGCAAGCATTCTGATTTATTAGCTTTATTATTAGAATTAAAGCTAAAAAATACGTATGTAAGTATATTAGACAGATATGCGTTTAAAATTGTTGCTACTGTTGATGCGCAGAATAAGGATATTAATAAATTAAATGAGCTTAAGCAAGCAATTCCAACAAGTGGCAAATCATCCAAGTATGATAATATATTCAATGAATATATTACTCATTGTCAAGCTCAGGAAAGTGGAGGAAACACACTTTTTGGTGATGATGATGATGTTCCGGTACAGCAAGTTACAAATGATAATACTATTGCAGATGCACTCTATAAATTATCGAATCTCACAGAACTTGATGACACATCATATGATAATGATGTTTTGAAGAAGGCATTTGCATTGCCAAGAGGCGAGCCCGGCTCCAGAAAACATGCAGTATTTTATATCACTGATAATAATTTTAATGAAATAGTAAATCGCTTTGATAAGGATTTACAGGAATTAGAAGATTATTTAAGGTATATTTTAGAAGAAAATGAAATAGCTGATAGAGTAAAAACAGTAAAAGATCGTCGAGTTGAAGAACAAAAAGCAGCTGCCGAAGCAGCCGCAACAGCAGCCGCAACAGCAGCCGGAACAGCAGCTGCAACACTAGCCACAACCACAACCACAACCACAACCACAACCACAACCACAGCCATAGTCCCCGAAGCAGAACCCACTGTTGTAGTCGTACCTACAATTGCAACAGCTGCAGAAAGTTCATTAACATCACCCAAGAAACTTTTAGCTGGAGCAGATGCAGCCATAAAAGACGCATCAAAAAAAGTAACAACTGGCAAAGAGAATAATGCAGATGGGCAAGAGGGTGCAAATGCTAGTATACTCGCAGCGTTTAATAATCTGTCTCCGATTTTGGAGAAATTAGAACAAGATCTATTGGCATTGCAAACATTGCTTGCTGATGACTCTCAAAATAATGAATTATTCAAAGATAACGAGAGCCGCACTAAGATTGCAGCTGAAATAAATAAAATATTTCCTTTGGTTTTGAACCGAGGAACAGTGATGGATATTGATGCAATAAACACTGCTTATCAAGCAATTCAATCAGAGTTAAAGAGTACTATTGTTTGGACCGTTGTTTGTGCAATCATTTGCGGATTAATTGGTGCGGCGATTGGATTATTGGTAACGGGCGGATTTGATTTTGGCGCTACAGCTATGACTGGTTTTGTTGAAGGCGTTTCATTTGGTACACAAGTTATTGCGCCAATGATAGGCGGCGCTTATGTAGGCGCGGTTGCTGGAGGCGGCATTTGCCATATGTGGTCTAATAGTCGCACGGGTGATAATAAAAAACCTGCACAAGCTTCGGTAAAAGAGGCTATTGGAACTGTGCTTACAGACTTGAATAGTTTTAATTTAGCAAATAGCAAACCAGCAATATAAACCCCTTACACTTGAAGTTGCGAATTCCGTTATTGCGAGCATCGCGAAGCAACTCGGTTCAGTGCATGATCTTGCATAGAACCTGAGTTGCTTCGCGATGCTCGCAATGACAAGACTAGTACAATGTTCGCATTTTAAAGTACGATCGCTATAGATTATTTAAAATCTTTATTTAGCTGGATCGTGTAATTAGAGTTATGCGAACTGTCACTGCCACTGCCACTTGAATATGTCGTTTGCAAGGCATGAGTAATAGTAGCGTTGCTATTACTTGAAGAAGCGAGTAACGATCTTGCATTGGATACTGCGCATAATAGACTTCGGATTTGATCACCGGTGGTATCTAGGTGATAGGGTTTGTCAGTGAGTTCAAAGCAAACACGTAGTTCGTGTTGTTTAGTGATGTTCTTCCCTTTTCTGTAATGATTAAATTTTCTTTCAAATTCAGTTTGGACTTTTTTTCTTATTATTTCTTGATCAAGATAATTAATAATGGCGGCCTCTATATTGGTAATAATGACATGATCAAAATCATCTTTGTTAAGCAACACATTGATAGTGAAGAATAGATTGTGTAACTCTTTTATGCGATTATCAGTATTTTTATCATTTTTAGTTTCACTACGAGTGATCAGAGCAGTAACAGTAGCGTTTAGTTTTTTACCTAGTTCTTGCTTGGTTTTAAATATAATATCGCTGTCACTTGAATGCTGAGAGTAGCGCTTGTTTTGCAGGTCTAAAAAATCAGTGATGCGCTTGGGATTAAAATTAGCGGGTGGATTTGTAAATAAATCAAGCATGCGGACGCTATTGTTTTTTAGCTCATGATAAAATTTGTATTTTTGGCTAAATAATGCTGGATCTAGCAAATAGTTTGCAATTAATTCTTCAAATTCTTTGAGCGCAGCGCTAAAATCTTGTTTATTGCCCAGTTGATTGGAAATTCTGGCCGTGACTTGTAATTCTCTGACTAGGGCATAGAGATTATAGAATTCTGTAATAATCGCTTGATCATTGGGATTGCTTAAATCAAGAGGATTAATGAGGGCTTCGAATTTTTCAATAGGATGACTGCTTAAGGCTTTTATTTTATTTAAAACCCATTTTTTTATAATCAGATTTTTATCTTTTGGGATATGAGCATGAATAGTGCTCACGACAGGAACGTGATCGCTGACATCATAATGGCCGTCATTGGGATTTTTTTTTACTAGAAATGTTTGTTGTGCGGTTATCTCGCCGGCTATGGAAATAAAAACATCATCTAAATGTCCGGCTTTAAGTACCTCATTTCTTTTTTCATCAACTGTATATTCTGCTTTGCTGTTGTCTTTATTATAAGTGGTATAGTGTTTGTGATCATCACAGGGTATGTGTTGACCCTGTACGCTTAGCATGGTTTTATCAAGGGTTTGATTGTTTAGGCCAAAAAAGGGTAATAAGGTTTGTGTGCTGGGATCATAGAGCGCTTGATTGGCGCTGTATTCATAACGTAAATTTAAATCACCACCAAAAATTTGCACAGGTTTTGCGACTTTTGATAATTCTTCAAAATCCAAAGTTAATTTTTTACTGTAGAATCTATCCGTCAGTTCGATGGTTTCAGTTAAGCGCTGTTGATGAACTTTGGATTCTAAATGTACACTGGCAAATTGGATGGGAATTTGTAGTTTCTCACGTGTCGTGAAATCTATATCAACGACCACGCCACCTTTATTTTGTTTGATGAGTTCCGTTTTATCAATATAAGCATCCCAAGCGATTCTGCACAGCATATTGCTTGGGGAATAACAATAAGCACTGACATTGCCTAGCTCGCCTGGTTTTGTTTGAGTGCCAAAGTAATGGCCCATGGTTTGTCCATCTTTACCTAGTTGAGAAGCTAATTTTCCGGGATTACCGCCTTCTTCTTGGCTTAATACAATGACGAGTTCTTCAGCCCCGGCAGGTTTATTGATGCGGGTGGCTTTGAGTATTTCTTCTATGGCCTGGGGCGTGGCTTGTTTATTACTAATATTCCAGGTAATTGTGGTAATGTACAATTCGGTATATGACATATAGCCCCCTTACATAAGTAAGATAACTTATATCATAATATGAGGAAAATGGCTAGTGTTATCGTACAAACACAGTATAGGCGATGCACACAGCTATGGTGACTATTGCTAGAGTCATTAGTATGGGCACCATACCGATAAAGAATCGTTTTTTAACTTTGGGGTATTGTTGTGGCATGACGCTTTCCTTATTTTTTGAGGGTTTCCACACCGGTTTGCTTGGCGATCAGTAATAAATCAGCCCCGCGTTTTGCGAATAGACCGTTAGTGATAACGCCGGGAATTTGATTGATTTGGGCTTCAAGTTCCTGTGGGTTTAAAATTTCAAGATTATAAACATCAATAATTTGGTTGCCATAATCACTGACAAAACCTTCGCGATACATTGGGTTGCCGCCCAGCTTCATGATTTCACGTGATACTAAACTGCGGGCCATGGGGAGGACTTCTATGGGCAAGGGGAACTTGCCTAAGACATCGACCAGCTTTGTTTCATCGATCATACAGATAAATTGATCAGCCATATGCGCTACAATTTTTTCACCGGTGAGTGCACCGCCGCCGCCTTTGATTAAACTGAAATGTTTAGTCGCTTCATCGGCGCCATCGATATAAATAGGAATGCGATCGATACTATTGGCATCGATGACCTCAAGTCCTGCAGCGATTAATTTTTTTTTGCTGGCCAGTGAGCTGGCGATTACTGCTTTAATGTCGTAGCGTTTTTTTCCTAAGAGCTCAATAAAATAATTAACGGTAGATCCAGTACCTACACCGATAATTTGCCCGGCTTCTACAAATTTTAGGGCCGCTTCTGCAGCTTGTAATTTAAGCGCTTCAACATCCATTATGACAAAATCCGAATATTGAGTACGCCTTCTATGGCATTAATATTTTTTAATAATTCATTCGGAATAGGTGCATCGACATCGATAACTGTACAGGCTAAATTATCGCGAGATTTGTTAATCATATCGATAATATTTAATTGTGAATGAGCCAGTTGATTAGAAATTTGCGCAACCATATTCGGTACATTTAAATTGGCTATGGCTAAACGGTGTGCACCACCGCGTTTTGGCATTTCCACATTGGGAAAATTAACGGCATTAATAATATGACCGTATTCAAGGCAATCACGAATTTGCTCTGCGGCCATCACTGCGCAATTATCTTCAGCTTCTAAGGTTGATGCACCTAAATGCGGCAAAGTAATGGCTTTTTTATGCGCTTGCAGTGCAGGCGAGGGAAAGTCGGACACATAATAACGTAATTTATTATTATCCAGGGCCGCGATTACTGCGGTTTCATCAACAATTTCTTGGCGAGAAAAATTAAGCAAAACACTATGGGGTTGAACATCTGCAAACAGGGCTGCATTAAATAAATTTTTGGTGTCCGGTACTAAGGGTACGTGGATACTGATAAATTCAGCCGCTTGTAATAACTCACCTAAACGATGCGCTTGCTTAACACTAGAGGATAAATCCCAGGCGCGTTGGACACTAATATGTGGATCATAAGCAATTACATTCATGCCTATGGCTCTTGCAGCATTAGCAACCAGTACACCGATAGCGCCTAAACCAATTACACCTAAAGTACGGCCTTTTAATTCAATACCTTTAAATTGGCTTTTATCTTTTTCAACGGCACTGTTAAATGCGGCTTTATCACCACTTAAGGTTTGGGTATAGGACCAGGCATTACAAATATGCCGTGAGGATAATAATAATGCAGCTAAGGTGAGTTCTTTTACCGCATTGGCATTGGCGCCCGGGGTATTTAATACCGGTATGCCACGTTCTGAAAGTGCTGCAACGGGTACATTATTAACACCGGCACCTGCACGTGCAATGACTTTAACACTGCTAGGCACCTCTTCTGGCGCCAACACATGTGAGCGTAATAAAATGGCATCAGGCTCACTGGCTTGTGGATCAACCGTATAACCGGCATTAGAGAACACCGCTAAACCTAAGGGGGAGATAGTGTTATAGGTTTTAATAATAAATTTTGACATGATATTAATCCTTCATAGGTCCTGAAAATTGATAGGCACTGACAACTTCGCCTTTTATGAGGTGTTCTTGAATAATTTGTTCCAACACCTCTGGAGTACAGGAATGATACCAAATTCCCTGCGGATAGACTACCGCAATCGGGCCTTGGGTGCAGACTTGCAGACAATTTACTTTACTGCGATAGATGCCACCTTGACCGGTGAGCTTTAGCTCTTTTAGACGTTTTTTTAAATAATCCCAGGATTCAAGACCTTGGGCATGTTGACAACATTGGGGTTTGCTTTGATCAGCACATAGAAAGATATGATGCTTGATATCTGGGATATGCAGGTGATTCTTAATGGTTTCAAGGGTACTCATGGTGGGGTTTAGTATAAATTTATTTAGGTAAGATGGGAAGCATTATTGAAAACTGGGGCACGCAACTCACCCTGGTGTCATCTTTACTGCGGTGGGGGTGACAACCGTAGAGGCTGCTTTTGTGAGGGTAAGTAGTTGTAACTCATGGAAAACCATGATATAGTCGTCTGACAAACCTATATGGGCAGTTCTCCATGAATTTATTACACTGGATGGTCCGCTATTTAGCTGCATTTGCAGTCATCAACCCTTACTTTCAGGTCCTGGCTTACAATAGACCGCAGCCCCAGGGGGGTACCGGTTTATGTTTACAATCTACGCTTGTGCCAGTCTTAACGAGCTACACCTTGCCGCCGCAAGTCTTATTGCCTTCAGAAAATAGAATCAATCAATTGCAAGAGCGCTTAGGCGGACAACAAGCAGAGTGTGAACAAGTACAAAATGCGCTCAGTGGTTTGTTTAGCGGTGGCGATTATCCTTTGATTGAGACGATGACGGATCAACTTTTGGAACTGGCCCCACATTTTAAATTCATTATTTTATCTGCAAAGCGGGCGCAACAATTAAATATTAGGTTTGAATATGATCCTGCATCAGAGTGTATCTTGATTAATAGTGAGGCCTTAAAAAAAATGCCTTTGGGGGAATTGATATCTATCATGAGGCATGAAATATTTCATGCTTGGGTAGGCGTTTGTATACACCATTATGATGGTAATGAGCAAGATGAGAGCGCTTTTTTCGGTTATGAACATGAAACAGTGGCCATTGCTAAAGAGCTACGTGAATTAGTCCTCGGTCTTAAAAGTATTAATGATATCGCATTAGTTGATAAGAAATGGGTCGATGCAATAAACACTATTTCTGATCAAGATTTTCAAGATCCCAGCCATCCCTATTTTATGCCTAAGACCTATACTTTTTCTGAAGAAGAGTATAAATTCTTTAAAAATTACAAAAAAATAAACGCAAACTTCAATGCTCGGCAATATGTTAGCTCAGTGCTTGTACTGAGTGATCAAAAAACAGATAAGGGACATGTGATAGAGTTCCTCTATAAACAAAAACATTTACACCTCTTGTCAATGATAAATGATATGTTTAAGTATTATAATAAAAAAGCCAGTACAAACTATCAAGGCAATGATCTCGATGTGATGCAAGAATATATCGCTGTTCTTTTGCAAGTCTTACCGCCAGAAGGTGTAAAAATACTAGCGCCTAATGCATATAAAATGATTATTCATTTGCAAGGAAAAAATGAAACATCATCTTTTCGCATATCTAAAAGAACACCGAATGATAGTATGTTTTCATTTGGATATGTACAATCTGCACAAATGTTTAGACGTGTTAGACAAGAGCCATTTTATTTGGGACAAACAAAAAATCAAAATGCATTTGAAAGTAAAATTAAAGAAATGATTGAAAATGAGTATTTCGATTTATATGGACCTGCCATCGAGTCTATCACCTGCGCACTGAAGCGTCCCGATACTCATTTGCCCAATGCCCTTACACACCGGTTGAGAAATTATAAAGCTGAGATCCTCGAGAGGATAAATGAAGAGGGACATGTTCCCCCACATGCGCTTCATCCATTCACGTGTAGAACTGCTTTATAACCAATATCATTTCGGTAAAAACAGCTGGGCCAATGAATAAGTTTTACTTGTTCGTAAGCGCATTGTTTTGCGTCAATGATCGTATCACCTAGCGCGGTAACACATAATACCCGGCCGCCGTTGGTTAATACGTGATTATCTTTATAGATTGTGCCGGCGTGAAAAACTTTGGCATTATTTATAGTTTTGTCTAAACCGGTAATCACCTCGCCAGTTTTGGGCTGTTCTGGATAATCTCTGGAAGCTAAAACTACGCCTAATGCAGAGCGTGGGTCCCATTTGGCGTGTGTTTGGTCAAGTTTTCCGTTTAATGCTGCAAAGCAGAGTTCTACTAAATCTGATTGTAAGCGCATTAAAATCGGTTGCGTTTCAGGATCGCCTAAGCGGCAATTGAATTCTAAAACATAAGGTTCACCTTTTTTATTGATCATAAGACCAGCGTATAAAAATCCTGTATAGGCATTGCCTTCTTGGGCCATGCCGTTTACTGTGGGATAGATGACCGTTTCCATAATGGTATTAAATAATTGTTCAGTGACTAAAGGTGCGGGTGAATAAGCGCCCATGCCTCCGGTATTGGGGCCTTTATCACCGTCATCGCGGGCTTTATGATCTTGTGAAGTTGCAAAGGGTAGAACATTTTTGCCATCACACATGACGATGAAACTACATTCTTCCCCTTGTAAAAAAGATTCGATAATGATTTGTGCAGAAGCGTCCCCAAATTTTTTATGGTCTAGCATTTGCTTGACAGTCTCAAGGGCGACTTCTTGATTTTCAGCAATGACTACGCCTTTACCGGCGGCTAAGCCGTCGGCTTTAATGACTATGGGAAATTGTGTTTGATTTTTTAAATAAGTAATTGCAGCAGAAGCATCGGTAAATACAGCATAATCTGCAGACGGAATATGATGACGTTTTAGAAAATCTTTGGCAAAGGTTTTAGACGATTCTAGTTGTGCCATTTTTTGTGTGGGGCCAAAGCAGGGCAGTTTTTCTTTTTGAAACGCATCGACGATGCCGGCCGCAAGCGGGCCTTCGGGGCCTACTAGAGTTAAAGCACAGTTGTTTTCTTGTGCGAATTTTATTAAGGCTGGAATATCCATGCTTGAAATATCAAGATTTTCAACTTTATTTTCAAGGCGTGTCCCGGCGTTACCGGGTGCTACAAATACTTTGGTTATTTTATTTGATTGTGCAATATGCCAGGCCATTGCATGTTCGCGACCGCCATTGCCGATAATTAAAATGTTCATGAATACCTCAATGTCTAAAATGTCTGACGCCTGTAAATATCATCGCTATCTTTAATTCATTGGCCGCTTGAATGACCTCATGATCACGCATTGATCCGCCGGGTTGAATAATTGCTGCGACTCCGGCTTTTGCTGCAGCCTCAATGCTATCAGCAAAGGGGAAAAATGCATCAGAGGCCATAACACATTGATTCAGTGTTATCCGGGCTTGTTGTGCTTTTAATATGCCAATTTCACAACTCATAATGCGACTGGTTTGACCGGCGCCTATGCCACAGGTTTGGCCATTTTTTGCATACACTATGGCATTGGATTTTACAAAACGCACCACTTGCCAGGCAAAGGTTAAATCTTGTAATTGCAGGGCATTGGGTTGTTGTTGCGTGACTATTTGCCAATCCTTAGGATTAATCGTCTTTGTATCTTGTTCTTGTACTAATAATCCCCCACTGATACTGCGATAAGAGAGCGGGTCAGTATTTTTTTCAGGATGATAAGTTAAGGCACGCACATTCGATTTGCTGTTTAAAATGCTGAGTGCTTGTTCATCAAAACCAGGCGCTAATATGACTTCTACGAATTGCGTCTCGATAATCGCTTGCGCGGTTTTTTCATCTAAAGGTTTATTAAAGGCAATAATGCCACCAAAGGCAGAAGAAGGATCGGCTTGATAAGCACCTTGGTATGCAGTCAGTAAATCATCGGCTTGTGCAACGCCACATGGATTCGTGTGTTTGACGATGACACAAGTGGGCTGTGTTGTAAAAGCTTGTACACATTCTATAGCGGCATCGGCGTCGAGTAAATTATTATAAGATAAAGGTTTGCCTTGATGTAGAATGCTCGCTGCTAGACCCGTTTTATACGGACCTTGTTGGTAAAAGCTTGCCGCTTGATGCGGATTTTCACCGTAACGTAAGGGTAATTGTTCCGTAAGTGCGAGTGTACGGATTTTGGGTAATAAACCTGGTTTTGTGTGTGCGGATAAATAATCGTTGATTAAGGCATCGTAATGCGCAGTATGTGCAAAGACTTTTTGTGCGAGCATGAGTCTTTGTTCAAGGGTTAGCTGTTCACCAATTAATTGATAATCCATGGGATCAACAACGACAGCGACATCTTGATAATTTTTAGCAGCGCCACGTAACAGGCTTGGGCCGCCAATATCGATTTGTTCTATGGCTTCTTCAAAAGAACAATTAGGTTTTGCGATAGTACTTGCAAACGGATATAAATTTACCACGACTAAATCAATTAAGGGAATAGCGAGTTTATTTAAGGTTGCGCTGTCTTGGTGGCGTCTTGCTAAAATACCTGCATGAATTTTAGGGTGTAAGGTTTTGACTCGTCCGTCTAAAATTTCTGGAAACCCCGTATAATCGCCGACATCAATAACAGGGATGCCCGCATCACGCAAAGTTTGCGCTGTGCCACCCGTAGAGAGGATTTCAACTTGATGGGCAACTAATTGTTGTGCTAATTCGATAATGCCGGTTTTGTCTGAAACGCTTAATAAGGCACGTCGTAATGTAAATGACATGATAGGGTTACTACTTGTTGGTAAAAAGGAGTATTTTACCTGATTTTATGGGTTTGGCCAACTGTCTTTGTAGTTCTAAGAGTCTATCATCCCGCAACAAGTGCGGGGTGACAAATTAAGATGGGGGTGAGATAATAATCAAGTACATGAGGGCACAGTGATTACATCAAATCATACTGTTCTAACTTTTTGCGCAAGGTGCCGCGGCTTAAACCTAGAATCTTTGCTGCAAGAGACTGATTGCCACCGGTGATACGCATCAAGGTTTGTAATAAAGGTTCTTCCACTTCACTTAATACCATTTCATACAGATCAGTGATTTGTTGACCATCCAGGTGAGTGAAATATTTTTCTACTGCAGTTTTAACACTGTCACGTAGTGGGGGAACGTGGTGTGCATCAACAACATTTTGTTGCACGGAATTATTTAAAAATGCAGTTGTCATATCCAGTAGTCCTTTATCTATGTTAATTCCTGCTCATTTCTTATGAAAAGCATCATACCTTTTTTGAACTATCGATTACAAGAGGGTTTTGATAAAAATCTAATTTATTTTTGTACTACCGTGCACTAACAGCCATTCTTGTTGCTGATCAACCACTGTTAAAGAAAAATCATCTTGATATGTGTTAAATATTTGTTCAAATTGAGTTTCTAAAATGCCGGATAATAAGATATGTCCTTGTGGTTTAACAAGTGTTGCAAATGTTTTATGTAAAGTAAGCAGTGGGATCATAAAAATATTCGCTAATAACAAGTCAACCTTTTCGGAATGTAGGGCTTTGGGCAGGCTTATCGTGAGTTTATCTTCATTGAGATGGTTTAATTGCGCATTACTGTGTGTTGCAATCAGTGCTTGTGGGTCTATATCTACAGCATAAGCATGTGTAGCCCCTAATAAACAAGCGCCAAGGGCTAATATGCCTGATCCACACCCATAATCCAACACGGTATTATTCATCGGTGGATGCTGTACTAAGTATTTTAATATCATTTGTGTGGTAGGATGCTCGCCTGTGCCAAAAGCAAGACCTGGATTAAGACGCAGTACGGTTGCATCTTTGACTTGTACTTCATGCCAACTGGGGCAGATCCAGAATGTGGGTGTAATAGCAAGGGGTTTAAAATCGATTAAGTTTTTTTCGACCCAGTTTTCATCAAGGATGATTTGCGAACGTAGAGGTATCATACCCAGATGGTTTTGAATGGCGGTAATATCGGTGTGCTCGGCAAAAAGGGCGGTAATAATGACCTGATCCCATAAGGGATGGGTGTGAGGTTCAGGTTCGTAAATGGGATCATCACTGGCATCACACCAGGTGATGCCCAGTGCGCCTAAACTTTCAAGTTGTTCACTTAAATCTTCTACCTGCCGTGCGTCACTGGCAAACTCTAACTGGATATAACTCATTTATGTAGGTCTAATTTCTTTTCAAGGTAATGAATATTCGTTCCACCTTGGACAAAATGGGTATCTTGCAGCAGATCTTGGTGGAGGGCAATATTGGTTTTGATGCCTTGAATAATAATTTCATCCAAAGCATTACGCATACGGGCTATAGCGATTTCACGTGTGTTCGCCATAGGCAATAAATTTACCAATCAAAGAATCATAATAGGGCGGGACTTGATAACTGCTATAAATATGAGAGTCAAAGCGAATGCCTAGGCCACCGGGTGCATGATAGAGTTCAATCGTGCCAGGGCATGGCAGAAATGTTTTCGGATCTTCAGCATTAATACGGCATTCAATGGCATGGCCTTTGAATTTGATATCTTGATCTTGAGTGATGCTAAGTGGTTCACCCGCAGCAATTTGTAATTGTTCTTTGACAATATCAATGCCGGTAATCATTTCAGTCACGGGATGTTCGACTTGAATCCGCGTATTCATTTCAATAAAATAAAATTGGCCGTTTTCATATAAAAATTCAAAAGTACCTGCGCCTCGGTATTTCATGTCTTAACAGGCTTTCACGCAACGTGCGCCAATTTTTTGTCGTTGTTCTGCGGTAATCCGGGTGCAGGTGCTTCTTCTAAGACTTTTTGATGACGACGTTGCATGGAGCAATCACGTTCACCTAAATGAATCGCATTGCCTTGACCATCGCCTAAGACTTGAATTTCAATATGTCGTGGATTTTGTAAAAATTTTTCCATGTACACTTTATTATTGTTAAAAGCAGCTTGTGCTTCGTGCGGGTTAAGTGCAATGGCATTAATCAATGCCGCATTCGGCTGTGTACAACGCGCATACCGCGACCGCCACCGCCGCCCGAAGCTTTAATAATAACGGGATAACCAATTTTTTCAGCCATGGCTAGATTGGCTTCATCATCTATTACCTAGTGGGTCCATCTGAACCAGGTACACAAGGCACGCCGGATTTTTTCATGGCGTTAATAGCGCAGACTTTATCACCCATTAAGCGAATAGTCTCAGCTTTAGGACCAATAAAAATAAAACCACTTTCTTCGACGCGTTCTGCAAAATCAGCATTTTCTGCTAGAAAACCATAACCAGGATGAATGGCAATGGCATCGGTGATTTCTGCAGCGCTAATAATGGCCGGAATATTTAAATAACTTTGTGCGGCTGCGGGTGGGCCAATACAGACAGACTTCATCTGCCAGTTTCACATGCATCAGATCTTGATCAGCAGTGGAATACACCGCTACGGTTTTAATACCTAATTCTTGGCAGGCGCGCAAAATACGTAGCGCAATTTCGCCACGGTTGGCAATCAGAACTTTATCTAGCATAAATTGTATCTACTATTCAATAATAAATAGGGGTTGGTTATATTCAACAGGTTCAGCATTCTCGATAAAATGGCAGAAATAACGCCGGCTTTATCGGCTTCAATTTGGTTAAACATTTTCATAGCTTCGATGATACACAACACATCGCCGACTTTAACGCTGTGTCCGACTTCTACAAAAGCTTTTGCATCTGGGGAAGAGGAGCGGTAGACTGTGCCGACCATCGGTGATTTAACGGTATGACCTGTCAATTTTTTGGCAGCCGGTTCATTGGTTTGAACATTAGGCGCAGCTGTAGTCACCATCGTTGGGATGGCTGCAGGTGTTGCGATAGTGCCTGCACGCGAGATGCGTACCGATTCTTCACCCTCGCGGATTTCAAGCTCCGTGCATTCGGACTGCTCGAGTAATTCAATTAACTTTTTAACTTTGCGAATATCCATTAAAACCACCTTTCTCTGAAGATAAGGGTAATTTTACGTCTTTTTGCCGAAGATTGCTAGTAGTTTTTACTACAAAGGTTTTTCATGGCTTTGATCATAGAACCATCTCTCCAAGTGGGTGGCGAAATTAGCTGCGTTGATTTCACCATGGAGTTGAAATTCGGCTTGTGGGGTGCCATCGAAGGCAAAAAATACGATGGCTGGTGGGCCGTAGACATTAAAATATTGAAGCAAAGCCTTATCATTTAAATTATTGGCGGTCACATCGGCTTTTAAAACGCGGATGTTTTTTAACAAAGTTTGTACGGTGGGGTCAGGGAAGACCGTTTTTTCCATTCTTGCACAAGAGACACACCAATCGGCTGAAAAATAAAGCAAGGCAAATTGATTGTGTTTACGGGCTTGTTTGAGTTCTGATTCTACATTAATAATGGATGTGACGGGAATGGAATCAAATGTGGGTGTAGCCTGTGTGCTACCTTGTAGATCCATATTGGGCAAGGCGCGCATGACTAAAGTTGCAGCCAGTGCGACTAATAGCGCTGCAAATATAATTTTAATGCTGGATAACCAAGGTCCTTTTTTGGGCAGTAAATGCATGCCAAATACGGATAATAAAATTAGTGGTACACCCATACCTAAACCTAACATAAATAAAGCGCCTGCACCTAAACTGACATTGCCGGTTTCGGCTATATAAATCAGCGCGCCGATGAGTGGGGGGGTGACACAAGGTGAAACTACTAGCGCAGATAAAATTCCCATGCTGGCTACGCCGATGACCGTGCCGCCTTTTTGCCTACGGCTTAGGGTATTTAAGGTATTGTTTAAACCTTGCGGTAATTGCATGGGATAATCAATGAATAATAAAATTGCTAAAATAACGAGGATGGCTGCGCTGCTTATCAGCACCCAAGGTTGTTGCAAACTGCTTTGCAAGCTTGCGCCTAAAAGTGCTGCGCCTACACCGGCCAGTGCAAAGGTCAGGGCAACCGCTAATACATAAATTAAACTCAGCTCAAAAGTCCGTGCGCGGCTTAAATTCTTTTGTCCTAAAATAATGCCGAATAAAATAGGTAACATGGGTAATACACAGGGTGTAAAGGCTAATAATAAACCTAACCCAAAAAATATAATCAGGGCAATAATAAAATGCTGATCGACAAGTATTTGCGTGGCTTGACTGTGTTCGCTTTGCGGACTTGCTTGATTAAAATCAAGATATAAATGTTCTTCTATGGGTGGATAACACACACCAACGGGCGCGCAACCGCGATAACCCACTGTAATTTTATTTTGTGCGGCATGTGTTTTTACTGGGATCGTGAATACGGTATTGTTTTCATACACCATTTGGGTGCCAAAAAATTCATCGGTTTTTGTAGGGCCTTGTGGTAAAACTATTTCACCAAGGGTTAATCCCTCTCCAGGCGTAAACGTCAAATTGGTCACGGTATAAATAATACCCCGGCGCAATTTCAACACCTATGCTAATTTCTTTGTCATCAACGCCTAACACACTGAGTACAAATGCTTGCTCAGGTGCAAGTACCGCAGGATTATTAATGATCTGATCAAAAGGCGAAGCCGCCTGTAGAGGCAACATGTAAATGAATAATAAAAATAAATAAGCGATCCGTTTTTGCATGAATGTTCCTATAATCAATAGAACATATCTATACTTATTCCACTTGAAGATACATATCTCGTCATTGTTCGCGGCTTGGAGTGCGATGAGTATCGTTCGGGTTTCAGTCTAATCGTCCTTGATGGATTTCACAAGGGATTACCAGAATTTGAACATGCTGGGGATCCAAGAGTCTTCTCCTGTCTTAGCGGGGGGTGTTGGTGGTGCTGGTGCTGGTGTCGGTGCTATTGGTGTCGCTGTTGTTGTTGCAGCAGCTGCTGCTGGGCTGGTTCGCAGTGCTGCTGTGCTGCTTGTGTTGCTTATGCTAGCAGTTGTTCCCGCTGTAACTTTCGTTGTTCCAGCGGTTTTACTAAAATCATTTTCTTCTTTATATTCTTGTTGCAATAGTTCCGCAGCTCGGCGTGTACTGTCATTTTCTCTCTACCACCTAGCCCTTCCACAGTCATGCAGAAGTTGCCTTTAATTTCTTTTTCTTCATCCGTTATAGCTGCTTGAACTCCTTTTTTCTTGCTGTCTTTTTCTAAAAGTTCTTCTCGTTTTTTTGCTACCATTTCATCTGCTTTTGTCAATTGGGCTGCATGTGCAACTGGATTAATGATGTTCTTTCGGTCCATCCGGAGCCGGTCGTTTTAATATTAAAGTTTTTGCAGACTGCAAAAATAAGTGCGCGGGTTTCATCATGGATGTCTTTATTTTTGGGCAGATTTTCCATATAGAGTATCAAATCGCCATTCTTATCTCTTTGTACTAAGCCTAAGGCTCTGCATTCGCAGACGAATCGGAGTACTTCATTGAGTTTTTCTTCAGAGGTAGTCCAGCTGCCCATATGTAGGGCCACGCCATCTACGGATTTGTCGTCTTTTCCTTTGGCTATTTTTGTTAAAGAGCCAGAACCGGCTGTTGCAATTAAAAATTCTTTTTTATCGCCTTCGCTTTTAAAAGGATAACCAAATAAACTCTTTATGGAGTTTTTGGTCATGACACACCATCTTTGAGCATAAAATGCTGTGGGGCGGGCGCCATAGTAAACGACAACAGCGGCTAATGGAACCACTAAAAGAGGGGGAACCGCGACTATAGCACCTAGAAAACCAAAGCCAAAGGCAAGGCTAGCGCCGGACATGGCGGTAACACCTACAACAGCGGTTGACGTGGCCCCAATAACAGCACCTTTGACATACTTGTTTTCACCCATATGTTTGACAACAGGCGTGTCTTTTATCCCTGCTATAAAGTCGTTCACTTTGTTTGACATACTTGTTTTAAGATTTTGCGACGCGTTGCTGTCTCGATTGAATATGACATCTTTGATAGCAGCTACAAAGTTATCGCTTAAGGTATTGTCTGCGGTGCTGAGGACATCATTTTGCAAATAATTGTTAAATTCTTTTATTTCATTATCAATTTTTTCGAGTTGTCCTTTAATGCGTTTTTCTGCTGTTTTAAGCGCAGCAAGAGCTTCTGGCGATTGGCCCTTGAGTTCTTGTGCAGTAATTGCTCCTTGAACGTCCACTAATTGTGCGCGCAAGGGTGTTAAGTCTTTTTCTAATTTACTCAGGTAGTTTCGTGCTTCTGAGAGTATTTTTGCGAGTTCTTCGTATGCCGGTGTCAGTTGTTCTTCACCAGGGAATTCCTTTCTGAACTCGCCTTTGTTTTTCCATTCTATTAGTTTTGCTTTGGTTTGTAGTTGAAATACTTGTTGTTCATAACCTAGGTTTACGATTTGATCTTCAGCTAAAAGTGCAATATCCAGTGCATTGCAAATGGCCAGCTGATCTTTATCTGGGTCATTATTACTATCTTTGTTGACAGCATTTCTTAGCACTGCATTTGCAACCATCAGTTCGCGGCGTGGTTCAAGTATTATTTTTTCTAAACTTTCAGCAGTCTCTTTTGCAAGATCTCTAGATGCTTTAGCGGCATCTAGTTTAAGGGCTGCTGCTTCGACTGCTGGGTCTGTTGCAGGTTTACCTTGTATTGTAAGCAGATCATTTAAAGTGGTTGCAGCTTGAGTGACCTCAGCTTCTCTGTCTTTAAGTTTTTGTGACCATTCAACAAAGTTTGTGTAAAGTATAAATTTGGGTTGTTTGTAATGAAGTCTTGATTCTTCATATCTATCGCGTAGCTGATTATAGGTGAGTGCTGCTTTATTATATTGCTCTAATGCGCCATCAAAACTTAAAGCAGAACCATCAGGTAATTTCGCACCATCAGACACTTTCTTTGCATAGTCTGTTGTTGTTACAGTTTTATAAGTCGTAGCGCCTTGTTGAATCGCATATTCTGCATCGCGCATGAATTCCGCGCGCTCAATTTCATCTTTTATGTTCGCGGGTGTTAAATCTGCTAGTTCTGCAGTTGTTTTTGTAGGGGCGCTACTTTTACTTTCAAGTTCAAGTTTTGTATGAGCTTTTTCTAAGATGTCATAAGCTTCTTCGTCAGCATTTATGGGCGCTACAGGTGGCACTACAGGTGCCGTGCCAGTAGATGTAGTTGCTACAGGTGGTACGCCAGTAGTAGATGCTGTACTGGCTGCAGATGTAGGCGGTACAGATGCTGGGCTAGTAGTAGTAGATGTTGTACTGGCCGTAGATGTAGGCGCTACAGGTGTTGTGCTAGTAGATGTAGCCGGTACAGGTGGTGTACTAGTAGTAGTAGTAGGCGTAACTTTACCTCTATTAACTCTAGCGGCGTGCTTTTGTTGTTGCGCTTCCCACAATTTTTGTTGTTCTACTTCGAGACGCTGTAAAGCAGCAGATTTTTGCTGTTCTACTAGCTGTTCTTCAGGAGAGGTCTCGGTTTGTTTTTCTTATCAGGAAGCATAATACACTCACTACATTGTTAACTAAGGTTTACTACTCACTTTTTCATTGTACCTAGATTAGGCCTTGAATGCAACAGGCTATCTCATTGAAATATAATACATTATAAACCATAAGCTGTGACCATGCACCCTTTTGGTCTTAGGTCGGGGGAGTTATTTTTGAGCTGGCTCTTGACAAGGGTTTAATAGGCCCCATATCATTGGCACTCGAAGCGCAAGAGTGCTAAATCAATCATAGTTTATAACGGAGAGACAATATGGCAGAAGTAAAAATTCGTCCTTTGCATGATCGCGTGCTGGTACGACGTCTTGAAGAGAATGAAAAAACAGCCGGTGGAATTTACATTCCTGATACGGCTAAAGAAAAACCGAGCCGTGGCCAAGTCGTGGCTATAGGTAAAGGTAAGATTTTAGAAGGTGGCGATGTTCGTCCATTAGACGTAAAAGTCGGCGATACAGTGCTATTTGGCAAATATGCTGGCACTGAAGTTAAAGTGGCTGAGCAAGATTATCTGGTTATGCGTGAAGAAGACATTATGGGCGTTATTGAAGGTTAATTAAAATATATTAAGAAGGATGAAAGATTATGGCTGCAAAAGAAATTCGTTTTGCTGAAGATGCGCGTCACGTGATGTAGCTGGTGTGAATATCTTGGCAAATGCGGTGAAAGTCACATTAGGCCCTAAAGGTCGTAATGTGGTGCTAGAAAAATCATTTGGCGCACCAACCATTACTAAAGATGGCGTATCTGTAGCAAAAGAAATTGAGCTCAAAGATAAATTTGAAAACATGGGCGCACAAATGGTTAAAGAAGTGGCTTCCCAAACTTCTGATGATGCAGGCGATGGTACAACCACTGCAACTGTATTAGCACAAGCGATTTGCTAGAAGGCATTAAAGCCGTGGCTGCTGGCATGAATCCAATGGATCTGAAACGCGGTATTGATAAAGCAGTAGTGGCTGCTGTTGAAGCAGTTGAAGAAATTGTCATAAGCCTTGTAAAGATGACAAAGCGATTGCGCAAGTGGGTACTATTTCTGCAAACTCTGATGCAGCAATTGGTCAGATTATTGCGGATGCCATGGCAAAGTCGGTAAAGAAGGCGTGATCACTGTTGAAGACGGTATCTGGCTTAGAAAATGAATTGGATGTCGTTGAAGGTATGCAATTTGATCGTGGTTATTTATCACCTTACTTTATCAACAATCAACAAAACATGACTTGTGAATTAGAAAATCCTTTTATTTTATTGGTGATAAGAAAATTTCCAATATTCGTGAAATGTTACCTGTTCTTAGAAGGCGTTGCAAAAGCAGGCGCCTTTATTGATCATTGCTGAAGATGTTGAAGGCGAAGCCTTGGCAACTTTAGTTGTCAATACCATTCGTGGTATTGTGAAAGTATGTGCAGTGAAAGCGCCTGGCTTTGGTGATCGTCGTAAAGCAATGTTACAAGATATTGCTGTTTTAACTGGTGCGAAAGTGATTTCTGAAGAAGTTGGTTTAACTTTAGAAAATGCGACTATTGAAGATTTGGTCATGCTAAACGTGTCGTTGATCACCAAAGACAATACTACGATTATTGATGGTGCTGGCAATGCGACTGATATCGAAGCACGTGTTGAACAAATTCGTGCACAAATCGAAGAAACTACTTCTGATTATGATCGTGAAAAATTGCAAGAACGTGTGGCTAAATTAGCTGGCGGTGTTGCTGTTATTAAAGTAGGCGCTGCAACTGAAGTTGAAATGAAAGAGAAAAAAGCACGTGTTGAAGATGCGTTGCATGCAACTCGCGCTGCAGTTGAAGAAGGTGTAGTACCTGGTGGTGGTGTTGCGTTTATTCGTGCTACTGCAAGCATTACAGCAACTTGAAAGGCGATAATGAAGATCAAAACGTAGGTGATCAATATTGCTCGTACGTGCGATGGAAGCGCCATTACGTCAAATCGTTGCCAATGCCGGTGGCGAACCTTCTGTAGTATTAGACCGTGTGCTGAAAGAAAAAGGCAACTTTGGTTACAACGCTGCAACTGGTGAATATGGCGATATGATTGCAAATGGGTATTTTGGATCCTACTAAAGTAGCTCGTACTGCATTACAAAATGCAGCTTCTATTGCTGGCTTGATGATCACCACTGAATGCCATGATTGCTGATACTGCCTAAAGCAATGATACAGACAGGTGCTGGTGCATGGTGGCATGGGTGGTATGGGCGGAATGGGTGGCATGGGCGGCATGATGTAATCATGTTTTTCTAGGTTTCTTATTTAAAAAAGGGGGATATTTTATCTCCCTTTTTTTCCGCTTAAAGATCCGTCCAAACGGGGCCTGTCCCTGCGTCTTTTTTCATGCTCACGGCACCTTGTGCCGCTGCGCGTGAAAATAGACGCAGGGCCACCTGTTTGGAATGAGTTGCGTTGTTCTAATTCTTTGTCAATGATACGGTTAAGTTTGAATCTGGGGCGTTGTTGTTATTAGTTTCAGTATTGGGTAGCTGAGACCATGTATAACTATGAATTTTGTCTCTGTTTAACAGATTT
Source organism: uncultured Gammaproteobacteria bacterium (assembly GCA_963798975.1). Lineage (GTDB taxonomy): Bacteria > Pseudomonadota > Gammaproteobacteria > JABCZS01 > JABCZS01 > JABCZS01. The sequence continues at coordinate 25,027 of CAWCVU010000002.1, forward strand.
CTCATCTCATCTGATTGTGCATAATCAATCGCTGATTTTTTATCATGATCTTTAAATCTATTTTTGCACCTGCATTTAATAATATTGTGACAATTTCTAGATTATTGTTTTTTACTGCCATGATAAGAGGGATTTCAATTTCTTTTCGATATTCACTTTTATTGCGAGTGTTCACATTGACTTGATTGTATCGAATTAAACCCGTCAGAATGTCGGGGTGTTCAAAGGCTACTGCATAAAATAACATGTCTTTTACATGTTTACTGTTTTTATCTTGGGTGTATAAATTTTTTATTAACAGTTGAAATATGGGAGTATCTTTTGAGACAGGGGATGCTTCATCATCCCAGCTGTCTGTAGGATTAGGGTAGAATGCACGATTTATTGCATTGCGAGTGGCATAAACACCGTTATCAAGCAAAAATGTTAACTCCCCTATATTGCTATGCTTAACATACTCTTCGACAAGACCTGCATCATTGACGATGTTCATGGTTTTTTCAAAATATTTTAAATTCTCCTCGAGTAATTCGAGGTGTCTTGAGTGTGGATCATTGGGCTTGAGTGGATCGCTTATGTCAAATTGGTTAGGGGACGATAAAGATAATCGCCAATCCGTATATACGGGGACAACTTGAAAGCCATATTTTGCATTAACAGTGCGCAGAGCTTGTACTTTTGCATAAAAGTACTGAAGACTTAATTTTTTATAGTGGTGATAATAGGCAGTATGCAGATTAGTTGTAGCCAGATGGGGAGGTATTTTAGACCCCTCTCCAGGAAAATGGTGCTCAATAAAGTCAGGCCAGACTGTGTTCGCAGGGATCAGTAATGGTAGCTTTTTAGTGAATTCTAAAAAGCTTTTTACAGCTTGTAATTGGTTAAAGCCGCCTTTTGCAGCTTTGACTTGATCTATATAGCATTGTTGTATTTTCTTAAAGATTGCTTCTTGAATAGGCGTCATGATAATGCTTACCCCAAATAATTATAAGCAGGTTAACATACTTTTTTGTATTGTGCAAGAATAAAGGCTTGGGGTATACTGGGGTAATTAAAAAGGAGCAACACCATGAAACTTCCACCTTTTTCGGGAACTGTTTGGTTAAATGGGGACTATTTGCCTATTGAACAGGCGAATGTGAATGTGATGACGCATACCCTGCATTATGGGTTTGGGGTTTTTGAGGGGGTGCGGGCTTATGAGACCGCTAAGGGTCCTGCGATATTTCGACTCCAAGCGCATACGGATCGTTTGTTTCGTTCCGCGCATATGCTGAATATGCAAATTCCTTATAGTAAGGAAGAATTAAATGAAGTCCAGCAAGAAATATTGCGTAAAAATAAGTTGAATTCTGCTTATTTACGGCCTTTGTGTTTTACCGGGCCGGAGTCTTTAGGTCTGCGTTTGGGTAAAGACACTAGCATTAATGTGATGATCGCTGCTTGGGTTTGGGGCGCTTATATGGGTAAGAGTTCCTTGAATGAGGGCATCAATTTATGTGTGTCTTCTTTTAGCCGGCATTCTGCCAATAGTACTTTAACGAAAGCAAAAGCCTGTGGTAATTATATTAATTCTATTTTAGCGACCCAAGAGGCCATTAATGATGGTTATGATGAAGTCTTGATGTTAGATACGCAAGGTTTTGTCGCAGAAGCCAGTTCTTCTAATTTCTTTATGGTCGTTAATGGGGAGTTGATTACCCCACCTACGGATGCCTGTTTGCAGGGGATAACCCGTGATTCGATTATTCAATTGGCGCGTGATTTAGGGATCCGTGTGATTGAGCGGCGAATTACCCGTGATGAAGTCTATGTGGCCGATGAAGCATTTTTAACCGGCACAGCGGTGGAGATGACCCCCATCTGTTCAGTCGATAGGCGCTTAATTGCAGATGGAAAAGCAGGAAAGATGACTACCCAGCTGCAAGAACTCTTTTTTGCCATAGTTCGGGGCGAAAGTAGTACTTATCCTCAGTGGTTAACTTTGGTATAATAATATTTTTTAGGGATTTTTATGGGTTCTGCAAAACCATTAATTCAAGCCAATGCGGCGCATAGTTATAAGGTGAAATCCAGTGATTTGCCCCTGTGTTGTCCTATGCCCAATATGACGCTATGGAATTCTCATCCCCGGGTTTATTTACCAATAGAAGAAACAGGGCAAGCGGATTGTCCTTATTGTAGTGCCCACTTTGAATTAGTATGAAGACAAAAATAAAAAAAATATTAGTCGTAGGCCCGAGTTGGATTGGCGATATGATTATGGCGCAAACTTTGTTTAAATTATTAAAATTGCAAGGTGAGTGTATTATTGATGTGTTAGCGCCCGCGCATAGTGCTGCCGTCGTAACACGTATGCCAGAGGTGAGAAAACTTATTCCTTTACCCTTACAGCACGGTGAATTAGGTTTAAAGAAGCGCTATCAATTGGGTAAGCAATTACGCGAAGAACATTATGAGCAAGCCATAGTCATGCCTCGCTCTTTTAAATCCGCATTAATTCCTTTTTTTGCACGCATACCCAAACGCACGGGTTGGGTCGGTGAACTGCGTTATGGGTTTCTCAATGATATTCGTCACTTAAATGAAAAAACCTTGCCCTTGTGCGTGCAGCGTTTTGCAGCACATGCTTTTGAGAACAATCAAACCTTACCTTCAATCCTGCCTTGGCCAGAATTAAGCAAATTACCACAATCTTTAGCAGCGACCTTAAGCGCACATCCTGTTAAAATTCTACCCAATCAGCGTATTTTAGCCTTATGCCCGGGCGCTGCATTTGGGGAAGCGAAGCGTTGGCCTGCGGAGCACTATGCTGTGGTTGCACAAGAAAAATTAAAACAAGGTTGGGCCGTGTGGTTATTTGGATCAAAAGCAGAAATGCCACAAACCCAAGCGATACAAGATTTATGTCACAACCAGTGTGTCGATTTTGCAGGAAAATTACAACTGACTGAAACGATGGATTTAATGTCCTGTGTGAATGCTGTTGTTGCCAATGATTCGGGCTTGATGCATATAGCCGCGGCCTTAAGTCTGCCTTTAGTGGTGGTTTATGGCTCTACCAGTCCTAAATTTACACCGCCGTTAACAACGGATGTTAAAATAGTTTCTTTAGGCTTACCTTGCAGTCCTTGTTTTGAGCGGGTCTGTCCGCTTGGACATTTGAATTGTTTAAAACAGCTGACACCTGATTTAGTATTAAAAAATCTATGATTTTAAATATTCCCCATGAAATTTATAGTGCGCTAGATAATAAAAATTTTTTTAATGAATTGATGAACGTTCAAGGCGAATGCTATCGCAGTCAACCGTCACGTAAAACTTCACGTGTGAGTCTTGCTGGACAAGATTATTTCATTAAACAACACAGCGGCGCAGGTTTTCGTGAGATTTTTAAAAATTTATTACGTGCACGCTTACCGGTAATTGGTGCTAAAAATGAATGGCGTGCGCTTGAAAAATGTCAAGTGATCGGCATTAAAACAGCATCATTAGTTGGCTATGGGGCAAGAGGACTTCATCCAGCCCGGCAGAAATCTTTTGTGATTACCCGGCCTCTAGAGCAGATGAAAAATTTAGAAGAAACGATGAAAGCAGGGATCCCTTTTTCATATCGACGAAAAATACTGTATCAATTAGCGCATATGGTAAGCGCTTTTCATCAAGCAGGCATGTGTCATCGTGATATGTATATTTGTCACTTTTTATTAAAGCCTGATCCGACCCCGCAGTTGTATATGATGGATTTACATCGAGTGACTATTCGAGAAGAAATAACAAAGCGTGATCAACTTAAAAATTTAGCTGCCTTATTATATTCAAGTTTTGACGGAGGATTTAGCCTCGGGGATTATTTGTTTTTCTTAAAAATATACATGAATAAACCACTTGTTGAGATAGTGCAGGCGCCCTTGTTGAAAAAAATCTTTAAAAGAGCCTATGCACTTTATTTAAAAGATCAGGGCTATGCGCCCACGCTTTCATTGAGTATGCGTGTGAAATGAATACACTATTGCGTTTAATTTATTCGTTTTTATTAATAGCGTTGATCCCTTTTATTTTTTTAAGGCTTTATTGGCGTGGACGTTTGGCGCCCGATTATCGTAAACGTAGGGCTGAGCGCTTTGGTTATTATGCGCAAACGTTTAAAACGGACGGCATTTGGTTGCATGCTGTTTCTGTGGGTGACTACTGCGGCTCGCCCTTTAATTGAAAAAATAACTGCGCAATTTCCTCACTTACCTTTAACCATTACAACGATGACACCGACGGCATCGGCACAAGTGTTAAAAAACTTTGGTAATAGTGTGCAACATGTGTATATACCTTATGATTATCCACAAGCGGTCCAGCGATTTCTTAGGGCATTTAAACCTGTTTTTGGCATTATTATGGAAACGGAAATTTGGCCCAAATCTTTTTTATCAACTCAAACAACAACAGATCCCGTTTATCATTCCCAATGCGCGTTTAGCTGAAAAATCTTTACACGGTTATAAAAAGTTAAAATTTTTCTTTGCGCCCATTTTACAAAATGCATCTATTATTGCGGCGCAATCCTCTCTGGATGCGGATCATTTTAAACAGTTAGGTGTAAACCAGCGCTAAGCTTCATGTTGTAGGTAATTTAAAATTTGATGTTCAAAATACCCCATGATTTAGTCAATAAGGCAAAGCCTTTACGTCAACATTTTTCTCAACAAGCGGTTTGGATAGCCAGTAGCACGCATGAAGCAGAAGAATCTTTGGTGATTGCGACCGCCATAGCGCTTAAAAAGCGATTGCCGAATACTTTATGTATTATTGCCCCTAGACATCCTGAGCGTTTTGCAGCCTTGGCTGAAAAATGTTTAGCACAAGGATTAACGATTGCGCGCTATAGTCAAAAAGAAGCAGTCACTGCTAAAACGGATATTTTATTAGCGGATACCTTAGGTGAATTATACTTTTTTTATGCACTAGCCGATGTGGCGCTAGTCTGTGGTAGTTTTGCAAACATCGGTGGACATAATATTTTAGAGCCCGCAAGCTTAGGATTGCCGATTATTGTTGGGCCTGTTATGTTTAATTTTAAAACAATTTTAGCGGATTTTTTAAAAGTAGCTGCGTTGCAGCAAGTGGAAAATAGCGAGGGTTTATTGCCGGCGTTATTACATTTATTAAATGATAAAAGCGCAGCGAAACAAATGGGCCAGCGGGCACGTGATTTAGTGCAAGAAAATCAGGGAGCTGCGGATAAAATTATGCTTCTTCTTCCAACAACCATTCGTTAATATTGATTAAATCCATCACCTCTAAAACACCGGCGGCTTGCTTAAGTTCTAGGATGCTTAAAATATAATTATATCGAGCGATCGCTAAGTTTTGTTCTTGCTGATAAAGTTGCGAGATACTGTCTAAGACGTCAACAGAGGTTTTAATGCCTACTTCATAAGAGGCCTCATTGGCATCGAGTGCACTTTTTGCAGAAATAACGGCTTGTTCAAGTGCTTTAACTTGACTAATAGCCGTTTCAATAGTGCGAAAGGCATTACGTGTTTGACTGATGGTATTGCGGCGCGCTTCTTCATAACCATCGCGTGCACTTTCATATTGATATTGGGCTTGCCGGACTTGCGCTACAATCTCACCGCCTGAAAATACATTAAGATTAGAGGTGATGGCTACAGCCCAGCCTTGTGATGCGCCCTCTTGCGGTTGAAACATATCGCCATTAAGCGTGGTGCCGTATTCGCCAGAGAGTTCTAAATTCGGATATAACTGTGAGCGCTCCACACTAATGGCTGCTTGTGCGGCTTGCATGCTAAAACGTGTGGCCGCCAAGTTTAGGGTTGTCATATTCGGCTTGTTTGACCCAAGCATCCATATCTATGGGTTCAGGACTGTGTAAGGGGATAGTGCGCATTAAAGGCGCTAGTTCATCGACGCTAATGCCAGTAATAACTTCTAATTCTTCCTTGGTATCTTGTAAATTATTGCGTGCTGCAATTTCTTGTGCGACTTGGGCATCGTATTGTGCCTGAAAATCATAGACGTCAGTAATGGCCACTAAACCGACATCAAAACGTTGATTCACTTGATTAAGTTGGCTGGCCAATGCTTCTTTTTGTGCAGTATCAAAATGTAGGGTATCGGCCGCAGATAAAACATTAAAATAAGCATTGGCTACACGAGTGATCAAATTTTGTTCATTTGCCAGAAAGTAGCGTCTGCTTCTTGCGCAATACGGCGCGCTTCTTTTATGTTACTCCAAGTTCCAAAATTAATGATATTTTGGGTAGCGCTGGCTATGTAACCGTGTGTACGCTCAACGCCAGCCATACTGGAAATGTCTTCGGGCGAAGTCCCTGGGAAAAGAAACGCATTTTGAGTTTCGCTATAAAAAAGTATGCTGGCTTGCGGCAATAATTGTGACGCGGCTATGGGAACACCTTGTTTGCTGGCGAGTTGGTTAGCGAGCGCTTGTTGTAATACGGGATCATTTTCCAAAGCTTGGCGGTAAGTATCGAGCAAATCTTGCTCTTCACCCAAGGCAATACTTGAAAATGTCAGTGTTGCTAATAAAAAAGTAAAGCTGCGTAACTTCATTAAAAATCAAATTCCTTAAGGGCTGCGGTATTTTCCATCATGGGCACTACTGTTTCATATAATACAGTTTCTTGCCAAACATCTACAGTCGGATGATACATTAAAGTTGCATGCATCAGCGGTGCTTGGCCTATTGTAACGAAAATTCGACCGTGTAGGTTTAATATATTTTTATAAGACTGGGGTAGTTTAGGTAAACCGCCAGTAATGATAATCACATCAAAGCTGCCGTGTTGTTCAAATCCATGGCTGGCATCTTGAGTCACTAATTCAACATTATTAATCCCATGCTGAGTTAAATTACGTTGTGCTTGCGCCTGTTGGTTTGGGTCAATATCGACACTCACGACTTCTTTTGCGAATTGTGCTAATAATGCGGTTAAATACCCAGTACCTGTGCAGACTTCTAAAACACGTTCATGGGGTGCAATGGCAACGGCCTGTAAAATCCGACCTTGTTCTTTAGGGGGCAACATGGTTTGTTGACCATACAAGGGTATGGCTGTATCTGCATAAGCTAAATTTTTAAATAATTCTGGAACAAAATCTTCACGAGGCAATTGTTCCATCGCGCTAAGCACACGGGGATCGAGCACATCCCAGGTGCGTACTTGACTGGCAACCATATTATGGCGCGCACTTACAAAATCCATAGTCATACTCTTTTTGTCATGTTGATTTGAGTGCTAAGCATAAAAGCTTTTTGTATTTAAGACAAGGGTGGGGTATCATAATAACCCAAAAGAGGTGAGTATGTCAGACACAACGCTACTATCAGAACAAGTTGAAGAACTTAATCAATCTGTGACAGAACCTTTTCCGCAATCTAAAAAGATTTATGTGGAAGGCGCAAGTCCTGATATCCGCGTCGGCATGCGGGAAATTACATTAACGCCGATTCAAACCAAACAAGGTTTTCAAGCGCCCGCGCCATTTGTGGTTTACGACACGTCTGGGCCTTATACCGATCCCAATATAAAACTCGATTTAAAAAATGGTTTGCAAGATCTACGTGGTGCTTGGATAGATGCGCGCAATGATACACAAATCTTAGATCAGATTTCTTCTGAATACGGCCGTCATCGTATGCAAGATCCGCATGTTGCGCATATTCGTTTTCCTAAAAATACTAAACCGCGCAAAGCCTTGCCCGGGCGCAATGTGACGCAAATGCATTATGCACGTCAAGGTATTATTACTAAAGAAATGGAATTCATTGCGATACGCGAAAATATGTCTGCAGAATATATTCGTGATGAAGTAGCAAGGGGTCGCGCCATTATTCCTTGTAATATTAATCATCCAGAATTAGAACCGATGATTATTGGTAGAAATTTTTTAGTAAAAATTAATGCGAATATTGGCAACTCTGCAGTCACATCTTCTATTGCTGAAGAAGTAGAAAAATTAGCCTGGTCGGTACGTTGGGGCGCAGACAATGTCATGGATTTATCAACCGGAAAATATATTCATGAAACGCGCGAATGGATCATTCGCAATTCGCCCGTACCAATAGGCGCCGCAAGCAATGTGAC
>CAWCVU010000003.1:0-115637 GCA_963798975.1 uncultured Gammaproteobacteria bacterium
TCAACGCGGTTTGTGTGCCAAGACCTATGGGCGTAAATGCTGTGGGTCTAATTGTTAAACAAATAGGCGCAGCGTCTATTTTAACTGTCTCTTGTGCATTACCTGCATAAATAGGCCGCACAAAAGTATGCGCATCGATTATTTTTGTGACTTCTGAAACCATATCAACGTCTAATAATCCTGCCACACGCGGCAGAATATTTTTTCCGAAGGTATTGGCACTGGCTAATATATATTGATAATCACCAGCTAATTGACTACACAAGGCAGCCATATTTTCCGCAAGGGCGTATTGATAAGCCGGATGTTCAGCTTTAATCACTTCATTTACACCGGCTAAATGCTGTGCTTGTTCAAGCACAGATTTTAAATTTACACCCGCCACTAATAAGCTAACCTCTTGCGCCAATTGTGTTGCCGCATTAATTGTGGTTAATGTAGCCTGCGCTAAGGCGCCATCATGATGTTCTGCTATTACTAAAGCTTTAGTCATGGAATTATTTGTTCCTGTTTTAATCGTTTGAACAATTCGATCAACATGATTCCAATGACCGACCGCCGCTGACGTATTACAGGGGCTTCAACATGTTAAGTTTTAATACGCTTTGCTAAGTATTTCGTTAAATCGGCAAGCGCATAATGTCTGAGGGTTTTTAGATTTGGCTTTGCATGATATTCGGTAAGCTGGAATAGCGGGGTTCATTTAAGCGCAAATCGGTGGTAACAACGCGGGCAAAGTTAAAAATTGCAAAGTTTCTAAGCCAGTATCAATTTCACGTGTAATAATAACCCTGTTGTCATGAAATTTCTATTTCTGATATGAAAGTTCCGATGCCCCAGTTCAAACGTCCAGCTAGCATTTGCCCGATTTGATTATGTCAGCATCTATCGCTTGTTTTCCCAAAATAACGCTTCAGGTTTTTCTTGTTCTTTGAGCGCAAGTTTTTAATATTTTTGCAATGCTATTGGTATAATTTCTGTTCGGTTTCAACTAAGATCGCACGATCAGCCCCCAAGGCTAAAGCATTCGTAATATTTCTTACGAATGCATTAGTCACCAATGTGATACGACAATAATCTCATTGAGCTATTTGCTTTTTCTTTGCAGTCGTAATGCTTCTTCAATTGCAATTTCATCAAAAGGATTCATCGACATTTTTACATGTTCGGTGCTTTACGCCCGAATTGTCCGATTTTACTCGGATTTTAACCGGTAATCAATCAACGCGTTTGATTGGCACTAAAATTTTCATAAAACGACTCCAAGGTCATTTCTTTTCTATTTTCCTATGCTATTATAGGTTATCATGACGAAGAGAAAGTATGCATTTTGATGTTGTTATCGTCGGCGCAGGACCTGCCGGACTTATCCGCAGCTATTCGCTTGAAGCAATTAGTCCTTACATGAGCAAGATTTACGCGTTTGCGTACTTGAAAAAGGGGCACGCGTAGGTGCACATAGTTCTATCGGGCGCAGTTTTAGAAGGCCCACAGCCCTGGATGAATTGTTACACTAATTGGCGCTCGACTTCAAATTACCCCGTGCATTTAGCAGTAAAAAAAGATCGTTTTACTTTACTAAGCAAAAACATGTTTTACCACTGCCTACACCCGCGCCCATGCATAATCAGGGCAACTATATTATTAGCTTAGGTTTATTTTGTCGTTTTTTAGCCGAGCAAGCGGAAGAATTAGGCGTTGAAATTTATTCCGGCTTTGCAGGCAGCACCGTATTATACAATGAACATAATCAAGTTATTGGCCTTAAAACCGGAGACATGGGCCTTGATAAACAAGGCGAGTCCGGAAAACAATTTCAAGAAGGCATAGCCCTGCATGCAAAACAAACTTTATTTGCAGAAGGCTGTCGGGGTTCATTAAGCCAAACGTTAATCAAACATTTTGAGTTGGATAAACAGTGCGTAGCCCAAACTTATGGCCTGGGTGTTAAAGAAGTGTGGGAAGTTGATTCGGCACATTATCAACGCGGCTTGGTTTGGCACAGTGTCGGTTGGCCCTTGCAGCACAATACCTATGGGGGATCATTTGTATATCATGCCGATATGAATCAAGTGTCTCTTGGCTTGGTGGTTGGATTAGATTACAAAAATCCTTATATGGACCCCTATCAAGAATTACAACGTTTTAAAACCCATCCCCATATTCATAAACTCTTGTCGGGTGGAAAACGAATTGCCTATGGCGCACGTGCCTTGAATGAAGGCGGGATACAATCGATACCTAAACTCACATTTCCTGGCGGCGCCCTTATTGGTGATGCTGCAGGTTTTATGAATGTACCGAAAATTAAAGGTATACATACGGCGATGAAATCTGCCATCACCGCTGCAGAAGCAGTATTTCCACAATTACAACAAAATGAAATAGTTGAATGCAGTGATTACACAACTCAATTACAAAACACTTGGCTTTGGAAGGAATTAAAAAAAGTACGCAATATTCGTCCTGGATTTAAAGCGGGGCTATTGCCTGGATTAATCAATGCAGCTTTAGAAACCTATATTTTCGAAGGCTATAGTCCTTGGACGCTTAAACAAAAACCTGATTATCAATGCTTAAAATTAGCCTCACAAGTCACCCCCATCGCCTACCCTAAAGCGGATAATATTTTAACTTTTGATAAACTGACCTCAGTCGCTCTGACCAATACCATGCATATCGATGATCAACCGTGTCATTTAAAATTAACCGACCCCGCACGCATGATCGATGTTAATTTTAAAGAATATGCCAGCCCCGAATCACATTATTGCCCGGCTGGGGTTTATGAAATCACTTACCTTGAAAATCAACAGCCTCATTTGCAAATCAATTCACAAAACTGCATCCATTGCAAAGCTTGTGATATTAAAGATCCCACCCAAAATATTACCTGGACTGCGCCGCAAGGTGGTGATGGACCCAATTATACGGCGATGTAATCGTGTGACAAGAGGGAACTTATTTTGAATCATCATCATATTTTTTTATTCATTCAAGATCTCGCCATCGTCATGGCAGTTGCGGGTTTTATAACCATTCTTTGTCGACGCTTTAATCAACCGGTAGTTTTAGGTTATCTCATTGCCGGGATCATCATTGGCCCTTACACGCCACCGTTTTCATTTATTTCTAATGAAGACACCATGCACACCATGGCTGAACTGGGCATTATTTTTCTGATGTTCTCGCTGGGCTTAGAATTTAATTTACGTAAACTCAGTAAAGTCGGGCTTGCAGCCAGTATTGCTGCATTCGCGGAGATTATTTTAATGATGTGGCTGGGGTATGAAATCGGTCGCATATTTGCATGGGAAAAAATTGATGCCTTATTTTTAGGTGCTATTTTAGCCATTTCATCGACCACGATTATTGTAAAGACCTTGGGTGAATTGGGGATGAAAAAGGAAAAATTTGCGCAGCTTATTTTCGGTATTTTAATTATTGAAGATATATTTGCAATTCTCATTTTAACCTTGCTAGCGGGTATTGCTTTAACGGGATCATTGAATATCGGTGATATGGTGCTGAATATTACTAAGCTATCCTCCTTTTTAGTGATATCGTTACTACTGGGTATTTTACTGATTCCTAAATTACTGGCGTATATCGCAAAATTTGAAAGTGATGAAGTCCTACTGATTTCAGTATTAGGGCTGTGTTTTGGTTTTTGTTTACTGGTGATGTATTTAGATTACAGTGTCGCTTTAGGTGCTTTTATCATGGGCGCGGTGATTGCCGAATCAAAGCAACTGCATAAAATTTCTCATTTAATCTCACCGCTGCGGGATATGTTTAGCGCTATTTTCTTCGTATCTGTCGGTCTATTATTTAATCCCAGTATTTTAGTGGCTTACTGGGAGCCTTTAATTATTATTACCATAGCCGTTATATTGGGTAAAATAATCAGCTGTGGTCTAGGGGTATTAATCACTGGTCAAGACGGTAATACCGCCATGCGCACCGGTATGGGGCTTGCACAAATTGGTGAATTTTCATTTATCATTGCAGCCTTGGGTATTACTTTAAATGTTACCAGTGATTTTTTATATCCCATAGCAGTTGCTGTTTCAGTCATTACTACTTTTTTAACACCGTATTTAATTAAAAGTTCTGATACCGTGACACAGTGGACCAAAGCAATCATTCCCAAAAAAGCTGCGGATACTTTTAATATCTATCAAACCTGGTTACAAAACATCCGTCCTCGCGAACATAAAGCTTTGATGAAAATAATTAAACGTAGCTTATTACAAGTATTAATTAATTTATTAATTGTCATGGGTATTTTTTTAGGCAGCGCCTATTTTTCCACAACGCATTTAGTCCACATCATTTTTCATGCGGTGGATGAGCGTATACAAATCACCTTCATTTGGAGCGCAGCGCTTATTATTTCTCTACCGTTTTTAATTGCTGCTTATCGAAAAATAAAAGCCCTGAGTATGATTATTGCAGAAGTCAGTGTCAGAAAAAATGTGGGCCATCACTATACACCGCATGTACGCAGCATCATCGCTGAAATTATCCCCATTACTGCCATCATCAGTATTATGATATTTATCTGTGCACTAAGCTCAAGCATTTTGCCACCCATTAAATTATTAATCGTCGTACTGGTGATACTCGCCCTACTCTTTGGCTTTATCTTCCCCTGGTGCATTAAATTTCATTCGCGTTTACAAATCAGCTTGATTGATACCCTCACGCATGAAAAGAAAAATAAACATTAATAATTTCTTAATTATTGTTAAGCCTACACTATTTCCAGTATAATAGTGCGATATAGGAAAATGAACCATGTTACCCGGTCAAATTGTACTCAATAAATATACGAGCGAAGGTCGTAAAAAAATAAACTTTGAAACGCTGTGCCGTGATCTTTATACTGAATATTTGCGCCAAAATAAAATCACACTTAAAGACACGCCCCATGCAAGTTTATTTACCGCCAACCATATTAATTCTGTAGCAAATAAGTCTCTGCAAATTGCATTTGATGCGTTAATACTAAGCACGCTCTATTTGTGTAGACAATATCCCATTACTTTAATTACTTTAAGCCCCATTTTAGCATTAATATATTTTATGGTTTATGCTGAAGGCAACAATCAACGCACCACTGTTGATAGAATATTAATAAATGAAATGACCGAACAAAATCCTTTGCAAAAATTCATCGCTACACAATATCCTCTCACCATGAACTGGCAAGAAGGCAATACTATTATCGAGCTTGCTAAATGGCAAATAAAAACTCAAGACTCAGGAACAACCTATCATTTTATTAGTGATACTGTAGATATAGCTACTTTAAAAACAGCGCTTAAATACTAACGTGCTCTTGTTTCAGCAACCATGCTTTACGTGTTAATCCGCTCGCATACCCACCCAATTGTCCATTGGCATTAATCACACGATGACATGGAATAATAATGGCTAATCGATTAGCGCCATTCGCATTAGCAACAGCCCGATAAGCCGTAGGCTTACCCAGTGCCCGCGCAATATCCATATAAGCACACGTTTGCCCAAATGGAATTTGTTGCAAGGCTTGCCAAACTTGTTTTTGAAAATCCGTACCGATCATTTTTAAGGGCGTATTAAATATTTTTAATTGCCCACTAAAATATAAATCTAATTCTTTTTCAATCTTATCAATAAGTAAACACCGCCCCTGAATAATCGGCCCACTATTATCTAACCGAAGTTGTCTTTCTATATTTTTTCTATCCAAAAACTCCAACAAACACAAAACCATCTCCACTGGCCACAGCCACCATAGTCCCAAGTGGCGTTTCAAGCGTTGATTGATAATAAGGTGTTTGAGTTTTAGTGTTGAGCTTCATAGCGCTCATTATACTCATCTATCAGATGTTTGGCATGATTTTGATTAGTCAGTTGCATAGAAACCCCCTTTATAATGAGAATACACGATTGCCGTATAAAGGAGTGTCTTCGTGAGCATACTATCGTCTACTGTGGCTGAATTTGCCATTACATACTCACGCTTTTTAGATGCGCAGGGGCATTTGACCCAACCCTTGCCTGAATCATTAAATCAACCTGAACTTTTACTTAAATTATATGAATATATGGTGCTCAATCGCACCTTCGATGCCAAAGCTGTTGCCTTACAACGTACCGGTCAAATGGGAACTTACCCTTCCTCTGCCGGACAAGAAGCCATAGGTGTGGGTGTGGGCGCTGCCATGATTAAAGATGATGTGCTGGTGCCCTATTACCGTGATCATGGTGCACATTTAATTCGTGGCGGAAAAATCGAAGAAATTTACTTGCTCTGGGGCGGCGATGAACGTGGAAGTGATTATGAAGTACTCAAAGAAGATTTTCCCGTTTCTGTTCCCATCGCCAGTCAATGTCTGCATGCCGTAGGTGTTGCAAAAGCCATTCAATACCGCAAACAAACGCGCGCCGTAGTGACTATTGATTGGCGATGGCGGTACGTCCGAAGGTGATTTTTATGAAGCATTAAATTTAGCGGGCGTTTGGAAATTGCCAGTATTATTTGTAATTAATAATAATTACTGGGCGATTTCTGTACCTCTATATGAGCAAACCCATTGTAAACTTTGGCACAAAAAGGCATAGCGGCAGGTGTGAGCGGCGAGCAAGTCGATGGCAATGATGTATTGCCGTACAATATGCGACGGCTCAAGCCTTACAAAGAATCCGTGAAGGACAAGGTCCTCATATTATTGAAGCGCTCACTTATCGCATGTGCGATCATACCACTGCCGATGATGCTAAACGTTACCAACCACCACAAGAAGTAGAAGCACATAAAAAAGAAGATCCGATTTTGCGCCTGCGCACTTATTTAGCCAGTCAAAATTTATGGAATGAAGAGCAAGAAAATGCCTTATATGCACGCATTAAACAAACGGTTGAACAAGCCGTCCATAATTATGAATCCATTCCCAATCAACCTCCCACAGCCATATTTGATTATTTATATGCAACGCTGCCACATGAACTCGTCGAACAACGCGATATATTACTTGCAAATTTAGGAGAGCATCATGGTGAAATGACCTTAGTAGAAGCAGTCACCCAAGCCATGGCTTATGAATTGGCACATGATCAAAATGTCATGGTGTTTGGTGAAGATGTAGGCGCCAACGGTGGTGTATTTCGCGCAACGAAGGATTACAAAAACAATTTGGTACCGATAGGGTATTAGACACACCTTTGGCTGAATCCTGATCGTCGGCATGGCCGTTGGCATGGCCGCAGAAGGTATAAAACCGATTGCAGAAATTCAATTTATGGGATTTCCTTATCCAGCGCTTGATCAAATTATCAGTCATGCGACACGTTTACGTAACCGTACCCGTGGGCGATTAAGTTGTCCACTGGTCATACGCGCGCCTTATGGTGCGGCATTCATGCACCTGAACATCATTCTGAAAGTACTGAAAGTTTATTAGCCCATATTCCTGGTTTACGTGTTGTGATTCCTTCATCACCCACACGCGCATACGGTTTATTATTAGCCGCTATCCGCGATCCAGATCCCGTTATTTTTTTAGAGCCCACAAGAATATATCGCAAAATAAAACAAAATGTGCCTGATAATGGGCAAGCACTACCTTTAGACAGGTGTTTTTTATTACGTGAAGGGACAGACATCACACTGGTTGCCTGGGGCGCTATGCTGACTGAAACCTTAGCCGCTGCACAAACCTTAGAAGCCCAAGGCATCAGCGCTGAAGTCATTGATGTGGCCACGATTAAGCCTTTAGATATGGACAGCATCATTCAATCTGTAGAAAAAACCGGTCGCTGTGTGATTATTCACGAAGCGCCAAGAACCTGCGGTGTAGGAGCCGAAATTGCTGCACAACTCGCAGAAAAAGCACTGACCTCACTCATTGCACCTGTGCAACGCGTCACAGGTTATGACACAATTGTTCCCTTATACAAAATGGAACATTTATATCTACCCAGTGAACAACGCATTTTAAATGCAGTACATGAAGCAATGGCCTTCGAATAAGATAAAAAGGAAAACATAATGAAAGTATTTAAACTCCCCGATTTAGGCGAAGGTCTACCCGATGCGCAAATTCGGCAATGGCACGTAAAAGTCGGAGATACTGTTGCAATTGATCAACCTTTAGTGGCCATGGAAACGGCAAAAGCTGTCGTTGAAGTCCCCTCCCCTTGGGCCGGTCAAATTGGCGAATTACATGGCGTTGAAGATGATATTATTGATACCGGTGCACCTTTAATTTCATTTAGTGTAGTGACCAGTACCCATGCAGAAAAACAAGATACCGGCACAGTTGTGGGTCATCTTGAACGCAGTAATGCCGTCGTACCTGAAACTGCGCAAGTGATGGAACGCAGCACTAGCACTATTAAAGCAACACCCGCAGTCAAACAATTAGCCAAACAATTACATGTAGATTTAACACAGATTACAGGCAGCGGACCCGGCAATACCATTACGGCATTAGATGTAAAAAATGCAGTGCAAATCTCCCATCCCATCATTGATGGTTTAGAACCTTTAAAAGGCGTGCGCCGCAGCATGATGCAAGCCATGGTCAAATCGCATCAAGAAGTTGTGCCTGCAACCATCGTTGATGAAGCAGATATTTTTGCTTGGCAAGGTGAAAATGATATTACCTTACGTATCATCCGTGCCATTTGTCATGCCTGTAAAATGGAGCCCAGTTTAAACGCATGGTATGATTCAAAAGCCATGGGTAGAAAACTATTTACTGATGTAAACCTAGGTTTAGCCATTGATAGTGATGAAGGTTTATTTGTGCCCGTCATTGAGAAAGCACAAAATAATCCTGAATTACGCAATTTAATTAATACGTATAAAAAACAAGTCAAAGATCGCAGTATTCCCACAGAAAAACTATCAGGCGCTACCATTACACTCTCTAATTTTGGTGTATTTGCCGGTCAATTTGCAACACCAGTGGTCGTTCCACCGCAAGTGGCCATTATGGGTGTAGGTAAAATTAAAGAATCCCCTGTTGTGCATCAAGGACAAATTGTTGCCCACCGTTTAATTCCATTATCATTAACCTTTGATCACAGAGCTGTTACGGGCGGCGAAGCCAGTCGGTTTTTATATGCACTGATTCAAGATTTAAAAGAGGCCAATTAACATGAATGAATTGATTACTAAAAAATGCACAGCCTGTTCAAGCGATACACCGATTTTAGATGAGGCCAGTATCAAAAAATATTTGGCCACACTCAATTCCGATTGGCAATTAAATACAAATCAGACCGAAATCAAACGTGTATTTAATTTCAAAAACTACGGACAAGTCATGGCATTTACCAATAGCGTTGCTTGGCTTGCCTTTAAAGAAGGCCATCATCCCGATATGGAAATTAGTTATAACCGCAGCACGGTGCGTTATACCACACATGCGATAAACGCCCTCTCAGAAAATGATTTTATTTGCGCCGCGAAAACAGATAATTTATTTGATATTTAGACTTGCACTTGGGAAAGATAAGCCTCAAAATTTTTCTTGCCCATCATGCGACGCATCATGACATTATTTTGCCTTGCTGATTCTTCCATATTAATAACAAGCAAACTGTCGATACTGTTAAATCCAGTATCGTGATCAAAAGCAATAAAGCGACCCATCAAAGATAGATACGCCCAAATGAGCGGTGGAACGCCTTTGCCATCGGCTTCAATACTTGATACTACCGTATTTAATAAGGGGAGATCGCCTATGGTGTTGAGTAGACGTTGCCACTCTGACAAAGGCAGGGATGTTGTGAGTTGCGGTGGATTTTTAGCCTTAACCCAAGATGAAAGTTCATTGTGTCCATGATGATGTGCGAGAAAATCAAGTATCAATTTTTTTGAAGTACTTTGGAATTCATCGAAGCTAATACTCACAGCGCCAAAGAATGAACGAATATGTGGACGCATCACCAATAATTGACCAAGCCCACCCAACAACATGGATAAGCCCATATGGTTTTTCTGATGCGTTTTAATAATAAATGCACGGCTGAGTTCTATGGCTGGACCAATAGTCGCAAAAAAATGGGGATTATATTCAAATTGTAATGCGGTGTATAAGCCTTGTATGCCGTATTGAGGGACTATTTCATCAGCAAAGGCCAAACGATAAGCTCCCAGTAATTGCTTCTGCTCACGGTCCCACAGGGTCAAGTGGGAATAATATTCATCAAATTGATCTAAATCACGCATCTGTCCACTGCCCTCACCGACTTCACGAAAAGTCAGTTCGCGCAGCCGCCCCAGTTCATCTTTAAATATCGAAAAAATGTCAGCCTGCTTTGAATCAATAGCCAGCAATTGTTGCTGATTAAATAACAGAACGCTATATGCACCATTTTCATGAATCTTAAAACTAGGTTGTGCATATAAGACCTCAAAAACCCTAGCCATCTCATCTTGGGTCACATTGGTTTTACTTACATCTGCAAGGGAAATATCTAAGACTCGGTGTTGCTGTGTCTGCCTAGACATTAATGAATACAATTTAGCACGAACAAAATCTGCTTTTGCTACATCGTCTTTAAAAGTATCTAAAACTTTACTGGATATGAGGTGGGCTGCACGTACCGTCATCACTTCGCCAAATAAATGATTGGTCACTCGCCCTATTTGTAGCGTTCTAAATAAGGGGTGTATTAATCCCAACTTTAAAAACAGATTATCATTTTGCCCTACAATAAAAAGCGGTAAAATAGGCGCTTTTGCGCCCATACTTAAACGTATCATACTGGTATTCCAGGTATTATCGAGCGCTACTTTTTCATTCCAACTACTAATGGCTGAAATTTCACCTGCAGGAAACACCACGATTGCATGCCCGGCCTTGAGCCATTCTAAAGCCTGACGTGTGACTTGAATATTTTTTTTGGCATTTTCTCTGGGCGTGCCAAAAATGGAAACAAAAAATAAACCGTCTTCGAGCCCCGGCATCGTTGTCGCTTCATTCATAATGATTTTAAAATCATCTCGTACACGATGCATGAGTGAACCCAAAATCACGCCATCCATAATGCCATGAGGGTGATTAGCAACGATAATCAACGGCCCCGTTTTTGGAATACGTGAAAGATCAGCCTCTGAAATTGCCAGCTGAGTATTCAGCTGGATCAGCACTTTTGTCCAAAGATCCGTAGTACTCGGATCCTTTTTGGCTTTACTGTAAGCCCTTTGAAACGGACGCAACCGTACTATCGGGGCAATAAAGAGATCAAATAATTTATTGGCCCATTGACCGTATACAGAACTTGGACTTGCTAATTGTACTTGGGGATAACAGCTCATTTTAATCTAACAACAAAGTGAGACATTTACACGCACCACCGGCTTTTATAAATTCTGAAACATCGCACTCATAAACAGAAAATCCCTTATCGATTAAGTGATTTTTTGTTTGGGGACAATTAGCAGGCATAATCACATGATTATCTAAGACAACCGCATTACATGCGAAATGTTTGGCTTCCTCTTCTGGGACGGCAAAGAGTTCAATTTTATCTTCAATCATTTTTCTTGACTCTAGGCAAAATGCTGGCGGATACCAAATAGCAAACTCTTTGTTGATCGGGCAAAAACAAGTATCCATATGGTAAAAGTAAGGATCCACCAAACGACATAAAACAATGTTTTCTTGTTTAAGACTACTTAAATTTTCATGAAATTCTTTATCACTTCGAAAGCCATGGCCGTAAAATAATAAATCACCCATAAATAAAGCATCGCCCGCACCTTCAAAAAAATAGTCTTCTTTTTCATCAAAATAAACGGTTTCAAAGCCATTTTTTAAAAACCAATCATTAAAATGAGGACTTTCATTTTTTCTTTCTGGAAATTTAAAATTAGAAATATAAGCAACGTTTTTATGAACCAGCGCAGCATTGGCGGTAAACACCAGATCAGGCAGCATATTTTTTGGCTCTAAGAGATGCACTTCATCGGCAACTTTTTTTACCGTATTATATAAATTTTTCCACTGCGCATAGGCCAGTGTATCGTTTACTTGATTTTCAATTTTCATCCAAGGATTAATTTCATATGAAATTAAAAAATATTTCGGTTCGCACATTAATACTTTCATAACTACTCTTACTCTAATTATATTTCTGGTTGCGTCGCTTCCAGCTGCGTTTAGCTAAATGAACCATTGAAGAAAATAAATTTCTCAAAACATGTTTACTGTTGCTGCTGTTAATAAAATTATCGGTTAACGATATCGTATGTTCCATATTGTAAACCCCATGCCACCAGTTGCAGGGGGTAAAAATCAAATCCCCAGGGTTTTGAATAGCATAGCTGCCTTGGGCATTTTTATAAAGAGGATATTTTACATGATCTGGCTTAAATGGGTTTACTTTTCCATCATAGAGAAATTGAGCTTGGCTAGGTGGGTAAAACACCCATAGCTTTTGCCCCTTAAATACCGCATTCCACGCATTGGTTGACAATATATCAATATGCAGTGGGGAGGCAGAATGTTTAGGCCCGATATAAAACGCCAAAAATTTAGAGATAGGCATAAAATTATCTAGCCAACTAGTAAAATAGCTGGGCACTGAATAATCCTGGCAAAGTTCTGGACAATTTTTATCAACAAACCAATCTAATAAATACAAAGGATGCTCATCTTGGGTGGTATGAATATAATCGATATAGGCTTTAAAGGACATTTTTTGATAGCGATTTCGATTGCCCGTGCGATAAACAATAATCGAGCGATCACCATAGGTATCTGAAAAAAATGACCAATCCCATTTTTGCATGGCCGGCGTATCTTTCATACCATTTTTTAGTAAGAACGGAATATTGGGTCTACCAAAATGCTTCAAAAAGCGCTCTGTATCTAAATGCTCACAAGTTTCCACGTGGGGCATTGCTTTTATATGTGACTCAATCATAGCTTAATTTTTTCAGGAAATGGCATATCCAATATGGCATAGCGGAATACATACACACAAACGGGCACGCCTAATAATAATCCCCAAATCCCGAAAAAGTGTTCACTGACAAATAAGATCATCAACACTAATAAAGGATGAATTTTCAAAAAATTACCCATAATTCTAGGATTAAGCAGATAAGCTTCAAAAATATGAATCACAGCAATTAAGGCGATGGCTTCTAGCATCGAAATAAAGCCATGTGTTTGTAATGCGACCAAAGAAATAGGAATACTGGAAATAAATACGCCCAACACCGGAATAAAGCTACAAAAAAACACAAACAATGACATCAATTCAGCCAAAGGAATATTCAGCCACCTCATGCCCAAATAAGTTAAAATAGTGTTGCACACGGCAATAACGGCTTGTGCTGCAAAAGCGGTTCCCATCACGTCGCTGAAGGTACGCAATCCTGGCGTAATCGTATCGTAAAAATGTCGCAACCGCGTATTACGCAAAGTCTGAAATTGCTGTTGCAACCTTGGAATATCCAGCACAATAATAAAGCTAAAAATAACAGAAATAAAAAATTGAATAAAAAAAGAGGCCGTATTTTTAATCACTGCTGCGATCATAAAAGTAATGCTGCCTAAATTTTCACTGAAAAATTGTTGGATGTTTCCAATTATTTTTATATATTGAGGCGAAGACGTAATTTCTCGCCATTGTTTTGCACCAAACTTTTGAATAAGGGTTTCGTCAAAAGCTTCTTGGGCATGGGCTTGGGTATGCATTTGACTATAAGCGTGTAGGGCTGCCTCGTATTCAATTTTTTGATCTTTAAAATCTATCAGCTCCCTGGCCCCAAGGTAATTGATAGCCACTTGATTTATTTTTTGTCTAGGGTCCACTTCCGTAATCGTGGTAATTAATTCATCCCCTTGGCGCAACATCGCGGGGAAAATCAGCAAACTCGCAGCATATAACAACAGAAAAAAAATACTAAATACAGCCACCACATTCACGCGTCGAAACCAAATATTATGTTGTAAATGCGCCGGCGCATAGCGTGAAATACGTTTAATGATATGATAGGCTACATAGCTTATAATAAAAGTCACAAAAATCACGGCCAGAAAGCTGCGTAATATCCATAAGCTCAATAAAAACAAGCCCCACAGGAGTATTTTTTCCCAGGGAATGGACATGAAAAAGCGTTTAGTTCCTTGCGCGTTGTCATTAAAAGTATTCGTACTCACAGCCACCTTTTTAATAATATACAATACCTTAGAGCACTTTAGCATGCCTACCCCCATCAAGCAACCATGAAGCATGCTCATGCGCTTGACAACATGGCTTTAAGTCTGGGATGGCTTACAAAGATTAGTGCATTTCTTTGTCAGAACTCATTATTCTATTTTCAAAGCTTTCATGCAAAGCATTAACAGTTTGGCTCGCCGTATTAGAAAAAACAAAGGGTAACACACCGTGTATGATACAAGCCAAGCCAGCCCAGATCATTTGCGCACCGGTGCACGCAGCAAAATATGCATGCCCATGATAAGTCTCACCGATACTACGAGGATGCTCAGTAAATATATTACGCATAGTTATCCTTAAGGTCTGGTTTATATAAAATTTCGCCCAAATTATAGCATTAGCTTTTTATATAGTATATTGACGTTGTGGGAATCAGGTCTTCTTGATATGATAAACCCATGAATAAGAAAATCCCTATATTTGAATTGATGATTACCCCCGATCGCGTCATTACCAGTCAAGATTTGCTGGGTAAAAATGTGGTCTTGTATTTTTATCCCAAAGATAATACCCCGGGTTGCACGTGTGAAAGCAAAGATTTTGCTGCGCTGTATCCTGAGTTTCAAAAAGCCAATACTGAAATTTTTGGCATTTCGCGTGACAGTGTCAAATCTCACACCGGGTTTAAGGCTAAATATGATTTACCTTATGATTTAGTCTGTGATCAAGATGAAAAGCTATGTAATTTATTTGACGTACTGTGGCCAAAAAACATGTTTGGCAAAATCGTCAATGGCATTTCGCGTAGCACTTTTTTAATTGATGCAAATGGCCTGTTGCAACACGAATGGCGTAAAGTGTCGGTGACCGGTCATGCGCAAGAAGTATTAGTAACGCTTCGCCATTTAACCAATCAAAAATAATGAAAACCTTACATTACGCACAAGCACAGGATGAACAAAACGCCCAAGTGATACTATTTGGTGCCAACTCAACGCATGCCAGCCACGCGCCTAGTCATCAAACCGCATCGAAAGTCGATCGTTCACTTTTTTCTGCCAATTTTGCCCGCGAGGCAGAAAATGAAAGTCCAGCCTTATCTGAAAGAATGATCACTGGCCATCATGTCTATGATGCGGGCAATTTGCTATTGCCCGAAGGAAAACTTGAACAAGTAAAAACCATGGCTGACTATTTTAAAAAAATATATTTGGCAAAAAAAATACCCCTTTGTTTAGGTGGTGATCACCTGGTCAAATATGCGGGCATCAGCAGTTTATTCGAAGTGAATCCTAACAGTTATGTGATCTATCTAGATGCACACCCAGATTGTCATATGACCGATAAATTATATTACGGATCAATTTTACATCATGTATTAAATAATAAACCGATAGATCCCAAACAAATTATTTTAACAGGACTACGACAAGCGAATGCTAAAGAAAAAATCGGTTATGATTTTTATGACATGCCCACTATTTTTGGCCTAGATTTTTCTTTACACACTATTAAAGAAATTTTTGAAAAACTAAAAACCATTATTCCAAAAGGCAGTGCCCTTTATTTCTCAGTTGATCTAGACGGCTTTGACCCTGCAGACACCCCCGGCGTAGAACAACCCTGCCCCGGCGGCCCCAAAGTCAACGATTTTATCGCCCTCATGCATTTACTGTCCACCCATTACACCTTCAGCGGCATGGACATCACCGAATTTCTTCCCCATTATCGACAAACAAAAACTCACCGCGCTTGCAATGATGAGAATAGTAAAAGAATTTTGTTCGCAAATAGCCCAGTGACCGCTTACACCATGTTGTAAGCATTAATTGCAGTCGATTGTATTAGGCGAACCATTTTTACAAGGATACGGTTTTTTCTCTAAGACTACAAAGGCATAATCATAGGCGTTAAGCGCATCTTTTTTATGCGCTTCGCGAGAGATTTCTTGCCACTCGTCTTCTTGCCATTTTGGGAAAAACGTATCGCCTTCTACATCTAACTCGATGAAGGTTAAATACATGCGCTGCGCGATGTTAATCGCTTCTTGGTATAGCTGGCCGCCGCCAATGATCATGATTTCATCGACTTCGCCTGCGGCTTTAATAGCGTCGTTTAGATTGTGAGTGATGATGCAATCGGGTGCAATAAAATCTTCTTGTTGGGTGATGACTATATTTTTGCGCTGCGGTAAAGCTTGGCCTAAGGATTCATAGGTGCGCCGGCCCATAATAATCGGTTTATTTAATGTTATTTTTTTAAAATGTTTTAAATCAGCAGACAAATGCCAGGGCATGCGATTATTTTTGCCGATGGAATGATCATTAGCCATGGCCGCTATCAATGAAATCATGAACTTTCCTTATACCGCAACAGGTGCTTTAATATGAGGCAGTGCTTGATAATTTTCTAAAACAAAATCTTCAAATTTAAAATCAAAAATAGATTTAATCTCTGGGTTAATGCGCATTTTTGGTAAGGCTAAAGGTGTGCGCGTGAGTTGTTCATCCGCTTGCTCTAAATGATTGGTATACAAATGCGCATCACCTAAGGTGTGAACAAAATCACCTAATTGCAAATCAGTGACTTGCGCCACCATCATCGTTAATAACGCATAAGAAGCAATATTAAAGGGCACGCCTAAAAAGATATCGGCGCTACGTTGGTACAACTGGCAGGATAATTTATTATCAGCCACATAAAATTGAAAAAAACAATGACAAGGCGGCAGCGCCATTTTTTCTAACTCACCTACATTCCAAGCCGATACAATTAAACGCCTAGAATCGGGATGTTGACGAATTTCATTGATGACTTGGGTGATTTGATCAATCGCACGGCCATCTTGTGTGGGCCAAGAACGCCATTGATGCCCATACACGGGGCCTAATTCACCCTGTTCACTCGCCCATTCATCCCAAATTTTTACCCCATTATCGTTTAAATATTTAATATTGGTATTGCCTTGTAAAAACCATAATAACTCATGAACAATAGAGCGTAAGTGTAATTTTTTTGTGGTCAATAAAGGAAAGCCCTGATTTAAATCAAAACGCAGTTGATAACCAAATACACTGTGCGTACCTGTGCCGGTACGATTCGTTTTTTGTGTGCCGTTTAGGCGCACATGTCGTAATAAATCTAAATAAGTCTGCATTATATTTTCCTTTTTGGATGGTATGCAAAATACAATAATAAAATACCCACTACCATTAAAGGCAATGATAACCATTGTCCCATGGTGAAATGAAACCATAAAAATCCTAAATGCGCATCCGGCTCACGGAATAGTTCTGTGAACATGCGAAAAATCGCATAACATAAAGCAAACATACCCGACACCGCCATGGTGGGGCGCGGTTTACTGGAATATATCCATAAAATTAAAAATAAAACGATGCCTTCAAAAAAAGCTTGATACAGCTGCGAAGGATGACGCGCAAAAGGCCCTGCGTGCGGGAAAACCATGGCCCAAGGCACATCACTGACCCGACCCCACAATTCGCCATTAATAAAATTACCGATACGTCCCAAACCCAAGCCTATCGGGATAAGTGGCGAAATAAAATCAGTCACTTGAAAAAAAGTTTTATGGTATTTTCTGGCAAATAAAACCATGGCGATCAGAACGCCCAATAACCCGCCGTGAAACGACATGCCGCCTTGCCATATTTGAAAAATAATTAAAGGATCATAAATAAAATCACTAAAATTATAAAAAAATATATAACCCAAACGTCCACCCAGGATAACACCCATAGCGCCATAAAAAATCAAATCCGTCACTTGCGCCTTATCCCAGGTATCACTTTTTTTAGCACGCTGCACGCCTAAATACCAAGCAAATAGAAACGCCAATAAATACATCATGCCATACCAATGAACCTGAATAGGCCCCAAGGAAAAAGCAACCGGATCAATGTGCGGATAAGTCAACATAAATTTAGTCCAATATAAACAAACTAATACTAATCGCTAATAATATAACACCAAATATTTTTTTTAATTTTTCTGTCGATAAACGTTGCGCTAAGGCTATCCCCACGGGCGCAAAAAAAATACTGGTTAAAATTATGGGCAATACAGCCGGCCAATAAACATAACCAGTGGTCCACTTCGGTAAATTTGGCGCGTCTAAACCAAAAACAATATAGCCTATCGTCGCTAATAACACCACGGGCAAGATACACACAATCGAAAGTGCAGAAACTTCACGCATATTTAAAGGAAGATGGCTTAAAAAAGGGATAATCAATATGCCACCACCTAAACCCAACATGGAAGTCATGGATCCAATGATAAGACCTGCACCCCACATGAGGGGCGTAGTCGGAAAAGGATAGGTACCTTTGCTGCGACCATCAAATATATACCGAAGCGAAAGTATCGCCAAAAAGACCGCAAATAAAAATATCAACCACTGGGTATCAAGCAAACTTGCCGTATAAGATCCAATAATTGCACCCAATAATAATCCTGGAATCAGTTGGCGCGCAATCGACCAATGGATATTATTTTTTTTCGAATGGATGAACACTGCAATCGCACTGGTAAATACTACGCTCGCTAATGAACTGCCCAGCGCCACATGCATCAATTGTTGTTGTGGAATCAGCTCGCCAACTTCAAATAAATAAAGCAAGCCTGGAATAATAATGACCCCACCGCCTATACCTAGCAGGCCTGCGAGTAGACCTGCAATGACGCCCAAAAATAAAAATCCAAGTAACAACATATTTCAAGTTCCTAGTCGCAAAGCTATACTTGACGCCAACATGACTACCCATCTACCCACCCAAGCCGAATTATTAGCCAAAGCCTGCGCACTTAATCTTATGAGTGTAGGCGAATTAGCTAAGCAATGGCAGATCCCCATACCTAATGATACACGCACCAGCAAAGGTTGGATGGGACAATTATTAGAACTGGTTTTAGGCACAACCAGTGGCAATAAGCCACAACCGGATTTTGAACATTTGGGAATAGAGCTTAAAACTATTCCCATCACCCCCAAGGGCCGCCCCTTAGAATCTACTTTTATTTGCAGCGCACCCTTAACCCAGACTTTAGGCCAAACCTGGCATGAATCTTTGCTGTATCAAAAATTAAAAAAAATCCTCTGGATCCCCATTATTACCTCAGCTAAAACCCAAGCCCTTCGAGACCGCAGAATCGGTCAAGCCGTTTTATGGGAACCCAGCGCCGAGCAAGAGCAAGTATTACAAACTGACTGGGAAGAACTAATGGAAATGATAAGTTTAGGACAATTGGCGAAAATCACTGCAGAACATGGGAGTTATCTGCAATTACGCCCCAAAGCCGCGCATGCACGCGTCTTAAGTAAAGGCATAGGCGAAAACGGAGAGCCCATTTTAACCCTTCCCCGTGGTTTTTACCTGCGTGCTAATTTTACTGAAAAGCTTTTACGCGCCATCAATTGCTTTGACGAAGGACCCTGATTTAGTTATAGTGGGCTGCGGACTTTAGCGAGATAATAATGGAGAAAAGGCATGAGACAGTTACTGTTATTAGTGGCATTGATGTTTGGTGCACTCACAAGTATTCAAGCGATGGACATTACCGGAGCGGGTGCTAGTTTTCCTGCCCCACTTTACGGTAAATGGGCCGAGTCCTATCAAAAAATAACAGCTGTTCGGGTCAATTATCAATCCATTGGTTCTTCCGGTGGCATCAATCAAATTAAAGCTAATACTGTTGATTTTGGAGCTTCTGATGCGCCGCTATCAGATGCCGACCTTAAGTCTTCTGGCTTAATACAATTCCCAACCGTTATTGGTGGTGTAGTACCCGTGGTGAATATTCCAGGGGTTGCACCAGGCACTATGATGCTGACCGGTGAAGTATTGGCCAATATCTATTTGGGCAAAATCACGCATTGGAATGATCCTGCTATTCAAACATTAAACACCGGCTTAAAATTACCCGAACAAAAAATTACCGTGGTACGTCGTGCCGATGGTTCTGGCACAACCGCCATTTTTACTGAATATCTAAGCAAAGTCAGTCCCGATTGGGCACAAGCCATAGGACAAGGGAATACCGTCAATTGGCCCATAGGCACCGGTGGTAAAGGCAATGAAGGCGTTTCTGCTTTTGTAAGTCGCCTATCAGGTTCTATTGGTTATGTTGAATATGCTTATGCCAAACAAAGTAATATGGCTGCTATTCAATTAAAAAATGCACAAGGCGAGACCATTACGCCTAATGTTGATAGTTTCAAAGCCGCTGCAGAGGGCATCGATTGGACGACCAGTTTTGCACAAAGTTTAACGCAATCACCCGCCAAAGGTGCTTGGCCTATCACTTCGGCCACATTTATTTTAATGAATAAAACTCAAAAAGACGCTCAAAAAGCAGCTGCTGTCTTGGCCTTTTTTGATTGGGCCTATCAATCCGGCGCGCCCGAGGCGATTGCTTTAGATTATGTGCCTATGCCCGATAATGTGGTTATGGCTATTCGTCATGCATGGAAAAATGAGATCAAGGATAGCCTTTCAAACGCCGTGTATACAGCAAAGTAAAACTAAGAACCGTTAAATGCGAGCTAAAAAGCAATCCAAAGATTTTGGTGACTGGGTATTAGGCAGCCTGTCTTTTGGCGCCGCCTTATTTACCTTAAGTGCCCTTTGTGGTGTGCTCATCATGCTGGGCATTAATGCTTGGCCTAGCATTCACGAATTTGGTTTTTCTTTTTTAAGCAATAGTACTTGGGATCCACCCAATAATATTTTTGGTGCCTTTGTGCCTATTTATGGCACCTTATTAACTTCTGCCATTGCCCTTATCATTGCCATTCCTGTAAGTTTTGGTATTGCCTTATTTTTAACAGAATTAGCACCGTCTTGGTTAAGGCGTCCTCTTGGCACGGCGATAGAATTACTGGCCGCTATTCCTTCTATTGTTTATGGCATGTGGGGCCTGCTATTTTTCTCGCCTATTTTTGCTAAATATGTACAAGAACCGTTAATGGTCTGGTCCGCAGATATCCCCTTTTTGAACCATTTATTTGCGGGTGCCCCTATCGGCATAGGTTTGTTCACAGCCGGTATTATTTTAGCCATTATGATTATTCCGTATATAGCCTCTGTGATGCGTGATGTTTTTGAAGTCGTCCCGCCTTTATTAAAAGAGTCTGCTTATGGCTTGGGTTGTACCACTTGGGAAGTGATTTGGTCTGTCGTCTTGCCTTATACCAAAGCGGGCGTTACCGGTGGTGTGATGTTAGGACTTGGCCGCGCTTTAGGTGAAACCATGGCCGTCACGTTTGTGATCGGTAACAGTAATATATTAGATGGCTATTCTTTATTTTCGATGGGCAATAGTATTACCTCCGTACTAGCCAATGAATTTCCGGAAGCCAGTCTCACCGGATTTCACCAATCTGCCTTAATGGAATTGGGATTAATTTTATTTTTTATCACCTGTGTTGTTTTAACTTTATCTAAGTTCATGTTATCCCGGATGAGAAAGGCGGGTGGTTTATGATAACCCTACATCAACGTCGCAAAATGGCCAATATTATTGCGCTGACTTTGTCACTGATGGCCATGATCTTTGGACTCATCTGGTTATTGTGGATTTTAGAAACAACGCTGGTTAAAGGATTTTCTGCATTATCATGGTCCCTACTCACGGAATCAACCCCCGCTGCAGGCACTGCAGGCGGTGGTCTACTCAATGCTTTAGTGGGGTCTCTGCTGATGGTTTCTTTCGCAACACTCTTAGGTACGCCTATTGGTTTATTAGCCGGAATTTATTTGGTCGAATATGGACGTTACTCTTGGTTGTCCAAAGTCGTGGCTTTTGTGAATGATATTCTTTTAGCTGGCCCTTCTATTGTTATTGGCTTATTTGTTTATGCGGTCATTGTGGTGCCTACTGGCGGCTATTCCGGTTGGGCGGGTGTCATTGCATTATTATTAATACAAATCCCCATAGTGATACGCACCACAGAAAATATGTTGTTATTAGTGCCACAAACTTTGCGTGAAGCAGCGATGGCCTTGGGAACACCGCGATGGAAAATGATCTTAGCCATCACTTTAAAAGCCGCGCGTGCAGGGATTATTACTGGCATTTTACTGGGCATAGCCCGTATTGCTGGAGAAACTGCACCCTTACTATTTACCGCGCTTAATAATTTATTTTTTAGCACTGATATGAGTGCACCCATGGCGAATTTACCTAAAATGATTTACGATTTTGCAATGAGCCCCTATCCTAGGTGGCAAGAAATTGCGTGGGCCGGTGTGTTATTAATTACATTGGGTGTCTTGTTTCTCAACATTTTGGCGAGATTTTTTTCTCGCCAAAAATACTGAGGCTTTTTATGGCAAAATTAATTGTCCGGGATTTAAATTTTTATTATGGCGATTTTCATGCACTCAAGCATATTAATTTAGAGATCCCTGAACATAAAGTAACCGCATTTATTGGACCCTCAGGTTGTGGAAAATCAACCTTATTGCGCACGTTTAACCAAATGTTTGCGCTATACCCTGAGCAGCGCGCAACCGGCGAAGTCATCATGAATGAGGTTAATTTATTAAATAGTAAACAAGATGTCGCCCTATTGCGTGCAAAAATTGGCATGGTTTTCCAAAAACCCACGCCCTTCCCTATGTCTATTTATGACAATATTGCTTTTGGCATTAAATTATATGAACAATTATCGCGTAGCGAACTCGATGTGCGAGTAGAATCTGCATTAACACGCGCAGCCCTTTGGCATGAAGTCAAAGATAAACTCAATCAATCCGGCTATAGTTTATCTGGCGGTCAACAACAGCGCTTATGCATTGCACGCGGCATAGCCATTGAACCGGAAATTTTATTATTAGACGAACCTTGCTCGGCTTTAGATCCGATTTCCACAGCAAAAATAGAGGAATTGATCACCGAGCTTAAAAAAGATTATACCGTGGTGATCGTCACCCACAATATGCAACAAGCCGCACGTTGCAGTGATTTTACGGCTTATATGTATTTGGGCGAACTGATAGAGTTTGGTGGCACACAACAAATTTTTATCAAACCTACGCGTAAAGAAACCGAAGATTATATTACCGGGCGTTTTGGATAATGGTGCTAGACTCATAAAGGATGAATAAGGATTTAATCATGGCTGATAAACATCTCTCCACACATT
Source organism: uncultured Gammaproteobacteria bacterium (assembly GCA_963798975.1). GTDB lineage: Bacteria > Pseudomonadota > Gammaproteobacteria > JABCZS01 > JABCZS01 > JABCZS01. The sequence goes on from CAWCVU010000003.1 coordinate 23,345, forward strand.
TTGACATGGACCTCAAGGTACTCTTGGATAAATTATTATTCATGGGTTCGTCTGTCGAGTTGCAATTAAAGCGCACTTTAACGGCTTTGTCAGAGTCCAATGAATCCTTGCTTGAAGAAATTTTTCTAACCGAGCAAAAAATTGATGCCCTTGAAATTACAATTGATGAAGGTTGTAGTCAAGTCATCGTCATGCGCCAACCGGTTGCGCGTGATTTGCGCTTTGTCTTGGCCGTCTCAAAAGCCGTCGCCATTTTAGAGCGAGCTGCCGATGAAACTGTTCGCATTGCAAAACGCGTGCGTCATATCACCGAGCACGGTTCAGTTACATTAGCCGATAAAACCAATATTATTCACTTAGGCGAAATGTCTGGCGTCATTTTAAAACATGCCTTGGATGCATTTGCAAACATGGATGTTAAAAATGCCAGCCAAATAATGCTAGAAGATAAAGTAATTAATTCAGAATTTTATTCCCTACGGGATAGTTTTCTCAGTGAAATGAAACAAAACCCCGAAACCATTACCCTGTATTTAGATCTGTTGGTCATCGTCAAAGCCTTAGAGCGCGTCGGTGATTATGCTAAGAAAATTGCCGAATTTATAGTCTACGTCGTTCAAGGGACTGATGTACGGCATCAAATGCAAGGCGCTAAAAAATAGAACTTTGCCTATTGGTTTTTGTTGCTTATAATCTAAGGTGTACGTCAAAAAGGATGGCTCATGAGTGCTTTATTAATGATTTCGCGTTTATTACTGTTATTACTGCTGCCCATCAGCGTGATGGCTAATAGCAATAACGGTTGCCCTACAGTCAAAGAAATTAAACGCACTTCAGGTGAATTTAGCTGGATATCGCAAGCACCTGGCTGGACTGGGCATTTTACCTATCCCTTACAAGGCAAAGGTCACTCCACCCATGTCACCCAATTCATTGAAGCGCGCTGGATACAGCTCACCAATTTAGAACACAGCCAAGGTTATTTTGAATGTGATTATCAAGGTAATTATGACGATGAAATCATACGCTTTGTGCAAGCCGGCACACGCGCCAACCTTAAACCCACGGATATTCATTGGTCTTGTCAGCTCAATCCCCATTTTCCTGGCACGCAATGCACTTGCGCCGTTTCTGCAGAATTATGTGTATTAGAAGCAATTGATAACTCACCCGCGCCGGAACCCATTTATATTGATCCCGCTGCAACAGCAACCGGTGAATCATTCCCGCCGATGGAAGGTTATCAGGACAAATAATGTTAAGCCCTTATTCAAAACTGGATCAATTTTTAATTGAATTTCAACAAACCTTATTAAGCCCGCGTGCTGCAAAGCGTCCAACGCCGGCACAAGATCTTCAAAACCCAACACTGATGCCTATGGAAGAAAAACTATCCGCAAGTTTAATGCGTGTGAATCACACCGGCGAGATTTGTGCCCAAGCCTTATATTTAGGCCAAGCGCTAGTTGCACGTGATGAACAAACGCGCAGCCATTTATTAATGGCTGCAGAGGAAGAAGCCGATCACCTCGCGTGGTGCGCACAACGTTTACAAGAATTAAACAGCCACCCCAGTCTACTTAATGTCGCATTTTTTACCTGTTCAGTATTAACAGGCATGTTAGCCGGCCTTGCCTCCGATAAAATCAGTTTAGGATTTATTGCCCAAACCGAACAGCAAGTCGCCGATCATTTATCCAAGCACTTGACCCGCTTACCACAAAACGATGAAAAAAGCCGCGCAGTCATCACCCAAATGAAAATCGATGAAATCAAACACCAAACCAACGCCCTAAATGCCGGCGCAGCAGACTTACCCAAAGCCATCATCTTATTAATGCAAGCCACCGCAAAAATAATGACCCAAACCACCTACTATATCTAAATAAAATATATCTGAATAAAAGCTTACGCAAAACCCCATATCTAATTCTAAACGGGTGGCCCGGAGTTGTTTTATGCGCGCAGCGGCACAAGGTGCCGTGAGCACGTAAAACAACGCAGGGACAGGCCCCGTTTAGACCGAAACATAAAATTTTGCGTAAACCATAAATTTTCCAAGCAAGTTAGTAATTTTTCGGATATAATCGCACCATGCCAAAATTATTAAGAAATATAGCCATTATCGCCCACGTTGACCACGGTAAAACCACCTTGGTTGATCAATTATTACAACAATCCGGCACCCTAGATGCGCGTGCGGACAAAGTTGAACGCGTGATGGATTCTAATGCTTTAGAAAAAGAGCGTGGGATCACAATTTTGGCTAAAAATACGGCTATTGAATGGAATGGTTATCATATTAATATAGTGGATACCCCAGGACACGCAGACTTTGGTGGCGAAGTTGAACGTATTCTCACGATGGTCGATTCTGTATTATTGCTGGTGGATGCGGTTGAAGGGCCTATGCCACAAACACGATTTGTGACCCAAAAAGCTTTTGCCCATGGTTTACGTCCTATTGTGGTTATTAATAAAATTGATCGCCCCGGCGCGCGACCTGATTGGGTAGTCGATCAAGTCTTTGATTTATTTGATCGTTTAGGCGCAAATGATGCCCAGCTCGATTTCCCGATTATTTATGCGTCTGCTTTGCAAGGTTTTGCAATTACACATTTAACAGATGAACATAAAGATATGGAACCTTTATTTAAAGCGATCGTTGATTTTGCACCACCACCTAATGCGGATGAAGACGGCCCCTTACAAATGCAAATATCTTCTTTAGATTATTCCAGCTATGTAGGCGCCATAGGCATAGGCCGAATTAAACGCGGTAAAATGAATAGTAATATGCCGGTTAGTATTATTAACCGTGAAGGTGAAATTCGTCGTGGTCGTGTTTTACAAATTTTGGGTTACCATGGTTTAGAGCGCATTGAAGTGCCTGAAGCTTTTGCGGGCAATATTGTAGCCATTACAGGTGTTGAAAATATTCGCATCTCCGATACCATTTGTGCGCCAGAACATGTTGAAGCGCTACCACCCTTAATTGTCGAAGAACCGACAGTGACCATGACTTTCCAAGTCAATGATTCCCCTTTTGCCGGTAAAGAAGGCAAATATGTCACCAGTCGTAAAATTAAAGAACGTTTAGAAAAAGAATTAATTCATAACGTTGCGCTTCGCGTTGAAGATATGCCAGACCCTAATAAATTCCGTGTCTGCGGTCGTGGCGAATTACATTTATCGATTTTAATTGAAACCATGCGTCGTGAAGGTTATGAATTAGCCGTTTGTAAGCCCGAAGTCATCACCAAAGAAGAAAATGGTGAAACTTTAGAGCCGTACGAAGCCGTTACCCTGGATATCGAAGAAGATCACCAAGGTACCATCATGGAAATTTTAGGTGAACGCGGCGGCGATTTAAAAGATATGGTCAGCGATGGCAAAGGCCGGGTACGTTTAGATTATATCGCGCCTGCGCGTGCCTTAATTGGTTTTCACACCGAATTTTTAACCCTGACCTCAGGCAGTGGTTTGATGTACCATATTTTTGATCATTATGGCCCGATTTCTAAAAGCAAAATTAATACCCGCAACAGCGGCGTATTAATCGCCAACCAAGCAGGAAAAGCCACAGGATTTGCCCTATTTAACCTACAAGAACGCGGTCGCTTATTAGTCGAGCCACAAACAGCCCTCTATGAAGGCATGATTGTCGGCATCCATTCCCGCGACAATGATCTAGTCGTTAATGCCATCAAAGAAAAACAACTCACCAATATGCGGGCCTCAGGTACAGACGAAAACATCGTCCTCACCCCCCCAATACGCTTTAGCCTAGAACAAGCGCTAAGCTTCATCGAAAGCGACGAATTAGTAGAAATCACCCCTCTACATATCCGCATACGCAAAAAATTCCTAAAAGAAACTGACCGAAAACGCAGCTAAATCAACAACAGCTATATTTCTGGCCCAAACCTTGCTAAGATCAGCTCAACTCATAAGAAAAAGTCCATTAATTGACACCAAATTAACCATATTTAAGATACTCTTAAGATTTGTTTGGTAAGATAGTCTGGAATAGTAGCAATACAGCTACCTTAAGATAAAGTTAAGAGGATAAGACCATGCTGCCACAACAATCAAATAATCAGAGTGAACTCGTTCTAGACTGGATTAAAATCATACTTTCTGAACTTACTTACTTTGATGATTATCGTGTTGGGACAGATGAAACAAACTATAAGAAATTCATAATCTTAGTTGATTCTAAGCATACAAATAAACTAAAAAACCTAGATCTTAATCAAAAGTATAGAGCATCACGATCACTAGACCTGAGTAGAGCAGGCGCGAGAACCTCTCTAGGAATCAATAACTCAGATAAGCAGCAGCAACTTCCTCCTGATGTTTCATTTGAAGTACGATATGCTGACCTTAAGAATACAAAGAAAACAGTTTCCAGCACTACTAATACTATAAAGAAAAATCCAAAGAAAGATTCAAAGCAAGCTCCAGCTCCAAATCAAGCTCCAGCTACAAATCAAGCTCCAGCTACAAAGCCAACTTCAGCTCCAAAGCCAGCTCCACAGCCAGCTCCACAGCCAGCTCCGCAGCAAACTTCAAATAGAAGTCAAAAGAGTATCCAATTCTATGATTCAAACGAGCTCAAAGATGAACCTACTTTATTTTCATTCAATATTTTTTCATATTTTTTCTCATGGCTTTTTGGATTGAATCAAGAAAAAGTAACCTTATCGCCTCCAGCAACTTCTAAGAAAACTCTTTGTGACACCTATGACGTTGCAATTAACGAATGCGTTAACCATCATGAAGTCACTCAACAAGAAGAATTAAATGAAAACGACTCAGCAATCATTAAGGCTAACGCTCCAAGTGTTTTTGAAAAAGTTATAAAAAATGCCAAAACAATACAAGAAATTGCTGATCTAATATCACATCTTGAAACTCATCATCATATTGATAGTAAAGCGCCCTTACTGAATGCTGCACGTCAACAGGCAAAAAAAATTGCGGAAAAAAATATAGCAGAGCAAAACGGTCATGCTGTATTCAACCTTGAATGGCGTCAAGATTGGCGTGATAATGAATTATTTACTACACATCAAAGTTCCTGCATGAACCCAAGCACATGGTTTTTGGCACCAAAAACCCTCCGCGAAATAGATGGATTAATTGAGGATGCTAGAAATAAGTGCTCAATAAATTAAAAATTTAATTCCCCACAACACTATCCACGCATAGATCCCCGCAATAATATCATCCAACATGATGCCTGCTCCGCCAGGAACGTGTTGGTCTAAGTAGCGGATGGGAAAAGGTTTCCAGATATCAAAAATTCTAAATAAAATAAAACCTAATATAATCCACAACCAACCACTGGGTGCTGCGATCATGGTGACTAGAAAGCCGGCAATTTCATCAATCACTATGCCGGAGTGATCAGGAACACCTAGATCTTTTTCTGTGACATGAGACACCCAAGTGCCAAAAATAATCACGCCTAAAGTAAATAATAAATACGCTATAAGACTAAAATCTTGGATTAAATAATAAATGGGAACAGCCATTAAAGTCCCAAATGTCCCCGGCGCAAACGGCACCGCGCCTGAGCCAAAACCAAATGCAATAAAATGTATGGGATTAGTAAACACACTCCGCGGTGCGTGGGGTTTTGCCATCATGCACTCCTGTTCGTTAAAAATTAAACTGCGTCTTCGGAAACGGTTCATTTTTTAAAGTAAAATGCCACCATTCTTCTGGATAGTGCTCAAAGCCTGCATCATGCATAATCGAGCGCAAATAGTCACGTTGTTTTTTATAATGTTCTGCAATTAAATTATTTTCATAGTGTGAAGCTTGATCGAATAAATCAAATGATGAACCCATATCGACGGTGCCATCGTCTAAAAACCAAAATTCAAAACCATCATTGAATGTACGACGTGTGGGTTTAATGGCATGCGGTTTTTGCGTTAAGGGAATTAAGGTAATATCTACTGTACTGCCACGGCTATGACTGGAAAACTCGGCGATATAACCCAAATCAAATAAGGTTTTTTTATCAATGCGGGGATAATACCAAGCGTGCATCTTGTCATCCTGTACATCCATACTCCAGGCTTTAAACGCATCACTGACGCGCTGCGGGCGATACGCATGATAAATGACCAAAGAATAACCGTCATTTTTAAGCTTTTCTTGCACTTTTTTTAACGCCTGCGCAGCCTCAATCGTTAAAATAGCGCGATTTTCATTGTAACCTGGGATCGGCCGGCCAACAAAGTTATCATCCCCACGATAGCGCAGATTAACAATAATCGATGGATCAACGGTTGTTACATCAACAAACCCTGCAGGCAAAACCTGCGCAGCCTGTGCTTCTAGCATCAATAAACCTCCCAATAGCCCATTACGCAATAAAGGCAGCAAAGTCTTTATGGTATTTAACCGGTGTAAATTCAATAATTTCATATTTTGCAATATCGTGTATAGCGTAAGGATCGTGTTTCAATAAGTCTTCCAGCTGCGCCCTATCTGTTAATTGGGAAATCACTACCCCGCCCGTACGCGGACTCCTGGGCCCTGAAACAACAAAGTAATCCTGCTGATACCCTTTTTCAAGAAACTCCCGGTGGGCCACCAAATATTCATCGACGACTTCGATGGGTTGTTTATACGTAATTAATATTAAAAACATGTTTGTCTCCTATAAGGCCGTTGACTCTACCTCGCTTGCATAGTAGCCTATATCCACATGAAAGCAATCCCTATTATCACCATTAAACCCGGATTTTCCAAGCCTTTTTGGGCGGGGAATCCTTTAGTTTATCCTAAGGCCATTGAAAACGAGGGTGAACTTAAGCTTGGCGATTGGGTGAGTGTAAACGATGCCAAACAGATACCCATAGCCTATGGCTTTTATAATCCCTACTCGCTCTATCGCGTACGCTTAATTGCTTGGGCCAATGAAGGCGAGCAGTTTGCGGAGTTAAAATTTGCGTTAAAAGCACGCATACAAGAGGCCATAAGCTTACGCCTTAGCTTAAATTTACCCAATGAATCAACGAATGCGTATCGATTAATCAACAGTGAAGGCGATAAACTCTCGGGTTTAACTGTCGATGTACTGGGCGAATATTTAGTCGCACAAGTCACTGCCAGTTATGTTTTACAACAAAAAGAGTTATTACAAGCATTATTGCTTGCTCATTTCCCTGATAAAAAAATCATTTGGCGCTTGCACGATAAATCATTACAACAAGACGGCTGGACGGGTGAGAAGATTTCATGTCAAGGGGCTGAAAATATTATCATTAAAGAACAAGGTGTTGAATATAATATCGATCCACAACAGGGGCAAAAAACTGGATTTTATTGTGACCAACGTGAAACACGCTTACTCGTACGCAGTCTTGCTAAAAATAAAAGAGTATTTGATGCGTGCTGTTTTAATGGCGGATTTGCCTTAAATGCTGCACTAGGCGGAGCCAGTAGCGTGACCGGCGTTGACACGTCTAATACGGCGATTCTCTTAGCCCAACAGAATGCAAAAATAAATCATTGTAAAATAAATTTTATTGAGCAAGAAGCGCTGCAAGCATTGATCGAGTCACCTCCCATGGATTTAATTATTTTAGATCCACCCAAGCTTGCACCTTCGCATAAACATTTAAATAATGCAAAACGTAAATATTTACAACTCAATAAAGCTGCACTAACTGCATTAGCACCGGGTGGTTATTTACTGACCTGTAGTTGTTCACAGGCGATGAGCTTACAAGATTTTATGCAGGTATTATCGGATGCAGCACTGGCCTGCAATAAAAATTTACAAATTATCAAAACCGGATTTGCAGGACCGGATCACCCTCAAGCATTAGCTTTTACGCATGGCCATTATTTGAAATGGCTGTTAGTTCGGGTTTAAATAAACCCGCAATGTATCGGCCATCTGGCAAACATAAATCCGGCGCAATATCATGCAAAGGTTGTAAAAAAAAGATCCGATCATAAACCCCAGGATGAGGCAAAGTTAATTCGTGATCTTGATAAACTATATTTTCATATAACAATAAATCTAAATCAATAATTCGTGAACCCCAACGCTCCAGGCGCACACGGCCCATTTTTTTCTCAATGGCTTGCATGGCATAGAGCAATTCTTTTACGTGTAACTCTGTTTTAATTTCAATCACCGCATTGACAAAATCATCTTGGTTTTGCGGGCCCATGGGTGGATTTTTGTAAAAGGGTGAGGTTTTGAGTACTAAGGTGAGTGGAATTTTTTCTATATCTGCGAGAGCAATTTTTAATTGCTGTTCTGGGTTTTGTAAATTACTCCCCAGAGCTAGGTACGCTATCATTTTTTTTCTTGCTCGGTTTTTTTCTGCTTTTATAACGTTTGGGCTTGGTGGCCATGGGTAGTTGTTCTAATAATAATTGCTGCGCATCATGATCGCAGGCTTGAAAATGTGTCCACCAAGTGGCTGCTTCTAATAATGTTGGATCAGAGCTTGCACGTAGGACTAAAAAATCATAAGCGGCACGCATGCGTTTATGTAGGCTGACATGCACGGCTTGATGGCGAACCAAGGAAGTAAACCGCCATTGCAAGGCCCAAATGTCACGAATAATTTCAACCAATCGTTTTGAGATCGCCATAGGTAAGGCATTACTATTTAATACTTGTGCTAAGGCTTTTTGTGTCGCAAGAGAGGGATGTATACGTTTGGCTTTTAATTCTTCAACAGCCTCTACAAATTTAGGCCATAAAAATACGGCCAGTAAAAATGCAGGGTTTACACTTTGATCATGTTCTACGCGCTCATCGGTTTTAATTAAGGCTTGTTCAATAAATGCTTGGGTGGCAGCAGGCGACGTTTGATGATCGAGCGGCAATAAATATTTAAGCAAGCCATATTTTTCTAATAAAAAATAAGTATCTCTAGCATGACCGTAGAAAAACAATTTTAAAAATTCATCAAATAAACGTGCCGGCGCGACATGAACCAATAAGTGTGCGGATTTTGTTATCGGTTGCTCAGTATTGGGGTCTAAATTAAATTTTAATTTTGCGCAAAATCGAATCGCGCGTAATAAACGCACTGGATCTTCTTGGTAGCGTAATTCAGGCTTTCCAATTAAGCGGATCACTTTATCTTGTAAATCTTGCATGCCTTGCGCAAAATCAGTGACAGAAAAATCGGCGATATTATAATAAAGTGCATTGACAGTAAAGTCACGGCGCATCGCATCTTCACCCATAGAGCCATAGACATTATCACGCAATAACATGCCTAATTTAGAATGGGTGCGCTCATCATCACCGCGTGCACTGTGGGCACGAAAGGTAGTGACTTCAATAATATCTTGTCCAAAGCGCACATGGGCTATGCGAAACCTGCGGCCTATCAATAAACAATTACGAAATAATTTTTTAACTTCTTCGGGTTTAGCATCGGTGGCGACATCAAAATCTTTAGGGATTCTACCCAATAATAAATCACGCACACCGCCACCGACTAAGTAGGCAGCAAAACCAGCATCATGTAGACGGTATAATACTTTTACCGCATGGGGATTAATATGTTTGCGAGATATACTATGTGCGGCACGAGGAATGATAACCGCTTGACTGGCGTAATCGGGTTTATTTTTTTTAAATAAAATATTAAGTAGTTTTTGAATCACAATATCAACAACATCAAACCTGCAGGTTAACTTTCAGCAAATTGTTTCTCTTTGACTTCAGCGATGGTTTTGCAATCGATACATAACTTTGCTGTGGGTCTTGCTTCTAAACGTTTAAGACCAATTTCTTCATCACACATTTCACAATAACCATAAGCTTTTTGGTTAATCCGCTCCAGCGCGGCTTCAATATTATGAATCAATTTGCCTTCACGATTACGAGTTTTTAATTCTAAATTAAATTCTTCTTCCCGAGAGGCTTGATCATTGGGATCGGGTAAATGTCCAGGTTCTTCTTGCAGATGCGCAACAGTGGTGTCGACTTCTTCCATCAACTCTTGACGCATTTGCTGCAAAATAGAGCGGAAATGAGCAAGCTGTTCATCGTTCATATACTCTTCACCCTTTTTCACTTTATAGGGTTTGAAGTCTATATTTTTACTGGTTCCTGGCATGATTTTCTCCTCGTCCTCAATCATACGGATTTTACGCTAGCTTGCAAGCACTTTAAACGCTTGCTCACAGGCGCGCAAAGTCTGCGCAATATCTGCCGCTTGATGCTGGCTTGATACAAATCCAGCCTCAAAACACGAAGGTGCTAAATATACCCCTTCATTTAACATGGCATGGAAAAATAACTTAAATTGCTCGTTATTACAAGCCGTGGCTTGTTCATAGCTGCTTATGTTTTTTTGACTGGTAAAAAACCAACCAAACATTCCGCCAACCGCGTGCGTGCTCACAGCAATATTAGCAGCGATCGCCAAGCTTGCAAATCCTTGGCAGAGATCCTGAGTGGTTTTTGATAAATTTTCATAAAAATCAGGAGCTTGTACTTTCTTTAGGGTTGCAAGTCCTGCAGTCACTGCAATGGGATTGCCGGATAAAGTCCCGGCTTGGTAAACCGGACCTTCTGGCGATAAATGTTTCATAATTTCTTTTTTGCCACCAAAGGCACCCACAGGCAAACCACCACCGATGACTTTACCTAGAATCGTCATGTCCGGCATAATATTATATAAAGTTTGTGCACCGCCTAAATGAACACGAAAACCTGTCATGACTTCATCAAAAATTAATACACTGCCGTATTGATCACAGAGTTTACGTAATCCAGCTAAAAACCCCGGCACAGGCGGAATACAGTTCATATTCCCTGCAATCGGTTCTACAATAATGGCGGCAATTTGTTCGCCATAAGCTTTGAATAAGACTTCTACACTGTCTAAATCATTAAAAAAGGCAGTTAAGGTATTTTCTACAGTGGCAGCTGGTACGCCAGGTGAGCTGGGTGTCCCAAAGGTTAAAGCGCCTGAGCCTGCTTTTACTAATAAAGAATCATCATGACCGTGATAACAGCCCGAAAATTTAATGATTTTATCGCGCCCGGTATAGCCGCGCGCTAAACGAATCGCAGACATACCTGCTTCCGTACCTGAATTCACTAAACGGACTTGTTCTAATGATGGAACCAGCTGACATAATAATTCGCACAGCTGTGTTTCTAATGCAGTAGGCGCGCCAAAACTTAAACCTTGCGTTGCGGCTTCTTGTACGGCTTTGACCACGTCCGGATCACAATGTCCTAAAATCATGGGGCCCCAAGAACCGATATAATCAATATAACGATTACCATCTTCATCAAATAAATACGCGCCTTGTGCGTGCTTAAAAAATATAGGCGTGCCACCCACAGCTTTGAAAGCCCGAACAGGTGAATTTACCCCACCTGGAATGAATTTTTTAGCTTGTGCAAATAATGCCTGGGACTGTGTTGTATCACGCATAAAAACCTCCATTAAAACGAGCTCTACCCTAGCATATTTTGCCTATTTTAAACAACTCATATAAAATGGCTGGCATGATACATTTACCGGATTGCTGGTGGATTACACCCGACATTCACTCACAAGATGACTGTGAATCTTTATTAGAACTCCTTAATTTCAGGATCGAGCAAGGCATTCATGCGATTCAATTTAGACAAACACTCTTAAATGCAGATGCATTGATGCAAGTGTATTCTGTGTTCGCCGCGCATTGTCAAAAGCATCAAATCACCCTATTGATTAATGGCGCTGTTTCACAAGTAAAACAATTAAACGCCAAAGGGTGTTATTTAAGTTCAGAGTTATTAATGGAATATTCACAACGTCCTTTATCTGCAGATTATTGGGTGGGTGCGCATTGTCATAATCTTGAAGAACTCTTACACGCTCAAAAATTAGATTTAAATTTTGTATCACTTTCTCCGGTGAAAAAAACCTTAACGCATCCCGAACAAATACCTATGGGCTGGGATAGGTTTGAAACATTAGTCTCCCAAACTTCCCTACCCGTTTACGCTTTGGGTGGATTATCATTAAATGATAAACAAGAAGCCATCGCGCGCGGCGGGCAGGGGATTATGGGAATACGGTTTTTAAGCGATTAAACTGCGTAACATCCACTGATATTTTCTATGCACAGCCATGCGTTGTATCATAAAATCAACCACTACTTCATCACCTTCTGTTTGGGCTTGTTTTAAAGTATCTTCCAATAAGGTTAATAATAAGGTATGGCTTTCCAATAAATCAGCGATCATGCCTTGTGCATCTAGACTTGATTTGCCATCTGAAATTTTATTTAAGGTTTGAAATTCGCTAAATGATGCGGGCGCCAAATCATTTTGCATGCGAATATGTTCAGCAATGGCATCAACGCTTTCGGCCAGCTCATTGTATTGCTCGTCAAACAAACGGTGCAAGGCTGCAAAATGCATCCCAGTCACATTCCAATGGTAATTCTGAGTTTTTAGATAAAGGGCATAAGTATTTGCCAAAACTGATTTTAAGGGTGCTGTTTTCATAAGATTTTCCTTTAATTTAAATGAACATAAGGCAACTATACATGAGGCTTAAACTATTGTAAAATGTATCGTATTAATGATATCAATAGGATTTAACTATGAAATTGCGTGATTTGAACTATCTGGTGGCTGTAGCCAAAACCCTACATTTTGGCAAAGCGGCGCAAATGAGCCATGTGAGCCAGCCTACGCTCAGCGTGCAGCTTAAAAAGCTAGAAGATCGCTTAGGTGTTATCTTGGTTGAACGTAATAATAAAAACGTCCGCTTAACACCCGCTGGAAAAATCATCGCCGAAAAGGCAGGGCGTATTCTACAAGATATTGATGCCATTAAAACCTATGCGAAAACCGTACAAGATCCACTCGCTGGCGATTTACATCTAGGCATCATCCCCACACTCGGCCCTTATTTGTTGCCACAAATGATACAAGATTTACATGTGAAATTACCTAAATTATCACTATGGCTACATGAAGAACAAACACAAAATTTATTACTAAAACTTCAAAATGGCGATTTAGATTTTGCCATTCTTGCCTTGCCGATTAATATAGATTCGTTAACTATAATTCCCTTATTTAACGAGCCATTTTATTTTGCGGTTAATCACAAAAATCCTTTAGCCAAGAAAAAATCCATTAGCCCGCAAGATATTGTTGATGAAAAATTATTATTACTCGCCGACGGTCATTGCCTGCGCGAGCAAGCACTCACCGTGTGTCACAATATTCAAACCGTACAACAAGGTGATTTTCAAGCGACAAGTCTTGAAACCCTGCGTCATATGGTTGCACAAAATTTAGGTTCAACTTTAGTTCCTAAATTAGCCATACAAACGCCTAGCCCAAATGTCTGCTACATCCCCTTCAAAAACCCAGCACCAAATCGACAATTAGGTTTAGTGTTCCGCAATACACACGTGCGTGCAGAATTATTTACAGAAATAGCAAAAATAATCTCCAAATCAAGTAACACAACATAGTAGGCCAAAGGTCTTATAGGGTTAGTTAAATTTTGGATAAAATGTAGAAGGTCCTGGTTCGCCACCTCCATTCAAGCTTTTTGTATAAGCATTCAAGGTTGAAGGCTGGTTTCCAGCTTTTAATTGCGCTTTTAAAGCTTGCACTTCTTGTTCCAATTCAGCAATGCGTGTCAATGCATCCAAATATAGCTTCGGTGTTATTTCAAAAACAGGTGGCGCACTTGGATCAGTATTTGGAGCAAGCTCTTTTTCTTTTAATGCAATTAATTTATCAAATTGGCCCGAAACTTCGGCTGTTAAAGCACCCATGCGCGCTTGGCTTTTATCAAGTTGCTCAATCAATGTTTTTTTTGAAATGCATGGAATTATTTTTTCTAACCATTCATAGTCTTTGTTTTTAATCATCCCATCAATTAAATAATATTTACCATAAAGAGCATTACTAAAAAAATCATCTGCAAATTCTTTAATTAGAATAAATTCTTTTAAGCTTGATTTTAAGTGCTCAAGCATTATAAAAATAATATTTTTAATTATTCTTTTGGTTTCATGTGCATGATAATGTTTCTTATAAGCTAATTCACAAACTTTCTCATTAAAAAATTCAACCTGCAGAAAATCCCCCTTGCTTTTCAATTTAAAAGCATGATCATTGTCAAAATAGTAATAAGTAGACTTATCTGCAGGATCATTTATAATACTATCCATTCTTACTGGCTTCATATATTCTGAAAAATTTTCTTTATTTAAATCTAAAGGTGTTTTTATTAAAGAAATCTCATGCGGGTAAGAGGGTTGATTTATCAACGCATATAATGATGCGAAAAATCTTGGGTTTCCTTCTGCTATATTCTCAATCTGCTGAAGATTAAATTCTTTTGCATAAAGCTCAGCCAATATTATATCTTGTTTCACCAATTTAATATAATCACTTGGATTTTTTACAAGATACTCTACCCCAGGCGCTGTTGCGCCTGTTGTTTGGCCGCGGTCAATGAGTTCTTCTAATGATGTGATTTTCATGTGCTTACGCCTACTGTTACTGCGTTTAATACGGCTGCAATCCGGATGGCTGCCTGGATACTTTCTTTTGAAGCCTGTTCTTTTTTTAATTTTTCTGTGTGTGCATCCATACACATGCCGCAACCGTTGAGAGCTGAAACTGCTAGGGCGGCTAGTTCGAAATCGATTTGATTCATGCCGTGATTGCCTAAACCACTCATGCGTAGCATCGGATTCATGGCGCTAAAACTTTGGTCTTTTACTAAATGGGTAAAGCGATAATAAATATTATTCATGGCCATAAGGGATGAGCAGATTTTTGCAGCATATACTAAATTTTCTGTTGCATAATGGGCAAAACGATTATTGATTTCTGCCAACAGATTTTTATCACGTAAAGCATACCCACAAGATAAAGCAATCAACGCCGTTTGTGTTGGCGTTAAAGCATTATCTTCCATTAATACTCTGTCAAAATTAATTTTTGTATCTTTCATTGCATCTAAATTCATTATTTTGCTCCTAGTGTTTGTTGACCCTTTTCCCAATTGCAGGGGCATAATTCGTCGGTTTGCAGTGCGTCTAAAACACGTAACACTTCTTTTGGATTACGTCCGACTTTATCTTCTGTCACCATCACAAAACGAATGATATTTTGTGGGTCGACTATAAACGTTGCACGCTTGGCTACGCCGCTATCTCGGTCTAAAATGCCTAAGTCTTGCGATAATTGGCGCGTTATATCGGATAACATCGGTATCGGTAAATCATGCAAATTTTTATCGTGTTTCTTCCAGGCTAAATGTACAAATTCAGAATCTACACTCCCACCTAAAACTTGCGCATCTGCGTCTAAAAAAGCTTGATTTAATTTGCCAAATTCTGCAATTTCTGTGGGACATACAAAAGTAAAATCCTTAGGCCAGAAAAAATATATCTTCCAAAGGCCTGGATAGCTCTCATGATTGATTTCAATAAATTCATCGCCTAATACAGCGCTGACTTTAAATGCGGGGAATAGATCTTTAATCGCTAACATTATCTTATCTCCTAAATAGTGGGTTTAAGATAAGGTTACGCAAGGATGTGATAAATGAAAAATTGATAGTAACGATGATAACGATAGATTTTAACTATTGAACATGTGCACTGATTTTAAGGCCTTACTTCGGCTGCGCTGTTTTGATACTGCTTGTTTGCGTAGTTGCATGACCTTGAGGCTGGCAGTGTATGGCACATTTACCGCTGTTATCTTTTATATCTTGGCGGCATGCCGGCAATTGCAGCAGAAAATTGATAACCTCTTTGACACCTTCACGATCAATACGTTCATAAGCCATATGTAAGGCTGTTTTACCACTGGTTTCGCCTTGCGAATTGATATTTGCGCCTTGGTTAATTAATGAAATTATATCTCTTAATTTACCATTGGCTGCTGCTGCGCGAAATGCATGATCGAGACTTTTAACTTTGTAATAGTCCAGTAGATTGGTCCTGGCTGTCGGCGTTTTAGGCTTTGCTGCATCTACAAAATTTAATTTATTTAAAAAATCTTCAAGGACTTGCTGTTTAATTGGTGCAAGAAGCACTTGGGCCTTTTTTGCATAAAGATAGGCAGGATCGAAATTGTTTAAATCAAAACACAATTGGGCTGCAGCAAAATAAGCACGTGCTGCCTCATCATTCTTTTTATCCGCAGCAAAAAAATCACCTGCGCGCACTGCATAATACAAAGAAATGTTTTCGGTGCCTTTTTGTTTAAAATACTTTGTGGCCTGGTTAAAATAATATTTTGCATCGAAGGTATATAATACTTTGTTTGATTCATTACGGATCTCATATCTATTTTCAAAACGATGTACTTTGCCTTGCACCAAATTTGAATTAAAGGGCCCGTGATAATCCATGCCTTCAAATAGCATATTTTTAAATAGGCTGGTCATTGAATTTTCGGCTTGTGTTGTTTGCTTTAGATAATTATAAAGTGCCTCAGGATTTTCTAATAAACTTTCAATGGCTTGATAAAATTTATCTTTATTATCTTCATCATTAAAATCTACTGCTTTTATGTTATAGGCCATTAAAAATGCATTGCACAACACTCTAGCGGTTCTGCCATTGCAATCAAAAAATGGGTGAATATAAGCAGTTCTTAAGGCTTGTGCAGCGATGCGTATGGGGTCAGCATCACCTTTGATTAGGGCGATAATGGTTTCACAATTCTCTTGCATGTCTTTTGAAATTTGATCAGTATAAATAATGCGAGTTGTTTGGCAGAAATAGGGATAACCAGGATGATGTTGTAAGTTTGAATTTTTGATAATCTGATCAACATAACCCGCGTTTTTTACTAGATCATATTTTGCAGCAAGGCTAGTCTTTTCATGGAACGAGGTGCCCACCTTATCGTATCCGGCATTTAATAGATCTACAAATTCATAGTAATTTTTTGCAGCATCAGCTCCAAATTTTATTTTTATAATTTCTGTATTCTCTTTGAGCGCAGCACGGCTGCTTTGATAAGGCAACTCGGGTATACCACTTTCTTTTGTAACGGGGGTCGCGCCTGCAAGATAATGACCTGCTTCATGGCCCGCATTATTTAAAATAACTAGACTTTGAGCGATTTGTTTATTTATTTTCTTGATAAAGTTTTCAAGATCAGTAGCTGTTAATTGTTTTAGAGCAGGCAGATCTTTGTTGATTAATATGTTTTCACAGTCTACTAAAGCGGCTTGTAGTCCTGATTGTTGCTCTAGACCGATGTGCATCCGCAACATTTGGTTTTCATTAGCGTCTGGAAGCTCATATGCTGGCGCATCACAACCTTCCTTAATAAATACATAAGCAGGGAATTGTTTGGGTAACATGTTTATAAGCTCGTGTTAACAACTATGAAACATAATAACATAATGTTAGCTTTGTAACAATTTATATTTTCAGAGAGTATCTCATTGTTTCTTATCAAAAAAACTATCTATTAACTGCCGCGCAATGCTAACGCTACGCGGTATTTGAGGTAAATTATCTGCCCTATACCAGCCGGCTGCTTCAATTTCTTTATCATCTATTTTAATCTCACCGCTTGCGTATTCTGCATAAAAACCCAGCATAAAGGTATTGGGAAAAGGCCAAGGTTGTGAACATTGATAGCGAATATTTTTAACCTCAATATTCACTTCTTCTTTAACTTCGCGCATCACGGTTTGCTCTAGGGTTTCACCCGGTGATACATAACCGGCCAATACACTGTATAGGCCTTCTGGAAAATGTTTTGATCGCGCTAATAATATTTCTGGCCCGCGATGTACTAATACTATCATGCTGGGATTAACGGTGGGGTAATAATGATAACGACAGCTTGTACACACCATCGCACATTCATCTGCATCTAAAACAGTCTCTTGCGCGCAACGTCCGCAAAAGCGATTATTACGCTGCCAATGAACATAACCATAAGTTTGGGCAATATAAGCGCGCTGCGTATCATTGAAATGATGATAAATATCACGGCTATTTTCCAAATAAAATTCATCCGGAATTTGCGCATTGGCTAAATCAGCCACTAATAATTGAACTCCATCATAGCCTTTAATAAAAAATGCAGCTTGCGTACTTAAAAGAAAATTTAATTGTTGATAAAAAGGTAGAATAAAATGATCGGTTTCTTTTAGTACTAAAATATGATCGCCATGATAAAATAAACAGGGTGTATGTGTAGGGATCGGCCCAAGTTCGGTAATCGTTTTAAAAATATTCACTTTTTTAATTTTCCCTTTTCTAATATATCAGTTATATTATAGGCCATGATGAATAAAACTAAAACACGTTGCGCCTGGGTCACTGATGATCCTCTCTATATTGCTTACCATGATAAGGAATGGGGTATACCCTTGCATGATGATCAAAAATTATTTGAATTATTGATACTTGAAGGTATGCAGGCAGGATTGAGCTGGATCACTGTGCTTAAAAAACGTGAGAATTATCGCAAGGCTTTTGACCGGTTTAATGCTAAAAAAATTGCGCATTATGATCAAGATAAAATCAATGAATTATTGCTTAATGCCGGTATTATTCGCAATAAAATCAAAATCAATGCTGTCATTAAAAATGCGCAAGCGTATTTGAAAATTAAACAAGAATACAATAGTTTTTCAGACTATGTTTGGCAGTTTGTCCAGGGTAAACCTATCGAGAATCATTGGAAGAGCCTTAAGGAATTACCCAGTAAAACCCCAATTTCTGATCAAATGTCAAAAGACTTGAAGCAACGGGGTTTTACTTTTGTAGGATCGACCATTTGTTATGCATTTATGCAGGCCAGTGGCATGGTTAATGATCATACCATGGATTGTTTTTGTAGGCACTCTCATTAATAATAGTCGGGAAATTTTGCATTTTTATTAACTATCTCCTGTTTGTCTATGTCTTTTTGCTCTTCAACTTCAGAAGTCTCATTGCGTAACCAAGTCGGATCATAGGTACCATGACGTGTACTGGAACCGTGAAAGGCAGAAAATAAACTTGTAAAAAAATTAGTTTGCATGCAAAAAGCACTAGAAGTAGGCGCATCTTCATTATCAGGATCAATTTTTCTTATACTATGCGCTTCATTTACTTGCGTATCCTGAGCAGTCAATACTCTTCTTTGAACAATTTGATTCGTTTTATTCAACGTTTCTTGAGAAATGTTTTGCTCTGGTATTTCGCTAATCTCATCCTCTTTACTCTTATCTTGTTTATTATTTTCTTCTTTTAATTTTTTTACAATTTCAACTATAGCACTGGCCTCTATAGGATAATTAATATTAATCGTTATGCCGTTATCAATAATAATCGTCTTGGCTGTATGGTTGTTACCAATTCTTGCGTGATCCTTAATGCACGAATTAATAGGTTGATTATCACTGGGTTCGAATGTATTATTATTCACAATAGACCTAGCAACTTAAGATCACAGTTCAAACGATTTAGATGCTTGCTCTAAAATTTTCTGATTCAGTGGATTTTCCTTATCTTCTTGTACTTGCATTTTTAAAGCATCAAAAGTCAAGCGCGCGGTTGCTGTATCATTTCTTTTAAGATGGCAGTTTATAAACAAGTAATAGGCTAAAATAGCGGTATCCACAGTATATTTCCCAGAGTCTTCTAGTAATTGTTTTAGCATTTTATCAAGTAATGGTAATTCAAATTTTCTATAATTAATCAAACAGCGTTGATCTTGACTCATGGCCAGATCGATCAGCTGCCCAAGGTAGGTCAGCGCTTCGCTGTACCGTCCTTGACTGTATAAAAAATTACTGTAATAAATCAAGGCTTGTTGGGACTTTTGAACTTCTACTGCCTTTTGATAATAAGATTCTGCTTGTGCATTATTATTAATTGCAAGAATACAAGCCAAAGTATAATACTCTTGTGAATCTAAAGATATATTTTGCGCAATCAGCCTTTCATAACAAACGTTCGCGGATTTTAGATCAAATATACTAATATAAAATTGAGCCAAACTCTTATAGAGTTCAGATTCATTAGGATGCTCCTGTAGCAATACCAACAATTCATTTGCGATATACTGGGCTATTTCTGGATTGGCTTCTTTAGGATAATCTAACCATATTGTTTTCATAAATAAAAATAAATTTCGCTTAGCTATGCCATCATATTCGTTTTTTAATTCGGCTTGAGAAAGATTCGCTAGTGCTTTTTGATAACACTTATAATGAGTACTTTGTTTATCAATTAAAGTCACATGATTCGCATATCCTGTAAAAGCAAACGCATATTGTTTAAGCGCCACTAAAACATCAGCAATGATAAACTTAATTTCAATATTATCTTTAATAAGCTGAGTTTCTACTTGTAATTTGAGCAAGCATTCTGTGCCAAACTTCTGAGTAGCCTTAAATAAATATTGCTCAAATCTAATTAATTTTGATAAATATTGCCTCGCCCTCTGCAAATCTACAATACTAATTAAGGCCAGTGCAGCATTACAATAAACCCAAGCACCAAGAGAAGCCACTTCATCAGAACTCGTGAGTGCGTAGACTTGGGCTGAACTATCCTGTCTTGTTAGCGCATCTACAGAATCAATATAGGATTTTGCAGCTGTATAATTTTTTAACCGTACCGATATAATAGCCATCTTTAGTAAAGAATTTGCGGTCAGCGGATTGTCTTTTTTTTGCTCTTCTAATTTCAAAACTTTATCGCTTAGCAGAATTAAATCAGTTCTTGATTTTTCATCGTCGGCTATATCATCAGGTAAATAAGGTGGCGCTATCTCTAAGTCCTCTACCGATTCCTCGTGCTCACCTGAAAATGACTCATTTAAAATCATTTGGCAATTCATGCGCTGTTTTTGAACAGTTTCTACAAATAAAGATGAAAAATTTAATAAGGTTTGTGCACTCTGCAAAACGTTAAACGATACATGCATTATAATAATTTCTTCTTTAACTGCAATACCTACACCGCCACCGACCATGCGCCCACCCAACATAGCATCTTGCAATAATATTTCATAAAGTTTAAACAAGGTAAACTTGTCTGCTGGAAAGGCCTCTAACAATGGGGAATAAATATATAATCTAGCCAAGAGTGGTTCATAGGTAATATGTAGAGAAAATGCATTATCTATACCTAAAATGCAGCTATTATTCTCATCAAAATGTAAATTATCTAGTGCTAAATTTTCACCAAATTCAGACAATTGTCTTTTTGCTTCCTCAAAACCATCACGCACAGGTTGCATTTGATCAAAGCGTAATTGGAAAATTTTATCACTAAATTTTTTAGCTACATCCCTTGGGAATTTTAAAACATATTCAGCACATTCTTTAAACCAATCATCTAAACCTAAAGTATAATTAACCACTTTCTCAGTGGGTTTTTTCTCAGGTTCTAATGGTACTTGAGCTTGTAATATCATTTTACAATCTGCACGCATCTTTTCTACCACGCTTGCATAGATGGACGAGAGCCCCATTAAAACAAAGGGCGAGGCCTTCTCCATGTCTAGATAGATATGATAGAGAACAAGCTCTTCTTTCTCAGCAAGTCCTACGCCACCACCCAGCATTTTTCCGCCTAACATTGATCTTTCGAGTAAATATTCATAAAGCTTAAAACGTACGTCTAAATCTTCAGGAAGCCCATCTAAAAGTGGTGAATAAACATATAAGCGTTTGCTATTGGGCTCAAAGGTAAAATGTATAGAAAATTCGTTATCTACGCCTAAGATGCAAGTATGGGTTTCATCAAATTCGGCATCTATGCCTAACTCCGTACACAGCACATATAGATTTCGTTTTGCATTTTCATATGAATCTTCATTGGGTATAAAATTTTCCATTTGACTTTGCATTAAAACTTCGTCAAGCAATTGCTCGACTCTTTTGTAATCTCCAATTTTATTACAAGCTTCTAATAAATTTCGTTTTGACATAAATAATGCATATTGTGTTTTAATATTATTTTTGGACTTTTCTTGATCAGTTAAATCTGCATTATTCATAACAGAAAAATATTGATCATAAAATTTTATAGCTAAACTATACTGAATATTTTCAAATAACTTTTCTGCCGTGAGCCTAAAGAAATAAGCCAATAAGGATCCGGCCATCTTTGGATTTGTGGCACCCATATTTTCCATAGTAATGAAGTTATATAAACTATCCCATTCTTGAGTTTTCTGATGAAAATGTATGATCTGGTCAATAATAGTAGTTACTTCTTTTTTAGCATCTCTTTGATATTTTTGTGTATAACGCCATACGTTTTTATAAGCTTTTAATGCTTCTTCATAATCCTTAGTTAAATTACAAATCCTTGCATAATGTGTCCATGCAGTTTTCTTGTCCATATCAGAGGTTTTATTAGCCTCAATATTTTCACACACTTTTTGATAGTAAACCTTGGCTTGAGGATAATCTGTTTCAGATTCATAAAAATGTCCAATTTCTTGTAAAATAGGTACTTGTTTTATATGATCACCCAGTGCTTCCATGTTTTTATGGATTTCGACTGCAAATATTGATCGCTTATCGTCATTATTTAATTTTATATGTTTATGATAGATAAAAATACTGGCGTAAAATTTATCTATTGAATTTAACACATCGCTTTCATAAATTCTTTCTAACTCGATGATATGGGGAATTATTGCACCAGGGTTATCAGTCGTTTGATCAAGTGCATTAATAAGCAAGCGCAAAAGATAAAAGACCTCATCAACTGGAACTGCATCACACATTTTTTTGTAGATATCATATCCCTTAAGACAAGCTTCAAAAGCTGCTTGATAGTCCTTTTTAGCGTAATAGACTGCGGCGATCCGATGCCACCTCACGGCAAGTTCTCGTGTAGGGAAGTCGCCATAATATTTAAAGGCTATCTCTATGCTTTTTAGATAAAGAATCAAAGCCTCTTCATATTTCTCCTGGCTTTTTAATAAATCAGCTTGATACACGGCTAATAAGCTTAGAGGTAAGCTATCCTGGCTTTTAAAAAGCACTTCAGCAACTGTTTGACATTGCGCAAAAGTCTCCTGAGCATTTTTAAAATCACCTTTTGCAATATATACATTCGCAAGTAATAACAGGCAATTCCAAGACTGCAGATTAGGTTTTTTATGAAATTCATCGCAAAGTTTTACTGCCTGATTTGCATAGTCAAGTGCTGTGTCAAAGTCTTGCTTATCCTGATAGAATTTCGCATAAAGTTGATAAAACTTCACTCGGCTGAAGAAAATTATCTTCTCTTGATTATTTTCTATAATATTCTTCATTAAGATCAAATATTTTTCTTTTTCATCATTCTTGCCAGCAAAAGCATATACATCAGTCACTATAAATAATAAATCCAAATACTTGTCATGATCTTTGTCTTTATATAATCGTTGCCCAAAGGACAGTGCACTGTCGACATACTCTAATGCTTTATTAAACTTTCCTTGATTCTTGTAAAAACCTATGGCTAACTTGTATATTTTTAATTGTAATTTTTCGTCGTCTTTATAATCAATATTATTATTTATAAAATTTTGTGTAACTTGCCAAGCACCCAACTGATGGGCGATTTCTGCTTGTAATAATAGATATTTCATCAGTGACCGTGATTCATTACTAGGCGTTAAAGTAATGGCCTTTTCGATATACAGTTTAGCTTGGTCAAAATGTCCATGATGATAATTGAATACAGCCAGGTGAAAG
This sequence comes from uncultured Gammaproteobacteria bacterium, assembly GCA_963798975.1. Taxonomy (GTDB): domain Bacteria; phylum Pseudomonadota; class Gammaproteobacteria; order JABCZS01; family JABCZS01; genus JABCZS01. The sequence goes on from CAWCVU010000003.1 coordinate 47,059, forward strand.
AAAAGACGTGTATAACTAAGCAGTGTTTTGGGAACACTGAGCAATACAGGTAAATGAGGTTCTAGCAAATCCCAATACTCCCAGTTTTCTTTAGTCTCTTCCTTCACGTGAAATTCTGCATCTAACAAGTCAATTGCGTCTTGGGTATTATTTAGAAATCCCTTTTCTTCAAAATAACAACGCAACACCAATTGAACCATTGCGTGCATGACAAATGTATCTTTACTTTTGCCTGGAGTGATTAATGCATGTCTCTTTAGCAAATAAATGACACTGTCTTTTTCACCAACGCTATTATTTAATTGTTTAATAATAAGTCTTTCAGGTATATCGGTATCACCTAGATAAGCGCATAATTTTACTACTTTGCTTATATTTATATTTTCTTTTTCAGCCTTTTCATAGGCCATAGTAAATATGGTAAAGGCTGCTTCTGAAGCTTCGCCTTGAAATAAAGGTTTATTTTTTTCAAACACGGTCTTAATAAAGCTGGTTGAACTGCGATCGCGAAAGGCTTTAATGAATTTTTCTATTCCTGGCTCATTATGCAAATAAGAAATAGCATGGGATATTGATAGCGGAAAATAGAATAATTCCTTGGCTAAGGTAGAGGCAAGCTTTTCATATTCTGTACTTTGAGCGTTATTATTGTTGTTAACATTAATCAATCCTTTTTTGATAAATTCTTCAGCCTCTTTTGGCTCAAAATTATCTAGACTTATTTTTTCTATATTTTCTAGCGGATTTAAATTATTACGACTGGTAATTAAAAATCGGATATTGGGAAAGGATTTGGCATACATAAGTAGATTCGCTATAGCTGCGTTATCTTCTGCATTATCCAAAATAATGAGCACTAGCCCTTTTTTTGACCACTGACCAAAAGCTGTATTTAATAATTTCTCTTTATCTTGCGAATTATCTAAAGACATCTGTTTATCTGCTAGAACTAAATCGACACACTCATTGAGTGGATTGCTTGCAGCGTTTACCCAGGCTATCATGGCAAATTGTTTGGCATTTCTATTTGCAAAGCAAAGTGCAAGTGCTGTTTTACCCATGCCCCCATAGGCTTGAATATGCACACCTTTAGCCGTTGATTGTTTTCCTAATGATAAATTCAGTTGTTCTATTTGTGTATCTCGGCCCGTAAAATAAGCAGTCTCTTTTTGTAGCTGCCAGCAGTAAGTGTTTTTTGCATTAGGGTGTTGCACCCACTCCTTATTTTCTCTTAGTAATTGACTCAGCGGATGCGCTTTGTCCTCATTGACACTTTGTTGCGGGTTGACTTGATTAATATTAATGACACCACCGATATAATTATCACCGGTCTTTATTTTCCCTCGTCTGGTATTTATTTTTGAATTAACATGAATAGCTGGCGCAAAGTGTTTATTATCATTTACATTTGAAAGACGCAAGGTCTGCATCGAGGCAGAAGGCACGCCCTCTAAGTCCATATCATCTTTGAACTGCTCTGCCTCAAAGGGTTTGCTAGTACTTTTTTTACCTTTGTCTTTTTTACCCATGGCAATATCCTCTATTTTATTTATTTCTGTTAATCGTAAGCGTCTTTGCGGTGTAGTTATTTTTTATATTAACATTGCCCGAAATAGTAGAAGTAATGGTCGTATTATTGTTATTGTTATTGTTATTGTTATTGTTTATTAGTTCATGGTAGCGCGCTGTCGTATCGTTTATACGCGAAGGCGCAGAAGATGGACCGATAGTAATGACGTCGGCAGTCATATTATTTTCTATTTTAGCATCACCTGAAATGATTGAATTAATTGTTGTTGAACCTGCACTAGGGCCAGAGCCAGGGTTGTGTGAGGCATCGCTAGTTTGTTGCTGCTCTTCAGCTGACCATTTTTTATTTATCATATCAAACTCCTGTTGTAAGGTTGTCACTAGCATTTTGAATTCGGGAGGATGTTCCTCCTCAGATTTTTTCATGATACTTAAATGCGTACCATCCAAGGTGGTGATTTGATCGTCATTTATAGTCCAGCCTAAACTAGGTTTTACATCATGACCGAGTTCTTCTGGTTTATCTTTTTGTGCATAAAACAAACGGCAATAACGCTTGCCTATATCTCTATCATGCATGGGACTTTTTTCTTTACGTTCTTCCGGCTTACAATCAATATCTTTATAACGAATTACACCCAAAGCAATTGACCAGGCATCTTGGATGATTTTTGCATGTTTATAATAATCTTCCATCATTTGGGGCATTTCTGGTTTTTTAAAATCTTCGTTAATATTATCCAATTGTCTAAAGGCGCTATCTATTTGTTCTTCTTTGCCTAAATCATCGGATAATTTTATTTTTTCTACCTTTGTTTTATAGCGATTATAAATCTCATCACCGTGTTTTTTCATCATCCCCGCCAAAAACCTGCCCGTTAATTTTGCTAAAGTTATGGCATAGCGTTTGTGCTCAGCAGGCGTCATGGCTAGGAGGGTCTGACTTGAGGTGCTATCAAGCATAAATAAACCGACATCATGTCCTTCTTTGCGCAGTAATTCACATACAGCATGTGCAATCACACCACCGGAGGACCAACCCACTAAAATATAAGGCCCCCCCTCCTCTTTGCCTAAGAGTTCTTCAAATTTATCTTGGATGGCTGTTTTATAATATTGTGCATATTCATTCAAATCGCCGGATTGATTTGCAGACTTAGCTGAAATCCCATAAAGGGCACGCTTGCTAAAAAACTCGGCAAATCGATCATAGTCATTACTGGCCTCACCCAGAAGTGCGTGGATGAAAAATATAGGAAGGTTCTTTTTGGGCTCGGCATGGTGTTTACATTCTGCTTCGTTTAAATAAACCAGCTCCACTTTTTTAATTTGTGATTCAACTTGTCTGGCCACGTCGTTGATTGATTTATTTAATAATTTACCTGCGATAAACATTATTCCAAATTCTTGACGTAATTTTCCTGATAAATTCATTGACAACAGGGAGCTTCCGCCCAAAAATTGAAATTCTATATGTGGAAATAAATCAGCGCGCGGTAATACGCTTTGGAATACCCATGTTACTCTCGCAAGAATAGTATTATCTTCATCATTGACTGTTTGTATTTTAGGTGTTTGGTTTGCACCTGCTACTTTAAAGCCTGTTGGATCAATGGGTTTTTTAAACAACGGTGCCGTTTTCCATTTTGCATCTTTGCCTTCACGGGTTGCTTTAAATTCTTGCCATAAGGTAGGAATTTTATCAGCACTGAGTCTTTGCCTTAAGTGCTCTTGTATGTCTTCAAATTTTATAGATTTACCTTGTTTGAATTTAATCCCGGCAATGAGATGATAAGTTTCATCGCCTTCACTGTGCTGTAACACATCCACTTGTGCGACTTCAACGTCTTTGAGTTCTTTGATAGCCTCTTCGATTTCCTCTGGCATTAATACTTTACTGTGAATTTTTAATTGTCGATCGTAACGGCCATGAATATAATACAAGCCATTTTTTAAAGACACTTTATCACCTGTTAGATAGCAAGGTGTTGCACCTGGGGTGGGCGTATCAAACAACTCGTTAGTAGAGGCTTTGAAATAGCGAAATCGCTCTTTTGTTAAGTCTGGATTATTGCTATAACCCAGTCCTACCCCTACGCCAGTTAATAGCAATTGTCCTTCTTGCTTAAGGTTAACTGTATTATTATTTAATACAACTCCGTCATCGTTGGTTTCAACAATAAATGCGTTTACACCTGGCATGGGTGTACCGATACTCACGCCCTTATCTTGAGTATAACGCCATAACATAGCACCAATGGTAAATTCTGATGGTCCAAAACCATTAACCATGATAAGTTTCCATTTATGAAATTGATCATAAATCTCAGGCGACATGGACTCACCTGTTGTTAAAATATAGTTTAAAGTTGCAAAAGGTGAGGTTGCGCTATTTTTATATTGAGCATAAATTTGTTTTAAAATTGAAGGCACCACTATCGCATGAGTAATTTTGCGCGTATTAAAAAATTGTATATAGGCTTGCCAATCACTCAATCCTTCAGGCACTACTTCTAGGTGTCCACCAACAGCCCAGGTCATCATCATTTCTTGCAAGGAAGCATCAATATATAGGGGTCTGTCTTGTGCAACCACAGAATCCTCGTTTAATTCTAAAATGTCTATATGACTTTCATTACGACTTGGGAATCCTTCAGAGGAGTTGATTGCACCTTTAGGTCGACCGGTGGTGCCTGAGGTGAATACGGTGTACGCTTCTATTTTTGGATCAACATATACATCCGGTATCCGTCCCGGTCTTTGCTCAGCCCCAGATGCATCACTTAGATCCGCATAAAAAGTGATCTCTTTTAATTTTTTATTTTTTGCTATTACGGATTCAAAACGACTATGGCCAATAATCAAATCAACCTTCCAATTCGGATCTTCTTCCCCTGATAGAATTTTATCAAAATCATTCCATAACCATTTTTGCGCTTTTTCATCAAAAACGGGGGGCCTACAAACAACAATGGAGGCACCCAAGCGCCAAATTAACAAAGTGGCCACATAATTTTCAATACATTTAGGCATGAGCAGCGCGATACGTTTACCTTGTAAAGCCTTCAATTCCATTTTTGAATTTAAGCGCCCCGCCATTAATTTAATTTCATTATTGAATTCTTATAAGTCAGGGTTTGGCCATTACAACTTAAAGCAGGTCGTTTTGGAAATTCGGAACACTACCTAGAAAAACTGTATTAAACATAATGAACTCCTATGGGTTATTTCTTGAATTGATTAGCGAAAAATTTGACTGCACCAGACGTTAAAGAATGATTTTGAGCAGGTGTCGGCGTATTATTCCAATTTGGGACATCAGTAACCTGAGTACTGCTGGGTTGGGAATTTTTATTAATATCTGCTAAATAAAAACGCATAAATTGGACCCGACTCAGATTCACTGACGCCGTCTTTCAAGCCCATCGCGCATACTTCCATGTCATCTTGTGATCCCGGTGTTACTTGATGGCATTTCGCTAATAAATAATAAGAAAAATATTGCGAGGATAACGATATTGTTCCCCATTGGTCTATGGCTTGTTGTAAGGTAGTATTAACTACTGTACGCTCCATCTTGGAATAGCAAAGCCCCTCTTCATCTTCAGAGAGTTCTAATGCTTTTTGCAAGAGGGGTATCGCATCCGCTATCTTGCCTTTTTGATAAAGAAAATGCCCATATTCCGCATAAATAGCTGAACTGGGTTTATCATTGATCCCTTTTTTAAAATAAGTATCAGCTAATTTTAGTTTTTGTAATACAAAATAACAACAGGCCAGATTGTGATAAGCCCGCGGTTTTTCTATTCTACAGCGGGCGCTTTATCAACAAATTGTTGATAATAATAAGCCGCCAGTTTTACATCTTGTTTCTGAGAAAAATGCTCTGCTAACTGTATTAAAAAAATGGGATGCTCAGGAAATTGCAACATAAGCTTTACAATATCATCCCTTGGCTTTAGGGTTGTCCAATCATTAATAGTCTTCTCTAATAAGTTAAACTGTTGATGCGTTGGACTGGCTTTTATGACAGCCACCACCCCATTCACACTCACGCGATTTAACAAAGGTCCATAAAGTTGAAAGCATTTTGCGTAAGTAGCTTTTAGGCTCGGGTCTTCAATGGACGAGGCAAATACAAACAGGGCTTCATCGATTAAAAAAGGAAAGGCTGTTTTATCAAGCAGCCAGGCCTGATAGTAAGCTTTTAAAGCTTGTTCATCATTTTTTAAATGAACATGCGCCTTTGCCAAAAGAATGGTTAATAAAAATTTATCTTGGGCTGTGTTTAAAGCGGTTTGCAAAAATATTACAATTTCTTCATAAGCTTCTACATTTTCCAAAGTCTCAGTCGATGTCCCTATAAATGCCGTGTTGTCTGCAAGCCATGCTGCGCCCTCTAATAATATATCTAAGGCCGCCTTTTTATCCTGTTTGACTAAGCGTTGAAATCTAGCTGCTCGGAGTTGAAATCTTGCACTGGACATATAACTGCGTATTGCAAGTTGAATGATGCGCTTTGCATAATCATGATCTTTCCCATATCCAGGGAAATTGCAAACATTAATATATGATTCACGCAAAAGCACATCACGAGGTTCAACCCAATCTCCACAATAGCGCAGGTGGTCAGCTAATTTTGCGGCTGCAATGGCCGTGTCGGGATGTTTAGGTCCATAATACTGCTTTGCAATCTGGTAGGCCTGGGCCACTAGCGCATTATTCTCAAAAATATTAAGCGCATGCATACCCGTATCAGATAAGCTCAGTAATGTGGGGACTATATTTACATGATCATGTTGATCATGTGCTTTTTGAATTGCAAGCGCACGTTCTAATAGCTCATTCGCTGCCAGAGGATCTAGATGATTTTTCAGACTACCTAAATTGCGTAAATTCCTAACTAATTTAATATGGTTGGGCCCATAGTGCGCTTCTTGAATAGTCACGGCACGTTGTAATAAATCACACGCTTTTTCAAATTGATTCAATAATCCATAACCCAGGCCTAACTCGCCCAGTATCCTGCTATCTCCACATTATTTGCATCTGTAGATGTTTGAAAAGCCAGGGCGCGTTCTAATACCTGAATTGCATCGCTTGCTTGCCTTAAGTTTACATAAATATGCCCTAGGTTACGCAATGCAGAGATGAATGCTCCAAGCGTCGACCCATTGTGTTTTTCATTGAGATCCAATTCTTTTATAAACAGAGGTTTTGCTAAGTGAAATAAACCCTGATGTGAATACAAGCGTCCCAATTGATCAAATACACCTGCTAATAATATTTCACGTTCGATGTCCTCTTCTTGCGTAGCTGCGGGCTGTTCCAATATTTTAGTCCAATGAACAATGAGCGATTCACAATAGGGATTAATCCTGCGTGCGTTTTAACTCTTGCATACTCGAATCTTTCTCATCGCCTTCTTCATACAAACCTACCGCTAATGCCAATCTTCTTGATTGAGTCAGTGGGTTTTGGATGCGAATTACTTCTTGTACAAGACGATGCATGTGGACAAAATGCTGATCACTTTGAACGAGCGAATGATTAGACATTTGTTTAAGTGCATCATCTACTAAGAGTTCAACTGATTCATTTTTATCAATATAATTCGCCCATTTCTCAAAAAAAGTGATGGGGATATTTTTACCCGCCAAATAGGCACAAGCAATTAATAATTCTCGAGGATAACAAAGCGTTCCTTCTTCATGCTGTTCATAAAATTCACTTTGGATTGCTTCTAAAGATAAATTCCAAGTGGTCAGGATCGTCAGGCGATCAGTTTCCGCTTTATTTCTAGCCGGCAGATTATTTTTACTTAAAATTTCTGCGCGATATTTGTTAAAACGTTCTAAATATTGTTGTGTGTCGACACGTTTAATCTGACTCACATAAGCAGCAGCCTGAGCGATGGCTAGCGGTAAATAGCCCAAGGCTTCAACTAAGGGTCGTATGTATTCATCTTTTTTGCCTGTGAGTTTTTGATAAAATGCGAATGCATCTTCGATGGATAGGACATCGACTTCTATAATTTCGCCCTGCCAATTGGGGTTACGTGAAGTAATCAGGATATCACCACCTTCTCGTGGTAAAAGGTCTTGAATTGCCGATGGATTATCTGCGTTATCAAAAATAATGAGCCACCCGGGGTGCTGGGCAAAGAAACCATGAATCTTTTGTTTGATTAACTCGGCGGAATCATCTTTTTCTATTAATTTTAATTCTTGTGCTAATAAGCGATATTCTGATTCTAAATGTTCGCGACTATTTGCAGTAAACCACAATTTAGCCGTGTAATTTTTTTCTGGATAATAAAAATAGTTTTTTGCTAATTCTGTTTTTCCAACACCGCCTAAACCCGACATGGCGACTAAAGAGACTAAATGTGCGCCCTCGTTTGGCAATTTCATTCGATCTTTAATGTCTTTTGTATGAGCACGCTCAAAATAACGTGGGTTTTTTAGAGGTGCATTCCACACTGTAGGTAGAGCACTTGCAGGTAGCGCAGGTGTAATAATATTATTAATAGTCTGGGCTGCTTGCAAGTTATCAATATTTACTGTTGTGCCAGCAGCTGCAGTAACCGTTGTGCTGATCTCAATTTTTTCTGGATACATACTATTTCCTTAAATCTTTAAGATTGGATGTTGCTTGAGGCGCCACTGGATTAGGTGCAATTGTGTCATTCCATTTTTCTGTAGCAGCTGCTTGAGTATTGCTGGGTTGTGCATCTTTATTAATATCTGCTAGCAGTAGTGCATAGATCGGAGTGGCTGTGCTGAGGCCAGATTTTAAAATATCCGTGTATTTTTTTATGAACGCTGGGGATTCTAAATTTGCTTGATAACATTTTACTAATAAATAACACACAAAGTATTGGGTGGATACGGTTACACTGCCCCATTGTTCTATGGCTTGTCGTAGTGTGGTGTTCACTACATTTTTATCCATCTTGGTGTATTCAAGCGCACCTTGGTCGGCTACTAACGCGAGGGCTTTTTGCAGTTGTACAATAGCCTGCGTTATATTGCCTCTTTGATAAAGGCTATGCCCATACTCGGTATAAATACTCGAATTAGGCTTAGTTGCAATGGCTTTCTTAAAATAAGTATCTGCTAAATCAATTTTTCCCAAGACATAATAACAACAAGCTAGATTATGGTAAGCCGTGGGCTTATCTGCTTCTAATGCTTTTTCAAGAAATTGTTCATAATAATATGCGGCATCATTTGCATTTCCATCTTGGATAAAATTTGCTGCTATCCGATTCAATAGCTCCAGGTGCTCAGGAAATTGTCCGATAAATTCCATAAAATCTTTTTTTCTATTTGTTTTTATCCAATCACTGTGGATCTTAACTAATAAACGGTCTTGTTGAATGACGGGCGTGTCCTTTAGCAGTTGCACCATCAGGTTCACGCTGATACGATTGAGTAAAGCCAAATAAGATTTAAAACAATTAATATAAATGCTATATAAACTATTATCTTGACTAACGGTTATCGCTACGAGTTTAAATTGATCAATCAATATTGGCATGGATGTTTCATCAGTCTGCCAGGCTTGATAAACAGCCTTAAGGGCAAGTGCATCATTTTTAAGTTCAACATAAGCTTTACTTAAAAGAATGTATAATAAAAATTTATCTTTGGCAGTAGCCAGTGCCGCTTGCAATAATAGTATAATTTCAGCATGCGCTTGGTTTTTTTCTAAAAATTCAATAGCTTTGCATATATATGCTTGATTATTTGGCAACCACGCTACACCTTCAAGCAGAATATCTAAGGCTGCTTTTTTATTTTGCGTGGTGCTTAATTGGGATCTCGCGCAGATCAAATAACATTCGCTTGCAACTCTAACAATAATTCCAGCATATAAATGATCTTTACCATGCCCAGGAAAATGACAGACATTAAAGTAAGATTCGCGTAACAGCAGATCACGGGGTTCTACCCAATCTTGAAGATGGGCACAAGAAGTGGCTAGTTTAGCGGCCACTAGAGCCGTTTCAGGATGTGCCACTCCATAATGAGACTTAGCAATGGCGTAAGCACGGCGCACTAATTGTGCATACTCTTTAGAATTTGAAGCATGAACCCCTGTATCGGTCAAGCCAAATAGGGTGGGCAATATTTCGAAGTGATCATTCTCATTATATGCTTCTTGAATAGCCAGCGCACGCTCTAATAATTTGTGCGCAAGCTTAGAGTCAAACTTATCCGTGACTCTACCTAAATTGCGTAAGGTAATCGCTAATCTAATATGAGTTGGACCATAATGCGCTTCGAGTATAGTCACAGCTTGTTGTAATAAATCTCGGCCTTTTTCTAATTGATCCAACAACGCATAAGCGTGACCTAACTCGCCTAGTATGTCCGCTAGTTGTACATCCTTTTCATTGACTGCTTTTTGGATGTTCAACGCGCGCTCTAACGAAGCCACTGCATTTTTTGCATCATCTACATTTATATAAGCATTTCCTAAATTGCGCAGTCCTGTCACCAAACCAGAATATGTAGGCCCAAAAATTTGCTCATCAATAGTTACACTTTTTTCAAGCACTAGTTTTGCTAAGTGATATGAACCCTGAATTAAATATAATTTGCCTAAAAAATGTAACAAACTGCTTAATAAAACCGCGCACTCGCGGTGCTCTTGTTTTGCATCCTTTAGTTTTTCAAGCACTTCAGTCCAATATAAAATGACAGCTTCAAGATGTGGAATGAGCTCAAGACGTCGCTTGACGTCTTTCATACTGGTGCGATCCTCTTGGTTTTCTGCTTCAAGCGCAATGGATAAGGCCACTCTTCTTTGCTGGATCAGTGGATTTTGAAAACGAATCACGTCTTGGACGAGACGATGTATTTGTATAAAGTTTTTATCGCATTGTATGAGTGAGTGACTGGACAATTGCCTGATAGCCTCGTCCAATAGCAGGTCTATCGATTCTTCCTCGTACACTTTCTTTGTCCAGTTCGCAAGTAAACTGATGGGAATATTTTTACTAGCAAGGTAAGCACAACTCACTAATAATTCTCGGGTTAAAAAGAAATTATAGTTTGGATCTTTGAATTCCTTCTCCAATGCATCTATAGATAAATTCCAAGTGGTCATGATCGTTAGGCGATCATTTTCCGCTTTAGTGCCAAATGGTAAACGATTTTTCTTTAAAATATATTCGCGATACTTATTAAAATATTCTAAATATTTTTGCGTATCAACGTGTTTGATCTGATTTACATAGGCTGCAGCCTGAGCAATGGCTAGTGGCAAAAAGCCTAAAGCTGTAACCAAGGGTTTGATATGTTCATCGGTTTTGTCCGTCAGTTTTTTGTAAAATAATACAGCTTCATCGGGTCCTAATACATCTACGTTTATAACTTGGCCCTGCCAATTTGGATTGCGTGAAGTAATGAGGATATCGCCACCTTGTGGTGGCAGCAGATCTCGAATTGCGTCGGGATTATCTGCATTATCAAAGATAATGAGCCAACCGGGGTGTTGGGCAAGAAAATCATGTATTTTTCTTTTGATTAAATCAACTGAATCATCTTTTTCTATTAATTTTAAGTGTTGAGCTAAGAGTTTATACTCTGACTCTAAATGTTCACGACTATCTGCGCTAAACCATAATTTTGCGGTGTAATTTTTTTCTGGATGATAAAAATAGTTTTTTGCTAATTCAGTTTTTCCTACCCCGCCTAAACCAGACATGGCGACTAAATAGAGCTTGCGTGCGCCTTCATTAGGCATAGTCATGTGATCTTTAATTTTTGTAGTATGGGCACGTTCAAAATAACTCGGGTTTTCTGGAGGTGGGTTCCAGATTTTAGGTAATGCGCTTGCCGGTGGCGTTGGTTGAATAATAGTATTATTATTAATCGTCTCCGCTGCTTGTAAGTTTTCTATATTAGCTGTTGTACCAGGAGGTGCATTAACTGTTAAGCTGATCTCGACTTTTTTTTGTTCAGGATACATACTATTTCCTCATTCGAACATGTGAAGGTATTTTACACAAAAGACCGAGATAAAGAACCCTTGATAAAATAAAATTATCCTGTGGTATAATTTTTTAACTAAAGTTAAATGTTAGGTGATTTGATGAACCTGAAAGAACATATTATTTGGAAGCTAGCTGAAGATGTTAAACGCATTTGCCAGCCTTTATTTTCTAGCTTAGGTATTACCTATATGGATTATGCGCGCTTCTCGCATAAAGATAAAAAAACACTTATTATTTGTTCTGACCCGGCCTATGTTGATTTTTTTCTAAATGATGTCGGCTATAAAGGCGGCCCCCCACAAAATGTGGCGCCCGGCTTTCATCTTTGGAATGAGTATATTGATGAAAATTTCTTAGGTACTGCTCGAAATTTATTTCAGCATTCACATGGCTTAACGATCTTTACTCCCTTTAAAGAATATGATGAGGTCGTTAATTTTGCTACCAAAGCAGATAATGCAAGAATTAATGATTTTTATCTGAATCATCAGACCTTGATTAATAAATTTATTTGTTATTTTAGAGAGCAAGCGGTCGGCCTTATAAAACTGGCTGAAAAACATCGATTTGATTTTTCTGAAAAAATTAATCCAGATCACGCTATTATCACCAATGAATTATATGCCAGCGTTGAAAGTCAATTGTTTTCCAATAACAACTATGTTTCTACGTCTTGCAATCAGCTCATCAAACTTTCAAAGCGAGAAGCCGAATGTTTATTTTATTTAAACCAAGGCTTAGGCTCTAAAAGAATGGCACAAATTTTAGAAATTTCCCCCAGAACCATAGAAGCACATATTGATGCCTTAAAACAAAAATTAGGCTGCAAAACGCGGCTGGAAGTCTTAGGTAAAGTTTTATTATAAAACTTACTCATCATTATACTTCAAAAGCTCTGCTAAATAGTGCTTTACCGCGTTCTTGCGTAACCTCTCTATTAGAGGCTCGTTACTTAATCATTTTTTGACATTCATCAAATAGCTGATCTTTTAGGATATTTAAATAATGACTTTCTTCTTTAAGCGGCTTACCGTCACGGTGTAGCACTAAATCTGAAAATGAACCCATCCCACCCATCATAATAGCTATGAACTGCCTTGCAACTTCAACTTTATTATCCGAAAAAATGTATTCATTACGGATCTCTTCTATTATTTTTGCCCATTGTTCCTCATCATTTTGTCGCAAAAGTTTAATCAGTTTTTGCGTCACTATGACTATTTCGTCCTTGCTTGGTGATTCCATAACAACTCCTCTTTTAGTGAATAACTCGATACTACTTCAACGCCACGAATAGCTGCTGGTTCCTTTATATAAATTTGATTGGTACCTCCTAGAAATATACCACCTTGGTGTGATGCTTGTCCCACATGCACAACGGTGCCCTTCGGTATTTTGATAACAAATCCTGTATCAACAACAGAATCTTCCTCCTTCTGGCCATTTTGGCCTTATGGCGCTATCCATTCTGACTTGCAACTCACTCATCGGTTTTTCAAAAGTAAAATACTCACCCAAAGCTTTGTCGCTTGAACCTGCTCTGTACAAAACAGTATCTTGTTGCAATTGATATGTATTATAACGACAACCACTAAAACTTGCAGCAGCTCTATTACTTATACCACCATGATTCTGACCATCATAACTACCCACCAACTTAGCATTTGAATAAAAGTTATTTTTACTGCTATCACTACCCGGTGGTCTATACAATCCACCGCCTCCACCACTACCAGATGACGATGAAGCCGATGAGCTTGAACTGTTGCCAGAACGTAAATTATAGGAGTTACTATAAGAACTACTCGATGCAGTCGGCAGATGCGTATAACTGACCGCTACATGATTATGGGTGCTAAAACATGTATTCATTGCAGCTTGGCTTTGAACATTATTTCCCCGATTAAAATTTAAATTGGGCCCTATCATTACACCGCCATACACTAGGCGCATACGATTGGGTTGTCTATCTACGCTGGCTGGAACCCATAGGCATTTACCTTGTAAATATTGTTCATCAACATTGTCTTGTTTGCCTATACCCATTTTTGTCAATTCATTTTCTAAAAGTTGACGCGGTCTTATGAGGGAACGTAATTGGGCTTTTTCTTCTTCCGGTATAAGAAGCGCCTTTCTAATTTCTTCATCCAATTCTTGTCTAAAGGTACGCAAATTATTTACGGTCAAAGTCGTGATGATATTTACTATGGCCGTATTATTACCTTGAGCAGCCCTTTGGATCTCGAAGCGTGGGACTGCAGGCAATGAAGTTACCAATCGCTCAAAAGCCTGTTCATAATCTCTTTGTGCTAAAGCATTGACTAAATCTGTGGGCTGATTATTTAAATATTGCGTTATCAATTGAGCGCATGCATTGCGATTGTGAGTTTTGTCAAGTACAGGGTAATAAAGATCTAGTAATTGCTTGTGCACAGCATCACGCTTGGATTTTGTGAGTTCACGCGCAATATTATATTTCTCTTCATCACATTCGCGTCGAATTTTGCTTTGATTATGATTCCAAGCGGCTTGCCCGTGTGCTCTAATAATGCTTGAACGATTCGACTGATACATCTGTTCACAATGACTTTCTACTTCTGGGGAATTATAGGTAAAATCTAAAGTTCCGATTTCACTTTTCAACTTGGCCAAGTGATCTGCTTGACTATTTTGTAAAGCCCTCAAAGAAAAATCGTTGCGATGCTTTAGAAATATATCTCTTAACTGCGTAGTCAATTCGCCGAACACTCTGTTATAGGCCGTTGTATATTGTTGGTTGTACCTTTGAACAGCCTCATTAATTGTTTGCTCTCGCTGTTGCCAATGGGCAATATCATTGAGCTTATTTTTATAATGGCTGAGATGTTCATGGTTGGTTTCTTTAACACCATTTAAAAGTCTGACAAAAACTGTCATGCGACTTAGCTCACGCAAGCGGGCAAACTCGGGGAAATACTCGGCAAACTCATCATAGTGTGCAGTAAATTCCTGAGCAAATACATATTCGGGTGAAAAATAATGGGGCTTTTTATATTCTTGTGCTATGGTTTTAATCCATTGATATAAAAAGGCGCTATTTTCTTGCGTTTTAACAATTAAACCGGTGTTATCAGGCACAAGTGCACCTAATCGTAATAAATGGTGGCCATGATGGGCACCTAGCGTTATTTTTTCTGGCTCCAATCCTTGTTGCACAAGATATGTTTCGCGTTTATTACGGATAAAAACTATCGCGGGATATTCATCACCCAAGGCTTTAAGTGCAGCTGCATTGGGTAAGGTTCTGAGCAGATAAACTTGCCAGCCTTCTTCTGCTTCATTTTCATCGTCAATTAATGCGCCATTAGTATTTCTGCGTAGTAAATGTTTTTTCACTACCATCTTGATTTCTGGCACGATCAATTGCCTAAGATCTGATGAACCTGTTGTTTCATCATCTTGCGGAATAAACACATTGACATTTTGTGCTTCAATCCAAAAACGATGTGCTGATTCACCGACTTGTGTATTATGAAACTGATGAATAATTTGTTTTAAATGAAATGGCAAGTGTGCAATCATTTGATCAATAGGACGCATTAAATAAGGGAAAGCACCATTGACCTCATGCCCTACGGTAATGAATTTTAAAAAATAATCGGTCAATAATAAGGTTTTTAGAAAATCGGTCTCAAACAAAGAAACTGGGCCTATGCGCATTTTATTGAAAGGGTGAAAGCGCATATGGTTATCCACTTCATCCAAACTTAAAAAACCTGTAGTGATATTATGCTGCAACAATTCTTGCAAATCAGATAGCGTGACCACCCGCTCTGAAGGAGGCTCTAGTCCCGTAATATCACGCATCACAAAAGTGATACCGCCGGTTTTATAATTAACTTCTACTGCATCTAATCCACAATAGGCCGCTTGCGCTTCGGCTCTAGGAAGTGCCAAAGTACGACTGGGTTGCAACCAACTTTCTGTATTGCGATTAATCAGCGTCCATGGTGATTGTAAATTCATGTTCAACTCATGAATAGACCAATGTTGTTTATACAACAACTCTTCTATTAAGGTAGCACGAATATTTTTTTCGGTGTCAGGATCTTCTGCCTCATACCATTGGCGTAAACACGCCTCATAAGCGTAATACAATACATTCACATATTCATGATCAAGACGGATTTGGCCTTCAAGATCACTGTGCATATTATTTTTAATAATACCCACCAAAGTGTGTAATAAGCGACGCATGATTGCTTGCAGTCCATAACGACTATCCATAAAATCAAGATTGGATTGCGCTACTTCTGCTAATGGAAATACATTGGCGATATAAAGACAGCTGTCTTGCAACTCTGGAATTATAGTATCAAGACCTTCTATTTTATAATTAAATTGGCAAAGATAGTTCAAGGTTGTTTGTAAGATATAAAATTCTACATCTAATGATGATCGTTGACTGATCACCACTGCTTGTATATAAAAATCAAAAGCCATCTGTTCGCAAGCCATGATTTGCGCTCTTGAACTAACTAAATGGCTTGCTAGTTGGAAATGTGCGCCTGCTTGCATTAATAAATTTACTGTAATACCTAAAGGTACATGACCACTGAGAGCGGGTAACCAATCTAATATTTGATAGGCATATTCGATATGATGCTCCGCTTCTTTTAAAGCCAAAGGATGCTCCAACATCTCTTTGCCACCTTTTTCAAATATGTATAAATATTTTGATACTCTCACTAACTCTTCAAAGGCGTCTTTCAAATCAAGTTGATCCGCAAAACGCTCTTGCCGCTCTAGTGTATTTTCTAAGGCTTCTCGTGCTTTTGGATAATTAACAAAATCTGATAGTGTCTGCGCAACTGGACGCATACCTTCTAAAGACCGCAGAGCATTTATAAAGCTCCATTGAAAGAGATCGCGAAACTTATTGTTTTGTAAGAGTGTTGCGCAATAAGGCATGCTAAAGCTAGCTGTATCTTGGATATAATTCTTAATCCCAAGTAAAGCTTGGTATACTAAAATTTCTTGTCTAGGCCGTTGCTTATCTGCAATAGTGATAAACTGCGCCATGCTTTCATATAAATTTTTTTCTCTTGCTTCTGCTTGCAGTATTGCAGCCGAAAAATAATTGTTTAAAGCACCTAGTTGCTGCCCATAATATTGCCCTTCTAAAAAATCTATAAAGATTTTAAATGCAAACTCTGGTGTTAAACGTTTAGAGGTAATGTGATCTATAGATCTCATTTGTGGATCTTGTCTCATTTTTAAATATAGATGTGCAAATAAATTTTCTGATGTGCCATATAAAGTACTGGCATGCGGTTTAATATTTTGACTTGCGCGTTGGACAAGTAGAGGTGTTATTGTATATTTTTGACATAACTGTTGATAGCGCACACGGGATCTCTGTGAAAAACGCTCGCCGGTGCTATCAAGATATTCTGAAGCCACACGTTCACTGAGCATTTTATCGATGGCATCAGGTGAATTTTTTAGACTCGCATCATACTCTTTTTTGCTCAGCGGATCTTTTAATTTCTCATACGCTTCATTAAGGCTCGCCATTTTTGCATCCTCTCCACCGCGATCACTGTGGGTTTTCAAGGCTTTAGCGCGATAGGCTTTTTTAATATCATCTTGTGTGGCTGTATGATCTAAGCCTAAAACAGCATAAAAATTATCTTGTTTTGTTTTGTACATAGCTACTTTGCTCCTCTATATGCGGGTATTGGTGAATAAACATTAATCGTATTGGGTTTGCGTAACTGAGTTGCATTCAACACAGGCAAAAGGGTGCGCGTGGTAGATGTGAATGTTCCATTTTGTTGCTGTGCAATTTGCTCCCATTTTTGTGCCTTTTTTGCATCATTGCCTAGTCCCTTGAAAAAAGTCACTAATTCTTGCTGTTGTGCTGATGTGCCGTAACTAGCCAAGCGCTCCAAAGGTCTGATGGCTTCTGGACATGCTAGGTAAGCTGCTTTAAGGTAATATTCCCAAGCCATTCTGCGACTTTGCACAGGATCAGTGGTTTGTACTTCACAAAGCCCAGCTAAATGCATAAGTTTTTTAGGATCGGAAATATTAAGACCCTTAACACGAAAGGCAATAGCCAGCGGAAGGTTTTGCTTATGAATACTATTACCCACCTCATAGATAGCAGCAATTTTTTCGCACCACGCAGCACTTAAGTTCATGCTTTTAAAAAAGAGGAGTGAGGGCTCATGATTTAAAGCAACCGCTATCATTAAAACATCTACTGCTTTTTGTGTTTGTTGATGAGGTATATAATAATGACAAGCCAGTATATACATGGCTTGCGGATCCTGTGTGGCCATATTTTCCATATGCGTTAAACATTCTGCATGATCTTTCATAAGTGCTAACTGATAATATTTAAATGCTTGCTCTAAGTCCTCACTTTCATACAACTGACCTATCTTAAAAGCATGCTCGCCATCTGTTTGTGCTAACGCACTTAAACCGACTAATGCTTGTGTATAGTTTTGATCAGCAGCCCATTTATAATGCCGTATGCTTTTTTGCGGATTGTTTAATTTGTAGCAATCACCCAAAGCACAAGTGAGCGCAGGATTTTTTAACTCTGCTACTAAAGATTCTGCTTTTTGTAATGCATTCTCATTGTTAGGATCATATGCGGCTTTAATAAAGTAACCCGTTGCTAATACTTTATCGATGGCAACGCCTTCTGCACCTGTTTCATAAAGCTGTGCTAAACGAAGACACGCCTGTGTATAATGCTTATTTTTTGCATCAACACATGCATAAAATCGAACTGCTTGAGCAGGTTCTTGTTGGATAGTAAAAATACCTGTGTTCCCTGTGTCAAGCGCTTGAGCGACTAACCAGGCTTGCTCACCAGATAGTTCTGCGCTTTCAAAATATTTTTTACTTTTCAAATGACCAAGACTTGCAGCACATAATGACCAGCGTAAGCTTTGTTCTAGATTATTTTTTTTCTCAAGCTCAGATAATAAATAACAAGCTTGCATATGGGGTAATTTTGCCAGACGTGTCACGCTTTTTTTTGCAGCCACATGACCACCCTGCATGGCTTTTCCATAATGGTTAAGGGCTTTATCTAAATTAGGAGATGGCGAACGCTTTTCTTCTAGCTCCCCTAATCGGTAAGTAGCATCTAAATCACCCGCATCACTGGCTTTAATATAAAATAGAATGGCTTTTTCTTGATTTTTAGCAACAAGCGGCTTTTCTGATCCGGTATCATAAAGCATGGCCAGCTGCATATACTGAGATTTGTCAAATACAGTCGTCGTTAAATACTGCCATGCACCCTGATGATTTTGTTCACTCGCACGTATATACCATTGAATCACCTGGTTTGTTTTATCACCGTGTGCAAGTAATACCTGGCCTAGGGTGAATTGTGCTTGAGCAAAATTGCTTTCTGCTAAACGCGTCAATGCCAAAAGCGCAGGTGAATGATTTTTGCGTGCACCCTTTGCCAAAAATCCTAAGGCGGTTTCTAGATTTTTTTCTACCAAAATACCTTGTTCAAACATTTCGGCTAGTTTATAGCAGGCATCCAGATTACCCTGTTGATCGGCTTTCTGATAAAACGTATACGCGCTTGCCAGATTACGGGTAATTTGTTTTTCACCCTGTTCATAAAGTTGTGCAATCTCTATGCATATTTTGGCATCAAATGCAGTGCTTGTTAAACTTTGCTGCGCTTGTGCATGCCCTTGTTGCGCCGCACGCATCCACCAATAGGCGACTTTTGAATGATTCTTTATAACATAATAATAATTTTGCGCTAACTTAAACTGATGCTCTGGATTACCTTGCTCGGCTAGATGAATAATTTTTTTAATTGATACATCGATATTTGCAAGGGCAGCTTGAATAAAATAATCTATTGCAAGCGTTAAATGGCTAGTAAAATAAAGTTCACCTAATTGATGTGCACATTCTGGTTTTTTCTTAATGATCGCTGCCAATTGTTTTTCTGCATTTTTATGGCCATGATCCAGCGCTGTTTTATACCAAATGACTGCTTGTTCAAAATTGGACATGCCTTCATACCGTAGGGCCAGATCATACTCTATTTGTGGAGCAGAATAATTTTTTAATACCAAAATTAGCGCAGCTAATGCTGTTGGATGCTGCTGGGTCATTGCTAGCTGGTAATATTGACAAGTGCGTGCAGGGTCCTTAGATAACTCGGCTAAACGAAAACTTGCATGTGCATTGCCCAATAGTGAGGCTTTTTCATAATATTTTATAGCAGCAACACGACCTTGAAATGCCGGATTACTAGGCGACTCTTCGTAAATTTGTGCCAAAGCACAAGCAGCCTGTCCATTTTTTTCGGCCAACATAACCAAAGATGCACTGGCATGTTTCGAATCTTTTAATATCGCTTGTTTATAGAATAATAATGCCATTGCAAAATTTTGGGGTATTCCTGGATGATCTTTTTGATAAAAATCTGCTAATTGCTCCATCGCAAGTACGCAGCCGTTTGAAGCCGCTATCTCATACTGTTTGAGCGCATCTTGCCATTTTTGTTGTTGTTCATAGACTCTACCTAAATAATAACAGGCTAATTGATCTTTTCCTGCTGCAAAGGATTTTAATTTTTGTAGCGCACGTGTTTCACCTAGCGCAGCAACTTTTGCATAGGTTTGCAACATTTTAGTAGTTTCTTTTTGCTTTTCATAATACTGTGCAAGTCCCATATACCCTTGATGACTGCCAAGTTTTATGGCTTCTTCAAAACATAATATGGCATTCGCTTTATCTGAACGTGTTGAATAATACTCTGCTAATTTCAGATAAGCTTCTACACTGCCTAATTTTGCAGCCGACCAATACCAAGAAAGTGCTGCTGTCATATTTCGACGTACCCAGAAACCACGCTCATAAGTTTCCCCCCACTTATAACACTGTGTGGGTCCTAATCTTCTTGCAATAAATGATGGTTCTGGATACATAATTATTTCCTTTCAGTTGAACGCATGATGATAACTTCATCAGCAAAATGTTTAACCATATCCTCATCATGCGAAATGAATAGGTAGGTTAAGCCTAATTTACTTTGCAAATCGACCAACAAGTTGACGATCTGCGCTTGTATTGATAAATCTAATGCAGACAGGGCTTCATCTAAGATCAGTAACTCTGGATTTAAAACCAGCGCACGTGCAATTCCAACGCGCTGTCTTTGTCCGCCACTTAAGGCTTTCGGATGCGCCTGTAAATATTCCTGACCTAAACCAACCATGCCAATATATTTTTGTGCTATTGCAAATCGCTCGTTCAGACTTAGCATTTTCTGTGCATTTAAGGGTGAAGATATAATTTGCCAAATTTTTTTTTGTGGATTTAGTGAAGAATAGGGATCTTGAAAAACCATTTGCACCCTGCGGTAATATTCCTTAGATGAAATATCGGCAATATTTTTTTTGCCGCTTGCACTATTGATAAATACATTTCCGCTCGTTGGCAATTCCAGTTTCATAATAATTTTAGCAAGCGTACTTTTGCCGCTGCCCGACTCACCCATTAAAGCAGTCGTTGTGCCTTTTTTAATTGAAAATGAAAGATCCTGAATTGCTTTGTTTTTTTGCTTTTTATAGGTTTTGGAAATACCTTGGACTTCTAAAAATGTAGTGTTATTCATGCGATTTCTTCCAAATAACAATTAACATAAGTCCCATCTGCGCCTATTGGACGCATCAACTGTTTTTTAGACAAACATTTTAGTTGTGCTTGAGGACAGCGATTGTAAAACCGGCAACCGTCTACTTGTTCTGTAATAGGTAACACAAGACCTTTGATCGCATTCAAATATTTACTGTGATTCTGTGAATTGCTTTTAGGCAGGCAATTGATTAGCCCTTGTGTATATGGATGTATGGGTTTATTCATAACGCTTTGGGTTGGGCCTGCCTCCATCAACTCGCCCGAATACATAATGGCTATTTTATCTGTGTGAGCTCTTATAAGATTGATATCGTGAGATACGATAATCACAGCCATATTATTTTCAAGTCTTATCTCATTAAGTAAATTTAAAATTTGTTTTTTATTTACAAGATCTAATCCTGTGGTTGGTTCATCTGCAATAAGTAAAGAAGGCTGCGTGGCAAGCGCCATGGCTATCATGACGCGTTGCGCCATGCCACCAGAGAGCTCATGCGGATAATTTTCTAAAATTCGTTTAGAAGAGGTGAGGCGCACTTGATCAAGTAATTGCATAGCGCAATTTTTCATATCAGTTTCACTGCTGCCGGGTTTGTTTCTTTTAATACTTTCGATTAATTGCGCTTTAATTTTCATCGAGGGATTCATGGCGCTTTTAGCGTCTTGGAAAATCATGGCTATTTCTCGCCCGCGCAAAGCGCGCCAGTCTTTAGGTGTTAAATTTAAAAGATTGTGATTTTTAAAGTAAAATTTCGTGGCTTCAATTTTTGCAAACTTGGGTAGAAGTCCCATGATAGCTAAATTTGTTAAACTCTTACCTGAGCCTGACTCTCCTACTAAACCTAAGATTTCACCTGAATTAATTTGCAAATTTAAATGACGCACTACTTGGCTATAATGCTTATTTTTTAAAAAACTGATGTTTAAATTATTGATGGTTAAGATCATTTTATGTGACTTCCACTTTCGTTATGATCAAGCCATTCTAATAAGCCATCACCCACTACATTAATTGCAAAGACGCTAGTCCAAATACAAAGGCCAGGAAAAATAACTAAATAAGGATTGGACTCCATAAATTGATAGACATCAGCCAACATAGATCCCCATTCTGCCATCGGTGGATTTACACCTAAGCGTAAAAATCCTAAAACTGAAATCATCAAAATGGCTTCACTAAATGCAAAAGTGGCTTGCACGATAATAGGTACTGAACAATTAGGTAATAATTCAGATCGTAAAATTTGTAATCGTGATAAGCCCGACGTGCGCGCTGCTTGAATATAGTCTTTATTTATTTCACGAGTGGCTACTGTTTTTACCACACGAACAAACCCGGGAATAGTAATGACCGTCACCGCAATCACGCAAGTCACCAGTCCTGGTCCTAGCAGTGCAAGCAATACAATTGCTAATAAAATACTTGGGAAAGACATCAGCATATCATTTATATAATCTACAAAAAGAGCTAAACTACCTTGATAAACCGTTGCCAATAATCCTAATAAAGATCCAATGACTAGCGAAAAAAGCACAACGACAAATCCTATGCTTAAGGTATTTCTAGCGCCATATATAAGACGTGAAAACATATCACGTCCTAAATCATCTGTTCCCAACAGATAAGTAAAACTAGGTGGATGTAAGAGTTGATCGCTTACACTATACGGATCCAAACTTAAAAGATAGGGTAAAAATATTGCTGCTATTGATATGAATACAATAAAGAGCATGGCACTTAGTGGTAATAGTTTTATACGTGATAATGTAAATATCATTTCTAATTTACCCTTTTCTTGGATCTAAAAATAAAATAATTAAATCCAGCACTGTATTAGTCATTAATACGATAACGCCCATCATCAGTAAAAAAACTTGCACTACAGCATAATCTCTTGCGTATACGCTTTTAATGATATAGCTGCCGATTCCTGGCCAACCAAATATGACTTCGGTAACGATAGATCCCATAATGACTGTGGTAATAAACAACAATCCACCTGTTGAAAGTATGGCCGGCAGTGCATTTCTAAAGCCATGAATAAATATGATTCTAAATTCACTCAAGCCTTTTGCGCGCGCTGTTAAAATAAAATCTTTTGATAAAACCTCTAACATACAGGCGCGCGTCATTCTGGCAAACACTGCAATCGGCATACTGGCCAGCACGAGAATCGGCAGTATCATGTGAGACACTGCGCTGTAAAAAGCATTAAAATGATAAGTTTGTCTGGCGGGTAATAATAAGGTATCGATCAACATAAATCCTGTGATCGGTGCGATGTCATACATAACAGCTAACCGACCAGCAACAGGTGTAATATTGAATCCTACTGAAAAAACTAAAATCAAAATTAGAGCCAACCAAAAAATGGGCACTGAATAACCCATTAATGAAGTACCTATTAAAAGACGATCTAGCCAGTTTTTATGATTAACGGCGGACATAACACCCAAAGGTATACCGATCAATATTGAAAACAGCATAGCCATCAACCCTAGTTCTATCGTGGCAGGCCATCTGGCTTTAATTTCAGATAATATACCGAACTCTCCAAAGAGAGCTCTATTCTTGAAATCAACATCAAAACCATACTGCATCATGATGTAAGTGAACATCAGCATACCGGACAATAATATTAAGAATCGAATTAGCTTTGTACTAAACATGATCGTAATACCTATTTGGAACTCAAAGAAAGCTCGTAAAAATTATCCATATCTAAAGGATCCATGACATAACCTTGCACTTGATTGCTAATGCCTCGGAAAACTTTTGAATGCGCAATCGGTATAATGGGTGTATCGTTGCTTAATGTTTTAAGTGCCTGTTGATACAACGTGGTTCTTTGTGCCCTATCATCAATACCACGTGCTTTGATAAGTAAATCATTAAATTCTTTTTGACAGTAACGAGAATTATTAGAGCCTCTCGTTACAGAATCACAACTGAGCAAGGTATAGAGAAAATTATCAGGATCGCCGTTATCTCCTGTCCAGCCTAATTGCGCCATATCGTGTTCACCATTTTTTATTTTTTCTAGGTAAGTGGCCCAATCGAAGGCTTGTAATTTTACATTTATTCCTACTTTGGCTAAGTCTTGCTGCATCAACACACCCATTTTTGCGCCGTTAGGATTAAAAGGTCTAGTGACCGGCAAGGTCCATAAAGTAGCTGAAAATCCAGACGGATAGCCTGCCTGTGTCAGTAATTGTTTAGCTTTTTCAGGATTGTAATCGTAGATCGTTACATCATTTGTAGATGACCATAAAGTTGGAGGATATGGATTGATAGCAACCTGTGCATTATTCATATAAATTGCTCGAATATAAGATTCTTTATTGAGGGCATGCGCAATAGCTCGGCGTACTAATACATTATTAAAAGGTTCTTTTTCTGTATTTAAAGCCAGGTAGGCAATATTCATCTCATCCAGTTCTTTTAACTGCAAGGTTTTGTTTTCTTCTATAAGGCCTAAATCTGCAGGTGCTGGATACACCGCTATTTGACACTCATCGGTTCTAAGTTTTTGGTATCTAACGCTTGCCTCGGGTGTAATTGCAAATACCAGTTGATTTAATTTTGGTGTACCACGCCAATAATCTATGTGTGCAACATAGCGGATCGTGCTGTCTTTTACATAACGCTTAAAGGCAAAGGGACCTGTTCCTATCGGTAATTGATCAATTTGCTCTGGTTTGCCCTCTTTTAGTAATTGCTGCCCATATTCGGCTGATAAAATAGACATAAAAGGCATAGCGAGATTAGATAAAAAGGGTGCTTCGGGTTTATTTAGAGTAATGCGCACTAAATGTGGATCAATTTTTTCAACAGAGCGAATCAAATGATCCATGCCTGTGCCTTGAAAATATTGATAAACGCCACCACCTATATAATGGTACGGATGTTCTTGAGATAATTGTCTTGTGAATGAAAAAACGACATCATCGGCGTTAAACTCACGTGTGGGCTTGAAATATTCCGTGCTGTGGAATATGACCCCTTTTCTTAATTTAAAAGTATACACAGTATTATCATTGGATACCTCCCAACTTTCTGCTAACGAAGGAATAATATCCGTGGTGCCAATTTTAAAATCAATTAATCGATTATAAATTGTAGGTGTCGTTGCATTGCGCGTAGTTCCTGATAATGAGACTTGTGGATTGAAACTATCTGGACTACCTTCTGAGCAGTAAGTTAATGTTGTAGACGCATGGCTAACTCCAAAAATTACTGTACAGATAAACATAATAAATAATCGATTTAATAACATAATTAATTCCTCAGTTAAGACCACAGATTTAAACTGCCATCTTTTTTAAGACCAATAAATGACGTTTGTGATATACGTGTCCCATTTTTACTCCCTAAAACCTCATGAAAATTTTGGGTATTAAATATAATTAAATCCCCAACACGCGGCATTATTCTAAAATGTTCTTCACCTTCTAAGACGCTATAGGGAAAGTAGTAATCGCCTGGCACTTTGTGGACATCATTTTCTTTAGTATGAATAGTGTCGTAAATCACCAGATCGCCGCCTTCGCCTTGTAAGCTATAATAAATATTCCAAGTGAGTTGTTTTAAGAGCTCTGTGACTGCCCAAGGGTTACGAATATGACTGGGCGCATGATCGGCATGCAATTTACCGTGTCCTTTGAAACTTCGAAATGCTCCTGCAAAATATTGTCCATATTCAGGTTCTTCAAAAATTTGCACATGACGATTGCAATTTTTAGCCAATGTTGCAATGACTTTATTGACTGGGTTAATATTTAAACCTTCATAAATGATATCAATCGACTGCTGCGCTTCTTGTTTTTTACTAAAATATAATGATTTTTCATCATGAGCCCATTGATTGTGACACAAGCCAACTTGGTGTACGGGTATGTCCTTTAGATGATCATAATTTTGAAAGCACAAACTATTGAGTCGTGAAGCCACAATATCGCATGTTTTTCTTGCAATAAAACTAGGCATAATTAAGCCTGGAATTTTATGTTCGAGCAGTAAATTTAAATTTTCTTCATTGATTTCTTTTAAATCGTTGCTTACCCAATTACCCATAATTCACCTCCTGATTTGTAGAATATCCCAATTGATTAAACACCAGCCAAGCTAGACCGATAATGCTTAAATACGTGATCATAAAAATAGAAACTGTCATAACAAAATCATTGCCCGTTACGTCAATTAAAAAACCTGTCAGCGCTGCAACGACACTTGCTGCGGTACAACCAATACAAAACGTGATCCCAAACACAGCGCCTAAAGTTCCTTCAGGCGAATAAGCAACAATACCTGCATATCCGTTCATCCAGATAAATTCGAATATAAATATCATCAAAACAAAAAATAATGCACTTAATACAGGGGATTTTGTTGCCACTAAAAAGATGTAACTGATACTTGCCAATAAGGATAAAATAGATACCCTGACTATGGTTTTCATAAAATTATTATCGAAGAATCTATATTTGTTAGATAAATATGAAAATCCAAATGAACCTAGTACGATAGCTATCGTTGCCAGGATGTATGAAAAAGACACTTCTGCTGCGCCCAGTCCAAGCCCTTTGATCGGAAATATAGGTTGTAACACACTATAAGTGCCTTGAAAAAAAGTGGCAGTAATTGGAGGTAGAATTGCACAGTAGAGCAATCTTGCATCAGTTTGCAATGCATTTTTATAAGCGATTAATCTACTTTTTAGAGATTTACGCTCATAGAATTTTGGAAAGTTTACGTTTGCGATGCATTGTGTGGCTAAGATTAACAGCGCTGAAGCAATATACGTAGCCACATTAAGCCAAACTAAAAGTTCTAAACTGATCACATCTTTTAATAAAATGCCCAACACTGCCGCAATACTAATTCCGACATGATAACCCGTTTGTAAAAATGAGGCATAATACGCAGACTTTTCACTTGGGAATAATACTTTTGCAGCGACGGTGCGATTTATTCTATTAATTTGATCAAAAATCCCTCGCACTAACATAATAGGGATAATCCACATATAATTAAAATCTTGCACAAAGAATAAAATGGGTAAGGTCAATAGTGCACAGCCACAATCTAATAAATACCAACGCTTTCTAGGATTCATACCATGGTCCCAATCACTACGGTATAAAATGACTAATAACACTGGCAACCATTGTAAAGATACGAATAGCGATGTCAGTAAAGCTGATTCGGATTTTTCATATATAATAATCGCAAAGACGATATACAATAGTACTGAACCAGCTGATGATACTGCGAACGACGCAGTACTTAAAAGCAGGTTCAGTTGTCCTTTGTTAATATTAAACATCGTTTATCCTTTATTCTATAACTGTGTTTTGTGCGATATATTCTATTGCTAAATTGGCATTATTTTTTGCATCAACTTGATCAAGTCCTGTGCACATAACTTGCACTATCCAATTAAAATTAGAATTAAGCGCCTGGACCGTATCACCTACCTGATGATGAAACCAGACATCAGTCACACCTATTTGTTTTTTTACAGATGCAAGTGTCGGTAGTTTTCTAATTAAACCCCCTTTTTGTGAAACAAAACATTTCCATGCCGCACCTTGTTCATGGTTATAAAGTTTATCTGAGAGGTTTAGTTGACCAAGATTTAATTCGATGCAATCGCCTACTATGGATCTAGAAGTTGCTAAATCTAACATGACAGAATGACCACTGCCGCCTACACGGGTATTTACCTCAACTAAATGTGGGCCCGTTTTTGTCACGATCAATTCCACATGACTTGCACCAAAGTCATAACCAATGGCATCTAGGGCTGCACAAGCCATTTTTTCAATTAAATCTTTATCACGATGACGCAGTGGAAATGACGAACCTGTTTCCACACTGTCATTGACGATGTCTCTATCTGAAATGCCTACGATCTGATGTTGGCCTCTGGCCGTTGTTAATATTTCAACACTGACTAATTGTCCTTCTAAAAAATCTTCTATAACTACAGATGAGGATACGCAATCTTCATCTGTCTTTTTAAGCAGATTCATTACATTTTTTATATCGCTGACATTTCGGCATACAGCTGCACCAATACTGGAATGACCATTGACAGGCTTTATAAAACATGGGAATTTTATATTTGCACTTTCTAATGAATCAATTTCATCTGCATTCACTTTGATACAGCCGACGCGTTCAACATACTTATCTTGCAGCACCTTTCTAAATCGATATTTATCTTGCGCGATTTCTATGGCTTCAAGATGACTACCTCTTAGCCCTAATTCGCGACAAATTTTAGCTGCAGTTTTAGTCCTAATTTCTGCAAAGGTAAGCACAGCATCAACTTCTGGCACTTGATCCTTAATGGCTTGTAATACTTCTTCAACATTACTAGAATCGTTGACCTTGATTAACTGATTTACCTGTTCAAGTTTGCCTAAAACTGATTCTGGGAACCATTTTTCAAAGCGCTCAAAACTATCGGTTATTAAAACCGACTTATAGTTTTGATGCCGACAATAATCAATGGCATATAGCCCGCTAAAATTTGTTTCTATAAATACGATAGTTTTCATTTTGTACCTATTAGATTTGTCATTTCATTCCAAAAACTTTTCCAAAAAACTATACCTGCATCAAAAAATTCTTCTGCTTCTTCTATTTGTTCATTTGAAGTACTAAAGCGTAAGAAATTAGCTACTGAATGCCTAATATGCTCTATTTCATCTGCGCGGTGAATTTTGAAGAACAAACTATCCGATAATATTTCTTGACGATCAGGGGTATAGCCAAGGCCTTGAAACAACGTTTCAATATTTGTTTCTGCAATAATCTCAAAACTAAGTAGCAAACCTATAATGCCTGACTGCGTTTTTGTCTTCTCTAATGTTTTAGTCAATGAAGATAAAACTTTTTGTATTGATAAAATTGCAGTATTAGCGCTAAGGGGTATATTGGCTGCTTCTAGAGCCTCGATAAACAATTTTGAATGGACAAGATTTTTATCTCGGCCGCCTAATTCATCATAAGCAATCTGAATTAAATGATGCTGCTGTTCAGGATCATTGGTCAATGTGACTGCTTTAGTGATAAAAATAGGCACGTATTTCGAAAACTCATACCAAGCATCTGCCATTTTTTGAGCAGTGATCTCATTGTTATTCACTTTAAGCGCTGCATCAATTTTTTCAAAAACATTTTCACTAGATGCACGGTCAATGAAATACTGTGTGTAGTGCACTACATGAGGGTGATTATAATCATAAACCGCCTCAGGTATTAAATAACGCGCAGGCTTCTTAGCATTATTTACATTACTCTTTACTGATAGTTCCATTATGAATCCTCTTTATTGATAAATTTATTTTGCACTGACTAGACCTATACCTTCATATCTTTGCCTTCTAAGCTCGCGTTGTTGCTCATCTTCCATACTAGGCGTTGCTGTTTTATTATTAACAGCATTTGTTACTTTGTAATAATCAACCAATGGCGCCTTTACTGATGAAGATGATGACGATGATGACGATGATGATGAAGACGATGAAGAAGATGAAGAAGATGAAGATTCTGCTTGTTTGCTGGGTTCATACGCCTGAATTAGCGGCTCCCATGTATTTGCTTTTACTTTTTCTTGCTCAATTTTTTTCGCATTCTTTTCATCAAAGCGTGCGTATGGCTCTAAGTTTTGAGTGTGTTGATCCACGAGGTCTTGATTGCCACATAAAGCAATACCCCAGTAGACAGTATTACTAACCGTATTATTTTCTGCTAAAGCAAGATAGTCACCATATGATCTTGTTTTAGTAGCATCAGATACATCGACTACGCATAAAGAAGGGTCATTGTGCAAAGCCATTCTCATTTTGCTCATCATTCTATGCTCATCGGCATAACCATTTAGAACAGGAATATCCAATATGGGCAGTCCAATATGTTTATGACCCAAACTATCCACCATGTCTTGGCCAATAATTTGTGGACAGTCTCTACCAATTGTTAAACCTAAAATAATTGCTGAATTAACTAAGCGACCCCCGGTATTATTATTTGCTAAAACAACTTTCATTGAAGGTAATTCATTAGTTGAATTGGGTTTCCAAGTTTTGCGTGCGGGCTCTGCAATCTTAGGTTGATTTACAAATAATTTTAAACTTTTAGTATATTTATTGACTTCGTTAATATCACCAAAAATACCTATCCCCAAATATTTCACTTTATCTGCTGGCTTAGTGGCTAAGACTTGCATATATTCGTCATAACTGGATACATCATTAATGTCTGAAGTAACATCTACAACAAGTAGTCTTCTATCATTTTTAAAGTTTTCTACTTTTAATTTCATTTCAGCATCGTTATCGTATTTATCTGAATGTTCGATGTCTGCAGGCACATCAGGTATTACTAGACCTTCATCTTTTTTCAAATCTTCTCTTAATAGTCTCATTACTTCTGGACTTTGTTTCTTGCCTTCTGGATCAATACCACTTAATACGGGTAAATTTTGTGTAGTAATCCCTTTGTGTGTACGATTTTCAACACGCATGTCTCGACCCACCACTTGCGGAATAAGTTTTCCTAATGCTGCACCTAAAGCAACGCCTGCGCGCGCAAGATTTCCTGCCGAAGCTTCTGATGTTAAAACAAATACAAATTTTTTGCCTTCAAAGAATTTCATTTAAAACCTCCAATTAATTTTATATATTTAAGACACAAAAAAATTCTAGCCCAAGTAAATCAAATATCCTATACGTAAAAATACTAAGTAAACAGATGCGAGTAACTCAAATAAACTGCAGTAATAATTAACAACAACCCCATGGCAATATTAAACATGCGCAAGCGCAAATGACTATTTAATAAAATTGCTACTTTATCGCCCAACATGGCCCATGCAGCCAGCGATGCATAACACACAAGAAAATATATGCCTGCAAATGTTAAAAAGGGAATATAGCTTTCAACGCTGGAAAAAATAGATGCGCCAGATACACAAGCAATCCATGCTTTTGGATTGAGCCATTGCAATAAAAATCCTTCATAGAATTTTGGAATTTTGTTTTTATCAACTTTGATCTCGGGTTTTGACGAGGCTATCTTATAGCCCATATAAATTATAAAAATGGATCCGCCTATTGCGAGATATTTTAGAAAGAAGGGATAGGCGTGTATAAATTCAAAAAAAACTAAGCCTATAAACAATAGCAGTAAGGTAAAGCCAATAGTCGCACCCGACACATAGGGCATCGTTTGTTTTACGCCGTAATTAATCCCTGATGATAAAATAATCATATTCACGGGTCCAGGCGATATCGACATCGCTAATGAAAATGAAAACATTGCAAATAATAATGACATACATATATTCCTTAATTAAATAATTTAAGCATCAATAAAAACTTCTCCATCACCTTGCAAATAAGATGAACACGTGCGCACACAATCATCAACCACTAAGCTTCTTTCTGGATCTAACTCTCCGCTTACCAATTCCACTTCACATAAGCCGCAATTTCCTCTGCGGCAAGCACTCATAATGGGTATATTCATATTTTCAATATTTTCTAACATTGATTTATGCATTAAGCCTCTCCCTATATACTCAACACCCTCATAAATAACTTTCAATTCATAGCTAGTATTCGTTGACATCAAGTGCATCTCCTTAACGTTTATATTGCAAATAATTGGTCAACTTTTGCTGCACAAATAAAATCATTTTCTGATAAAGCATTGATTGCATGTGTAGTAAATCGTACGCTACACAAGTTATAACTAACCAACATATCAGGATGGTGCCCTTCTTTAAATGCAAGCCAAGCTACAGTTTGCGTGAACGCCATCACTTGCCCATAGTTTTTAAATTTAAACTCACGTTTTATTTCGGTTTGATTAGCATTAAGTTCCCAAAACGTTAAATCTTTCAAATGATTTTGTATGGTTTGCGTATCCAATATGGGTGTATCACTTGAACATGCACTGCATTTTTTACTGATTAATTGATTCATTTAGTTGCTCCTTTTTATGATAAACTTATTGCAATATTTGCTGATGGCGTCATTGGCATTAGGCTTGACAATTCTCTTTCAACTTTTTTGAATACGTCACCTAAACGACCTTGTGTTAAACAGGTACGATCTTCTGGTGTAAAACTTGCGATATTGAAATTAGCTACTTCGCCTTTCAAACATTTCTTAAGCTCTAGAATGTATACCTGTAATTTTTTAGCTGCTATCAACTTCGGTGATTTTGCAAAGGCTGGCCAAAGTGTTCTATCAGCAAACCTAAACGTTCCTTCACCATCTCTTTTTACGAGATATCCCTCAACACTTGATTCTAAATTTTCAAGTATTGATATTGTTTGCTTTGCTTTGTTCGCTGCATTAATAAAGGGCTCTACACTTTCATATACATCTTTTAACTGACCATTTTTTAATATATCTATTTCTTGTGTAGATAAAGTCTGCGAAGATTCACTCGACTTTCTTAAATCTTCTAATATTGTCCGCATTTTTTTGCATATTGTTTTTTCTTTATCTGATGTTGTATTTAGAACTTCATGTGCCGCAATTTTGTTTTGTGCAGCGGGAATATTCATATAAAATAGTCTGACTTGTTGTAGCCATCTGCGCTGATCTTGTGCGGCGGCCATTTTACCTTGATTGGTTTTATCTGCTTCAATGCCGTTATAGTTGCAGGCATACGAAATACCACCACCATAAATAAATACCGTTGTTGCTAATACACCTATTTCAGAACCATGTAAGCCCAATCCTGTACCTGTTTCTAATACGCCAGCCACGATAGGTATCCCATTGCCTGCTGCATTACATACTTTTACAACTTCCCAAAATTGTTCAATTAATGATCTAGGTGGCGCTACCATTGCTGTTTTATCGTTGGTTTTATCTTTTAATTTCATCACTAAAGCAGGTGTTACTGTATGCGTTAAAACAGGATTATTTTTTTTCAGAATTTGTTTAAATGATTCAATAGTCGACATCGTATATAGCGCCACTACACCCATCCAAGACAACAACACTATGCCCAAAGTAATACCGACATACCCACCTACCAGTGGCGTTAACATTGGTGCTGCAGCTATCATTAAAAATACAATCGAAGCTAAACTAAAGAACAATAAAAATCCCAATTGTACTTGGGAAAAAATACGTTGGTTATTCCCTAAAGTTTTATTGATGAAATAATGCAACAGTGTAACTGCGGTATAACTTAAAGCTGTCGTTATAATGATCAAGGAGATATTTAACAAGGCAGGCATCGCCCCACTGGCTGCAAGTCCCAGTAAAATACTGCCTAAAATTAATTTGATAACTACTTGAGTACCCAGGACTTTTAACCAAGAGATGTCGGCCATTACCGCTAAATCACCGACTTCTTTAAATGAATCTTTGAGGTATTGCATACTGAACATTTGGCTATGTTTATACACAACAGCAAAATACGCTACGAATGTAAAAATGCCTGCAATGATGCCTATGACACCTAAACTAGCTAATATTTCAAATGCAAGATTTTTTCCACCGCCTATTCCTATTTCTTTAATTAACTCCCTAAGGAAATAATAAGTGGCATAGCCGGTATATATACAAGAAACCATGGTTGAAAAAAACGAAATGAAATATAAAAATTTATCTTTATAACCCTTAGGAAAACCTTGCTTAATAAAATCGCGAATAAGATTACCTGCAATATTTTTTGTCAAATAATAATTTGCTATCCATACCCAAAAAAACAGTGGCACGGCAAGAATTACAAATAGCCCTAACAAGAATGGGTCTTGCAACTCTAAACCTATAATGACTAAGGCACCTGAGAGGGTAGTGCCACAAAACATTGAAAATGGATTTGCATGCCAGTTGCGGCCATGTTCTATCCACCAATCTTCATCTTCTAATTCTCTAATGTTGCTTGCATGATCAAGCGCAATTTTTTCAAGTAAATTAAACAGTTCTTCATTCATTTTTGCTTGAACTATAGCAATTTTTGAATTCAGGGCCGCAATCTCAGTTTGTTTTGTATTGGCATCTAATTGCTCTATTAGGCTTTGATTGGCTTTTATTTCATTTTTATTTCTTTCATACTCATTTAATCCTTTTACTGCCTTCTTAATATTTTCAAGCTCTTTAATGGCTTGTTCTGATTTATTTAACGCTTTAAGCACTTCCTCACTTGGGTTTTCAGCTTGGCGTATTAACGCATACTCTTTATTTTCTTTTTCTTTTTTGATTTCCGCATTAATTGTATTCCTACTAAAACTCTCAAGATCGTTAGTGAGAAGATTTAAGGCTGCGTCACGACGCTCACTGATACTTGCTAATTTATCTGGGCCAATGTCTTCTTTAGCCACTCTAGCATTATCTGCACATTTTTTATTAAATAATAAATAAATGGCCATTAACTCATCAGGCTCTTTGCTCTCTAGTGCAGCCAACAAATTCTCGCGCTTATCTTGATTTTCACTAATAAATTGTTGATGCCCAACGTTTGCAATTCTTTGGCCTTGTGTATTTAATTCAGTAAAATCAATACCTGTTAATGACAATGTCGGATTAAATGTCGGGTTATTTGCTAAGAAATATGTCTCGTGATATTCTGTTAAAATTTGTGATTTATCTTTACCGTTAATCTGAGGATTAACTTTAAAAAATTCATGTAAGGCTGAATAATGCGCTGTCTTTTCTGCTTCAAACACACCATAGGTTTTATTACTCAGCATGTCTTCAAGTTGCGTATCATATAGATTCATGATTAAATTTGTTAGCGCATTTTTTGTAATGACGCTTAAATCTGCAAATTTATCTGAATAAAGCTCTAGGTAATTTTTTGACATGATTTATCTTTCCTATGAATTTATATTACCTAGTATATTTTGCCCACAGATATAAACCATACGTAGTTTTACTCATTGCCTAATGCCAGGCCAGTGTTACTATTTCTAATATCAATTTAAGGTAATGACCATGAAAAGTAATAACAAGATAATGGGCTGTGCACTTTTAGTCACTGGAACAACCATAGGTGCAGGCATGCTGGGCATCCCATTGAGTGCTATTGGTTTGGGTTATTGGACTACTGTTGCGCTCATGTTATTGATATGGGCCATTACTACGAGTGCTGCATTTTTAATTTTGGAAGTTAATCTTGCCGATCGCTTGCATTTACATTTTAATACTATGGCGGTTAAAACCTTAGGTGGTTTTGGTCAATTAGCTATGACGCTAAGTTTTTTAGGTTTATTGTATGCGCTCACAACTGCTTATATAAGTGGAGGCAGCTCATTGCTTTATGTTGGTGTAAAGCATTTATCAGGCTTTGAGTTGGGTGCCTTAGAATGTGCGCTTATTTTTACCTGTGCGTTAGGCTTTTTTGTTTATACCAGTACACGGGCCACAGATTTATTAAACATGGGGTTCATGAGCATTAAGTTTGTGTTGTTGGTTTTAGTAGCGCTGCTGTGTGTGCCTCAAATT
Organism: uncultured Gammaproteobacteria bacterium; assembly: GCA_963798975.1. GTDB lineage: Bacteria > Pseudomonadota > Gammaproteobacteria > JABCZS01 > JABCZS01 > JABCZS01. The sequence continues at coordinate 82,757 of CAWCVU010000003.1, forward strand.
GATATCGTTAATTTAATGTCACATAAAACTACTACGCCAAGCAGTTTATGGCTGGCGATCCCTGTATTTTTTACTGCTTTTGGTTATCAGCCTATTATCCCTTCGATCACGCAATATGCCAATTTTAATGTACAGGTACTAAAACGTGCCATAGTAATTGGTAGCGGCCTTTCATTATTTATTTATTTGCTTTGGCAAAAACTTAGTTTTGGCATTATACCTGCGGTAGGTCCACAAAGTCTTGAAACGATTAATGGACATTCCATAGGGGCATTTATTGAATTAATGGGTAGTGTAATTAATAAACCTAGTATTGCATTCATCCTAAATAGCTTTGCACAAGTAGCACTTATTACTTCATTTCTAGGTATTACTTTATGTATTTTTGATTTTTATCGGGACATTTTACCTAAAAATAAAATTAATACGCGTTTTAATGTAGCGCTCATTACCTTTATTCCGCCATTATTATTTGCACTCATTGCACCCCAAGGCTTTACTCAACTTTTAAGTTATGCAGCCGTTTTTTTTGCTGTGCTAGGCTGTATTTTGCCAGCCTTAATGGTCTATAAAATACGAACAAATACTGCAATCATAGCACCCTACCAAACACCCGGTGGTTGGTTTACCCCCATTATTGTCTTTATAACCGGCGTTCTCATTATCGTTTTAGTATTAGGTAATTTATAGGTAAAATCATGCAAGAAAAGACAAAATACATTGCTAAGTGCCCCGACAAACAAGGCTTTATTACATACACTGAAGCTGAAGATCAAGTCTGGCGTACTTTATATAACCGCCAGTATCCTTTGATCAAAGGACGTGCTCATCCTGCTTATTTAAAAGGTTTAGAGGTATTAAACATTAATAACAACCGCATTCCACAATGCGTTGAAATTTCTGATATATTGCAACAAACCACAGGATGGTCAGTCACGCCTGTAGCTGCGCTTATTTCCTTTGAATTGTTCTTTCAGTTACTGGCCAATAAGCAATTTCCAGCAGCAAGTTTTATTAGAATACCTGAAGATTTAGATTATTTACATGAGCCTGATATTTTTCATGAACTGTTTGGACATTGTCCGATGTTAACTGATCCGACTTTTGCTAATTTTACTTATGAATTTGGTAAATTGGGTTTAAAAGCCACGCCTAAACAGCGCGCGCATTTAGCCAGACTTTATTGGTTTACGGTCGAATTTGGCTTAATTAATACAAATGAAGGCCTTAAAATTTATGGTGGTGGAATTTTATCTTCTTATGGCGAAACTTTATATGCACTTGATAGTGACAAACCCAAACGTCACGCATTTGATATTTTAACCATGTTAAGAACACCGTACCGGTATGATATTATGCAAACTGAGTATTTTGTTTTAAATCACTTGGATGATTTATATCAAGTCATGCAGCAGGATTTATTGGGATTGATCAAAACAGCCAGCCGTCTTGGTTTATTGCCCCCCACATTTCCCCCTAAAAATGATTAACACTAAAGCCCTTGCATACATTTTTCTATTAGGCGCACTGTGGGGGCCCTCATTTTTTTTTATTAAAATTGCATTAGAAGGTGGCATCCCACCTTTATCTTTGGCTTTTATGCGTGTCTGTATAGCGGCGCTTTTTTTATGGTTATTTGTGGGTTTAACACGTGCAAGCCTACCTAAATCTTTAATGATCTATCTGCACGCCGCCGTTACTGCAATTTTTGCCTTAGCCCTGCCTTTTTGCCTATTTAATTTTGCAGAGCAATATATTGATAGCGCACTTGCAGGGATTATTAATGGGCTCACACCCATAGCAACAGCATTATTAGCACATCTTTTGATTCATGATGAAAAATTAAATTATCGATCAATAATTGGGATAATTTTAGGTGTTATAGGATTTGTTTTATTATTATTACCTACGGTCAGTGAAGAGCAAATCAACTATAATTTTATCAGTATAATCGCTGCAGGATGTGCCGCTTTATCCTACGCTGTGGCCATCGTTTATGGACGAATCTTTTTACGGGACACGCGCACACTTACGTTACCAGCAGTACAGGTCAGCTTTGCAAGTATGTATTTGTTGCCTCTTGCCTTAAGTGTTGAGGGCCTAAGTTTTGTACCACATATCACTCAATCAGCCTTAGTGAGTGTTGTTATGCTAGCCTTTTTAGGTACAGCCTGTGCGTTTATCGTGTATTTTCATATTCTACAACACTATGGCGCTATCGCACTGGGTACTTCAATATTTTTACTGCCTATTTTCAGCATTTTTTTTGGTGTCTTGTTTTTAGATGAACATTTATCTTGGATGGTTTATGCAGGTAGCGCATGTATCCTCTTGGGGATGCGATGGGTGCACTCTAGTTGACTAAGCCAAATGGCTGTATGCTAGAATTCGCACACATTTAATAAGTATGACCTGTAGTATAACGCTGTATGAAGACTGAAAAAGATAATATTAACATTAGTTCTGAAGTAAATGCACAGGGTGGAACAGTTAATATTGAAAACTATATAACTGCGCATACTTATAACGAAATTACCATTCAAATAAATTCTGCGTCTTCAAACTCTACCTCTACCGTTTCTCAAGTCATAGATAAAATTAAACAATACTACCAAGACAATGCTACGATTAAATTACCTGTGTTTAATATTCCGCAACATGTTAAAGACAGCTACATTAACCTTGCCATTGTTGATCATGAAACTCAAAACAAATCTGTACTTAATGGACTACAAGGTCGTTTAGGTACGCTTGAGGGCGATAATTTATCCATCATGGGCCGCAATCAAACTTATGAAGACATTCATAGAGTAAAAGACCCTATTGATATGGAAAAATTATTTGATAGAGGCAATCGTGTGGTTGTCATTGGGCGGGCAGGTATAGGCAAAAGTACATTTTGTAAATATATTGCTTATAAATGGCAAGATAAACAAGAATCACGCTGGTCCCAATTTACAATGATTTATTGGCTACCCTTGCGGTACTTATCAAATTATGCGTTTAGAGAAAACTATGCGGGCATAGAGGAACTATCTAGCTTTATTGTGCATGCCATACCGAAATTAAAAATTCCCACAAAACAGACAACCAGTAATTTCTCTGTAAAACCAAATGAAATAAGTGCACAAATCTTACAACAAGCGCAGACTACTTTGTTTGTATTAGATGGCTATGATGAAATACAGGCTTTTATCAAGGGTGACAGTCCTGCCCAACAACGTACAAAAGAGTTTTTAGATTATATATTAAATACTTATAAAAATTATATTATCACATCCAGACCACACGCCGTTATGCCAGGAACCTTCCCGATGGTTGATGAGCAAGCACACTATGAACTAATGGGCTTTACCAATGATGATATTCCCCTTTATGTAACAAAAACATTTGCTTTACTTAATGAAAATAGAAATGTCAACAATCAATTAGATTCAACCCAAGCGATAGGACTATTACGTAAAAATCCTTGTATTTGGGGTGTCGCTCATGTACCGATTAATTTAGCTTTGATATGCAGCGTGTGGGATAAAAAGTTTATTGAAGAGATTGAAACGATTAATATGACACAGCTGTATACAGCCATTATATCTAGACTGTATAAGATCAACTTAAGTAAATTATGGAATCATGGTAATAATGATTATTTTAGGATGCTTGACAAACAAATTTCTGCAGAAGTTGATCATCCATTTAATGAATTTTTTAAAGAATGTGCGCCTTTGATATCTTTTTTAGAAGAACTTGCTTTTTTGGGCATGCGTGATAATCAACTGATATTTTCTCATGAGCAAATTGAAAAGCTTCTGCCTGAAGATCAGAGGGGGAAATTTTATAAGTTGGCAAATAAGCGCATGAATTTGCCAACGCCGACTGAAAGTGATTTATTTCCAACTGCTTCAATTATGCAGTTCATCTGTAGGCTGGGTATAATTAATTCTCTACCCGATGGCGTCTCACGTGATGCCTATTATTTTATTCATTTAACTTTTCAAGAATATTTTGCAGCAAATCATTTAAAGAAATTGTGGCTTAATGAAGATACACATCCGCAGGCTGTCGAATATTTAAAGACCATTATGAGTGATTCAAGGTTTGAAGTGGTCATATGGTTTTTTGCAGGTGCTCTACATAAGGAAGTGGGACTTGGTCATGCATTAAATGAATTTTTTTCTATATTAATAGCAAACACACAATCCAGTTTAGTCAACAATCCCTTTTTGCTTATGTTACTTTGCCGATGTCTTGAAGAAATATCATTAGATAACATCGATATTAAAGATGAAATTATACACGCAACCCTGCTTTTTCTTGAGCGTATTTTATTCTACACGCATTACCCTGATTACGCACATCTTGCCAATTATAGAAAACCGTGTGTTGACGCATTAAAATTTAGTCCTAAACTTCTTCAAGCGCTCAATTTAGAAAATAGATTAATCCAGCTAAAAGAAACACCAGATGCACCACTTTGGGCTACAGTAGTGCATTCAGAACTATATGCACAAGATGTCATAGGTAATTTAATTAAAATTATAGATAACAAAAATAAACGCCTTACTGTCAGAAAAAATGCTCTTGAAAACTTAGCAAAACTTAATGACCCTTTGAAAATAAATACCATAGTCCCGTGTTTGGTTCGCTATTTATCAGACAATGATGCGCAATTATATCAAACGGCCTGGAACGGCTTGGCTGCACTTAATCAAGAAAATCATACTTCTATAATTGCTGTGATGCATGAGAAACTAAACAAACTGGCTGGCCAAGACAAATTGGGCATTTCTTTTTGTATAGAAAAATTGCAAAAATTTGGGCATATCACTCGGCAGATTATAATTCAATGTTTTTTACATGACTTGTTATCGAATATTAGTTATTTTGAAAAAAATAACTTAGAAGAGTTGCTGATCCTATGTCGTGAAATTATAAAGGAGCCTGCCATCAGCGCTAATGATAGTCATAAATTAAAATCTCTTATCATTTTAGATAGGCACAAGGCCGTTACTGATGATGATTTTAAATCATTTGCCAGTAGTATTTCTCTTATATGGGAGATAGATAGTGCAGTTTCATTTGACTGCTCTGGAAAAGACAAAGATTTTGTCAATAAACTTTTTGGCTCTATCGTGCGTGATTGTATTTTAAATCGTAAAGTATTTAATCTTTGTATTGCCACTCAATTTATCAAAGATAATAATGTTGGGATTCCCGAATTGACAGAAGCGATCAGGTATTTATCAAATGGCGCTACTTATTTTTCGCCGAACATTCAAAGAATGATTTTAGAAATTAATTTTGATGCAGAGGCAGAAGCTGCTCAAAAATCTTCTAACGCATCTTTTAATATGTCAAATTATAATGAAAATTTTTCTACCGTGAATAATAAAAAAAGAACCACTCCTAGAATGATGACTGAGCAATTAGTTATAGATCTTAAAAGTCAACATTCATGCGAAGAAGCAAAGAGTAAATTTGACTCGCTAGAAAGTCAGCAAAAAGAAATTGTAGCTAAAAAATGTTATAGCTATCTTCGGGGTAAAAATGAAAAAGTTGTGTTGACCGCGGCACAAATACTATTTGGATTTGATAAGACAGATGACGAGACAGTAGATCTTATTATAAGTATAATTAGTCAAAGTCTCAGTTTACTATCCGCTAAAGAAGCACTTATAACCATACAAAGGTATAATGACGCGGCAAATGAAAAAAATGTTTTGCATTTAGCCTACCATAGAAATCTATCCCATGCTCAAGATCACATCGTCTTATGTTCATTGACTGGACTGCTCACTTTAGGGACTGCATTATCTAATGCTGATTGTGCAGCCATCGATGAATGCTTTGATAAAAGAGGTGATGCTTTAGAAGATTATACGGACTTAAAGCAACTCTATGATCAATGCTTATTTAAAATGGGTAAATTACACGATGGTGACCGGTATCAAAAATTAAATAATCAATTGGATCATCTTGATCCCAAAGCACGTCTAGCTGCAACGCAACTATTAATGACTATGACCACAAAACAATCCGTCACGGAGAAAATAGAAAGAACGCTCTTTGGGCTCACTCTCTGCCTTGATGAGAATATTAGAAATGCTGCCTTTATGCTTTTAAATACTAATATACACAAATTAAATCTTTCAACCAGCAATTACTGGCTCATGATATTCTCAAAAAACCTTCACGATCCTGATCCAAAAATTGTTCATGCTGCTCTACAGGGCTTGGCACTATTACTAAATTTTTCTGAATATAATTTTCATCAACAAGAACTGTGGGTCTATCAGCGGTTATGTGAGACTCCCCATTTGCCCGAGATCATTATTAATTATCTTGAAAATAGTCATCATACATATATTAAGGAAAAATCATATTTACCAGATAACTTTGGTGTGACGTTAACATTATTTCGACATAAAAAAATTGAAATTGAAACTGTTTTAAACATGTTGAATATTTTTGTTATTTTAGATAGCGAAGAAGTGCTGTTGCTGTTTTTTGGTCAATTTAAATTTCTTGACTTAGAGCTGATTAACCCTAGTATTGATTTTTATTCTAACTTATTTTCATGTGCAGCAAGCAAACACAGCAAGGTGTGCAGCGCCGCAAGAGAGGCATTACTACACCCATGTTTTTTCGAGAACTCAAATTATTTAACCGCGCTTTTAACGATGCTTACCACAGAGCAATCATCCGTACGCGAATTTAGCATGTCTATTTTACGTGCAATACAACCCATTCCTCATTTTAATGATGATCAAATCAATTTTCTTTCTGCAATTTTAAGTACTAATTTCAATCGAACCATAAATGATGTCATAATATGGTTGGATACTTTTGACGTTATTCCGCTAAAGCTTGAACCTTTATTGATAACATGTTTGTTTAGTAAGGATGGTATAATCAGACTAAGCACTTTAAGTTTATTGTATAAGCATAATTTATTATTGACCACAAACTGTTTGAATGACATATTAATGCAGCTTACAGCTACTGATCCATCTATTCGAGAATTTTGCATAACCCTACTTTCATCGTTATTACCTCTACCTCATTTTTCAATTCAACAAATCCAATTGATTACTAAAGCCTTAGAGTGTAATTTTAATTTAACCAATATAAAACTGATCACTTGGCTAAAAACCTTTGCTTCGTTGCCAGATTCTATTGAAAAGGCATTATTTGGCTTTTTATCGAGTAAAAATGATGAAATTAGAAATGCTGCACAATTAACACTACAACATCATCATGTGTTAGAGAAACCTGATCGCATATCGCTTTTACTAGTCATGCTAAGTTCTGAATCTGTAAGGACGTGTACTTTTATTCTATCCATGGTTCGATTGTTGAACCCAAGACCTGATTTTAATTCAGCTCAATATTTACCTCAATTTCATCAGGCTTTACTTTGTGGTCACAGTCAAATACGTCTTCAATTGCTAACCTGGTTGTTAGATTTTGATGTTCTACCTGATCATACGATTCCAGTGTTATTTGATTTGTTATCACACGATAGTTTGGCTGTTAAGAATTCTGCGCTACAGATTTTGAAAAAAAATGAGCATGAATTAGTTAAGACTTCGCTTCATTTATTATTACAATTACTCATATCCGAAAATATAAATAAAAGGCGGCAGGCTTGTGCACTCTTGGTATCTCTTGCGCCTGTTTCAATTATAACAGCTGAATCCTTAATATCCGTGAACGACGTTTTTCTTTCTAGCTTTGAAGATTCACATGATGCTTTAACAAAATGGTTGATGAAATTTACTACTCTACAAGAAAATGTTTTGTTAAGCTGCATCGCAAGACTATCAAATAGCAATGGTTACGTAAGAAAAAGTTCGCGGGCCTTGATAGTGCAATATAAAAGTAAATTTAATTTGGAAAATAATTATATTATTAATATGTTTACTGAAAGTCACTTTTTTTCTTATGACTGTCAAATTATCTTACAATCCATACATGATAAGCTGCTCCATAGTCCTAAAAATTATCAACTGTGGCGTTGCTGGCAACTCACCATGGTTTTATTTTTGTCTTTGCCTGTGTCAACACAACATGTTTTTGAACTTAAAAGGATAACACAATTATTATTTTTTAATTATCCCTATTATTATACTTTGTTTGACAATATGAATCGTCTTCCTAGACTGTCTTTTGAAAACGATTTTCTGGCCAATGGACTTATTGTGCTAATAAATAGCCTGAGTGATTTAGTCAATTTTGTAAGGGATGACCTGTACAAGTTATCTGAAATTATGAGCATTGTAAGAAATATTCTTTCCTCATACAGTTTGAAACAACCCTTACTTGTTCATAATGATGCTGACTTTGAAAACATTGATTTAAGATATGCTGAACAGGTACAACAGGCGTTATTACAATTGATCAGCGAATGTATTGATCCGCTTGGTCCTGCCCCATGTCCATACTATATTAAATTAAATAATTTGCTGGCCTACGATGTAATATTTCCTGGTGACTTAATTTCTTACACCTTGGTTTATTTTCTATCTGATACTGATCCATTTAAGACGCGTGAGGCTCATGACTATTTTTTAACTTTAACTAAAGAGTTTAGCGCTTCAATTGATTATTTATTTGAACAATTTATTGTTAGCGATGTTTTTATTATTAATGGGTCAAAAAATAGTGTTGCTAATGATCATTTATTATATTCGCATTTTATATACAGTGAAGGGATCGAGGAATCTGACAAGCTAAAATTAAAGCTGCGACTTCTGACACAAAGACCGCAAAGCGCACTTTCTTCAACCATGAGTATTCATGATATTAAAGTTTATTATTTAATACCTTTGTACAATATGATAATTAATAAGGCAAATAAGGTTGCGCCTTCTTGGCATGTAAATTCATTTTCAGATTTATTTACTCCCCTTGAACAGAACTTGCTGTTTCCTGAGCTTTATACTGAATTTATAATAGAAGCACATCAATGGTTATGCGCAATCTGTGATCAAAGTGTTACGGTATACGAGAGCATAGACAAGCTTCGTGCGATAGAAGCCATATTATTGAATCCCTATTATGAATTGACTAATAGTGATGTTGATGATGATACCTTTTTTTGGTTTTTCCATATGCACAAGGAACAGGTAGGTTTTTTTATTGATAATGTGAAGCAATTTTCACGATCAGATGAGTTGCTTTATAATTTCTCTTTAAGATTATTTCTTTTGCTAATTAATAAGCCGATGAATGCCGATGGCATAGTACTATTTAATAAATTGCAACTAACGCCACATGCTTATGATAGTGTCAATTTTATTAAGTTTATGCTGCGTCATTTTGATAGTCATTTCAGTGAAATACCCTGGTACGATTTACTAAATTATGCTCAACAATTTTTTGAAAATAACGATGCGCTTGATGATTGGGATGATGTTTGCATTTGCTTACTGACATGGATGAATTATGAACCCGATTTGCGTCTTGATACTGCAAGGTTTCTTTGTGAATTTATTGACCATAAAATTGTTTTTAATAAATTTCATAAATTTAATAAATCTAATTATAAAGAGTTCGATAGCATTGAAGCGCTTATTGAGGATCGTCATTTTACGTTACATTCAGATAGGACTAAACGCAAAGACTTAGTTTTTCAAAAAAATAAACATGATCGATTGAAAGAACTGATGCATTTAAATACTGAAAAAAAGCGCAATCCTCGTTATCTTGTTGAAAAAGACACTAAACGTGAGTCTCATACTAAACAACCCTTTTTAATGCATCATAAAACTAACAATAAGGCTGCTCCTGTTTTAAAAAGCAACTCAATTTCATCATCGCAAAGAGCTCAACCTTTCACTGTAAAAAATGAGATTAAACATGAATATGAAGCAAGGCAAGCAAAGGCGGATGCTACAAACATACAAAATACCGTGTCTACACCTATAGATAATAATGTACTACATACCTATAGACCAAAAGTTATTGAAATTTCGTTGGGATTAACCACTGTAATTTTAAGGTTCCAATACAGTAAATAATTTTATACTATAAATAGTTGAATCCCTTAGCGTGCCGTCCGGACGCTGCAGATGATTGTAAATAATGCCTGTTTGCCTGGCTCCTAATTTTTCAACTGCGGCGCGCGAGCGTAGATTTAAGCTATCAATTATAAAATTGACCTGGTTAAATTTAGCTTGTTTAAAAGCATAATTTAAAAGTAGTTGTTTAACCTTTGTATTAATCCCACTGCCCCAGTAATCAGGATGTAACCACGTATAACCAATAGTTACTATTTTTTTTGACATATCAATATCATAAAAACTCGTTGAACCGATTACGTGATTTTGATAATGAATCACAAAAGGAATGCGCGTTCCTTTTTCTTTTTGCTCTAATGCTTTTAAAAACCATTCATCCATAAACGCTTTAGGGTCTGTAAAGCTAGAATTGTGCAGCCAAATACGGGTGTCATTTGATATTTTTTCTAAAGCATCACTGTCTTGTGGCAGAAGAACGGATAAAAAAATATCGTCTTTTTCTAATATAAAGTTATTAGTTAATTGCATTTTTTGAATATTTTCCTCATGTTAAGGGGATTTTTTACACGTGCTGCAGGTGTGAATTCTATTTTAGCTAATATTGACATTTTGGGCAAAACACCGTAGCGCGTTTAGTGATTTGTATTGCTACAAGTTTTGTAGCACAATGTGTGCAGGGTTGATTTTCACGGCCGTAGACATGGAGGCTTTGAGAAAAATAACCGGGTTTACCTTCGCTATTTAAAAAATCTTTTAAAGTCGTGCCACCTTGTTTGATGGCTTTGCGTAAAATTATTTTTATGTTTTTTGCCAGTTCTTGATAACGCGATAAAATAATTGTGTTTGCAGGAGTACTTGGATGTATACAGGATAAAAATAAAGCTTCGTTTGCATAAATATTGCCTACACCTACGACTATTTTTTGATCCATAATAAAGGTTTTTACTGCGAGTCTTTTATTTTGTGCCCGCTTAAATAAATATTCGCCAGAAAAAGTTTTTTCTAAAGGCTCAGGGCCTAAGTGCTTGAGTAATACCTGCGTATCGGGTGAATCGGGTGTCCATAAAAATGCGCCGAAGCGTCTTGGATCAGTAAAACGTAATAATTTTTGATTATCCAGCTCTAAATCCACATGATCATGTTTTTGCGCGGGTGTATTTTTGTCTAAAATACTGAGCCTTCCGGACATGCCTAAATGAATAATCAGGGTGCCATGACTTAGATGTAATAATAAATATTTACCCCGCCGTGATAACGCTTCGATTTGATGGCCTATCAGTTTGTTGTGAATATCACGATCTATAGGCCAACGTAAGCCATAATGACGCACCACCACTTGCTTAATGGTTTGCAGCATTAAATGTGGCCTAATGCCACTTAAGGTTGTTTCGACTTCAGGTAATTCAGGCATGTAGCCATTATATCCATTTTTTCATTTTTATGCGCAGTTTGTTATTCCGCCAGGAAGGTATGGCTTAGAACTGGATTATTTAGGGTATTAAAATTACAATACTAGTTACACCCATCCATTATTTTCACAAGGAAAGAGAAAATGAAACGTTTAATCATGTTAGGAACCCTTTTTTTTGCGGGAATAACCGCAGGACATGCTGATCCTATTTCTGAAGCGCCTGAAGTTTTTTACCTACAAATATGTAACACATATGGCGCTGGTTATTTTGCTATACCTGGAACTTATCCAAGTTCCGGCCAACAGCCTAATACACCCTGCCTTGATCCATCCACAGGTGTGATCAAGCAAACGATAGAGGGTCAGGTTATTACCTCCCAGAGCGAGCTTTCACTGCGCATCTTGGCACTAGAAGTCGAAATGAAAATCTTAGTACCGCAAGTAGAGCGAGATCCTATTGTTGCAGTAAATGAGGTGGCATCTAGCCCTACAGGATCAGCCATCCCCATAGAATATGTAAAAGTATGTCAGGACATGGGCGGTAACGATATCCCTGATTTCTTTTTTTATCCCGGTACCGATAACTGCCTTAATGTAAACACGGGGGAGATGATAAACCTAAATAATGGCGCAAGCTTCTCGAGTGAACTTTTAAATCGCGTTATTGTGCTTGAAGCACAAATGAAACAATTAGAACCCCAATTAGGCCTAGCGCCCTTTGTTGTTGAAATAACACCCAAAGACGCTCAGCCTGCCTTGGATAACCCTACAGATGCAGTAAACTACGTACAAATATGTAGACCTTTTCTTAATAAGAAAACATCTTTCTTTTATTTCCCTGGCAGTTGCACCGTTAGCAACGGAGAGTGTGATAACCCCGGAAATAAAATCTGTATTGACGCCTCCACCGGCACTATCAATAGGAAAGCGGCCCGTCAAATATTTACCCTCGAGAGTGAGCTTTCATTGCGCATATCGGCACTTGAAACTTATCTAAAATCAGTGAAATAGTTTTGAATAAGAGTCATACTGCACTTTGCAGTATGACTCTATTGTGATGAACAATAACTAGAAGGAACCGGCAAGTTCTAAATAGGGACCTGTTAAAGAAATGTCATTGTCGTTATGCAGTACATCTATAAATTCATAAACGCGATAACCCAACTCTACATCAAAGGGCAGTTCTTCATCTTCTTCAAAGCCAAATTGATAACGTATACCCAAATTGGCATTAATATTAGTGACTGTGGTTGTTACAGAATCATAATCCGTATTGCTATATGCATAGGTAGGAGGAGGAGGAGGAGTAGGAGGAGCAGGAATAATATAAGTCGCATCTTTGCTAGAAGTACTATAATCTTGCGAGCCTACCAACAAGGCCGCTGAAATGCCGCCCACTAAACCAAAATCGGTTTCTTCAAAACCATAATCTGCATCTATGCCTAATTTCGGTCCTACGCCTTGAAACTTACTGCTTTCAGTGTTGTAGGCTTCTTGAGCAAAAGGTGGGATATCACTATGACCAAGACCTGCATCATAGGTTGTATCGAAATTTTGTTTAAGCCATGCATAAGTAACCCCCGCTTGAAAATGCACGCTTAAATCTTCGCCCATCATAATGGTTTGACCGGCTAAGAGATCAATCATATTGATGTCGGTTGCTACATAACCTTGGGCTGTGTGATAAAAATTGTTATATTGATAGTTAGGAGAAAACTCACCTAAATTCGTATTGCTTTTATCAGAATTAGAAAAGTGCATATACACCAGCATTAAATCACGATCGCTTTCACCAAAGGTATATTGTAAAAACGCATCAAAACCCCAATCATAATCACGACTGATGGATTTATTATCAATGTTGTTGGGCTCTTTTACTTCAACAGTTGCATACACCAAATCATTAGAACTAGAAGGTTGGACAAATAAAGCACTGGCCCCTATCGTCCAAAAATCATCTTCATAAGAAGAAATATAAACAGGGACATTTACAAAGTCATCTTCCTCATGTTCTGCATGCTCTGCAGCAAATACAGGCAATGATAAGGCGACTAAACTTGCTAATAAATACGCTTGATTTTTCATAGACATTTCCTTATGTAAAATTTAATCACTACCAATTACCCACTTCTGCTTGTTCGCCTTCGCCGCCTTCTTGACCGCTGGGGCCGAAGGAATAGATATCAATTTCGCCGTGCACGCCTGGGTTACGGTATTGATAATCATTATTCCAAGGATCGGTAGGTAGGCGGTTAATATAACCGTTCGCCGAATAATTATTGGGGACGGGTGGGCTGGTGGGTTTGGTGACTAAGGCTTGTAAACCTTGTTGTTGACTCGGGTACATGCCGTTGTCTAAACGGTATAAATCTAGGCCAGCTTCTAGACGCGCAATGTCTTGCTTGGCTTTAACAATTTTTGCTTCTTCAGGACGGCTGACAATTCTTGGGACGACGATGGCCGCAAGAATACCTAAAATCATTACCACGACCATTACTTCGATCAGAGTAAAACCACCTTGTTTTTTACGTTGATTTTGCATCATCTTCCTTAACTCCCTACGACTTGTGTTACTTCAAAAATGGGTAATAAAATAGCCAATACGATTAATAATACAACAACCCCCATAAATAATATCATAAAGGGTTCGAATATCGTTAAGCTGCCAGACACTAAACGATCCACTTCACTGTCTTGAATATCAGCACTGCGCAGCAACATGCCTTCTAATTGTCCTGTTGCTTCGCCACTTGCAATTAAATGTATACTCATTGCCGGCATAAATCCAGTTTGTTTTAAGGCTTTATTTAAGCTCATACCTTCTCGGACTTGCCCTATTACCTGTGACATAGCTTCTTGTATAGGAATCAGAGTGACCACGCGTTGTGCGGCTTGCAAGGCATCTAAGATCGGCACGCCTGCGTTTGATAAAATACTTAAAGTGCGTGCATAACGCGCAGTATTCGATACGCGCAATACACGACCAATTAAAGGCAGGCGTAATAATAATTCATGCACGCGTCTTTTGAATGCCTCTTTTTTCATGGCACGTATAAAAACAATAGTGCCTAAAACCAAGGTAATTAAGATCCATAAACCATAATGTTGCATAAGGCCACTCACAGCAATCAAGGCCCGGGTCAGAAAAGGCAACGCTTGACCTGTTTCTGTAAACACGTCTATGACTTGTGGCACCACATAGATTAATAAAATAACTACAAATAATAATGAGACGATCACGATGAACAAAGGATAAAGCAGTGCGCCCCATAATTTGCGCATGGATTTTTCTTGATTCTCTAAATAATCAGCCAAACGTGTTAATACTTCTGGCAAGTGACCAGCGGCCTCGCCGGCACCGACAGTTGCGCGATACAGTTCTGAAAAAATTTGTGGAAAGCGCGCTAGGGCTTGCGCAAGACTTTGCCCTTCCATCACACCCGCACGAATGGCGCCTACTACTTTTTGTACTCTGGGTTTATCCGCTTGTTCAGCAATACTTTGTAACGATTCTGCAACCGGCAAGCGTGCTGCAATTAAGGTTGATAATTGCCGAGTAAATAAATTAAGCTCATCATTTGTTAATTTATACCGTGGTGTGCGGCTAAAAAATTCTATTTTTTGTTTATGTTCAACCACTTCAACAGATGAAGGGGAAAGTCCTTGTGCGCGTAATAGGCCACGAATTTGTTTGGCACTGTCGCCTTGCAATACACCGGTGACGGTTTTACCTTCTGCATTAAGTGCCGTATATTCAAAAGCCGCCATATTAATCCTCTGCGGTTGCGCGCATGACTTCTGCTAAGGTTGTTTGTCCTGCTCGCACCCGACGCAAACCATCTTGGCGTATGCTAGGCCAATGTTTACGTGCATAAGCCATTAAAGTTGCTTCGCCTTTTTTTTCATGAATCATATTGCGAATTTCATCATCAACAGGAATCACTTCGTAAATACCACTACGCCCCACATAACCTAAGTTTTGACAAGCAGGACAACCTTTGGGTTGATAAAGCATGAGAGGTTTTGTAGACCCAGGCTCTAACATTTCACGCTCAGCATCGGTTGCTTCAACTTGTACTTTACATTGCGGACATAATAATCTCACTAAACGCTGCGCAATTAATCCAATTAAACTTGATGCTAATAAAAACGGTGCAACACCCATATCAATAAGACGTGCGGCAGCACCAATGGCAGTATTGGTGTGCAAGGTGGATAAGACTAAGTGACCGGTTAAACTGGCTTGCACTGCAATTTCTGCAGTTTCAAGATCCCGAATTTCTCCGATCATGACGATATCGGGATCTTGCCGCAAAATAGCGCGCAAGCCACGTGCAAAGGTCATCTCTACTTTGGGATTGACTTGTGTTTGACCGATACCCGGTAGATCGTACTCAATGGGATCTTCTACCGTTAAAATATTACGCGTGGCATCATTGAGATCAGTGAGCATGGCATATAAAGTTGTACTTTTACCAGCACCGGTTGGACCTGTTACTAAAATAATACCGTAGGGTTTTTTTAGTATTTCTTTGACCACATGTGCATTTTCGGGCGACATACCTAAATGATTGACATCTAAACGACCCGCTTTTTTATCTAATAGACGCAAGACTACGCGCTCGCCATGATTCGACGGCATGGTTGAAACCCGCACATCCACAGCCCGTGAACCAATTTGCAGCGCAATACGTCCATCTTGCGGTAAACGTTTTTCTGCAATATCTAATTTAGCCATTACTTTTACCCGTGAAATTAACAAAGGTGTTAAAGCGGCGGGCGGCTCTAAGACATTACGCAATACACCATCAATGCGAAAGCGCACAATTAAACGATTGGCAAAAGGTTCAATATGAATATCAGAGGCATGTTCACGTACCGCTTCACGCAACAAGGCATTAATCAAACGAATAACCGGGGCATCATTTTGACTTTCAAGTATATCTTCAGTGACATTAATGGCTTCAACCATATCTTTTAGATCAAGCTCACCCAAATCTTCAAGTAATTGTGTGGAAGAAGAACTTTCGCTGGTTTGATAGGATGACTCTAACAATTTCTCAAATTCAGCCGCGCTCACGCATTCTAATTTTATAGGACGATTAATAAGGCGTTGCACTTCCAGTAAACTTTCTGTCGGCGTTTGCTCTTGATACACCAACACATCACTGTCTTGTTCAGCGCGAGTAATCACATGGTATTTTTTAGCAAAGCTAAAGGGCAGCTTTAAAGGTGCATCACTCATCGCGCAAATTCCATTTATTGATTAGGAAAATCATCCACGGTTATCACTAAATGTGGATCGGTTATGTCTTTAATTGTTGGCTGAAATGGTGGCGGTAGCTTCGCTTCCATATCATTAAGCGGTGGTAAGCGACCATGTGATTCTGGCGTTTGCCGTTCATAATCAATAATTTCATCTAACACTTGTTGATTACGCATCCAATTATATTTGCTACCTGTAACCTGAAAACTTTCATTACCATCACGCAAAATAGTTGGCCGTAAAAATATCATTAAATTACTTCTAGTAGTAGTCGTGTTTTGTGCACGGAAAAAGTTACCAATATAGGGCAAGTCTCCGAAATAAGGCACCTTATAGGTATTATCTTGTTCTTCAGTACGAATCAAACCGCCTAATACTAAAATATCTTTGTCATTTACTAATACAGAAGTAGTAATATCGCGGGTAATGGTTGTCGGATCGCCATTTAAGGGTTGTCCTAACGAATCAACATTTTGTTGAATTTGTAACACAACCGCATCGCCTTGAGTGATTTGTGGTTTGATCCGTAAGGTTAAACCAACTTCTCGGTATTCAGTGGTCACAAACGGTGTCACGGTGTTTGAGCCATCGGTAGTCGCATATTCACCGATAGGGAATGGAATTTGTTGTCCAACAGTAATTTGTGCTTCTGCGTTATCTAAAGCAACTAATGAGGGTGTTGATAAAATATTCGCATTTGTATTAGAACTAAAGGCATTAATTAAAAAGTGAATAGAACCGCCTTGTATAAAACCTACGTTTAAACCCGTACCAGAAACACCCTCGGGAAAAATATCAGTGCCCCCATCAACAGCACCTTGCAATAAATCAAGTGGCGATCCATTATTTGCATTATTAAACGAAGTTCCGCCAATAATATCGCCACCGCCGCGCCATTCTATGCCTAATTCTTCTAATTCAGTATCATTTATTTCTACAAAAATAGCTTCCACTAACACTTGCGCACGACGCACATCTAATTGCGTTATCACTGTTTTAAGACTGCGCATTAATGCGGGCGGCGCCGTCAATACTAAGGCATTCATATTAGGTTCGGCATGTATACCATAACCGCCAATAGAAACCCCCGTGGCCTGACGATCAGTAAAGGTACGATAACCTTCTCCTGTTTCTGAGTTGGGTGTTATTTGTGGCGTAGCAGCAACCGGTTGTTGTTGGACTTGTGCTAAAGCTGCGCCCGGAGTAATAGTCTCATCTTGTGATGAAGCATAACTATCCATAATATTGGCTAATACGGGTACTAAATCTTCTGCACGTTGAAAACGTAAATAAACAACTTCTGTATTGCCTTCACCGGGAACCGTCACATCGAGTTGTGCAATAATGGCTTGCAATTGTAGGCGACGGCTTTTATCACCACTTAATAAAATACTGTTACTGCGCTCATCGGCGGAGAGCACGACCTGTGCCCCGGGTGTTTCACCTTGTTTTCTTACAGAAACCAAGGCCTCTAAGGCACTCACGACTTCTTCTGCAGAAGCATGTTCAAGCATAATCATATCGATGCCATCGGTTTCTGCTCTGTCTAATTTTTGAACAATCTCCGCTAAACGCGTGGCATTCTCACCCCGATCAACGACTAATAAACTATTAGAAGGTGCATAGGCCGCTAAATGTCCTTCTGGGGAAACTAAATTACGTAATACGGGCACTAATTGAGCAGCGGGTACATGGACCACACTAATCACGCGCGCAACAACCGCATCTCTTGAACCAGGCAAGGCATCTGTAGCAATAAACGTCCCTAATTGCCGTGCTTTGGCATCAGGAACGATTTTAATCACACCTTCACTTTCTACAGCGGCAAAACCCAAGACTTGCAACATGGATAAAAATAATTCATAGAGTTCATCCGGGGTCATTTGTTGGTTAGAAATCACCGTCACATTACCGGATAACGCCGGATCAATAATAAAATTTTTACCCGTTACGCGCGCCACTTCTTCGACGACATTTTTAACATCTACATTTTGTAAATTCCATTGTCGTAAATCTGCTTTTTGCGGTAAAGGTGGCAGTGGCACGGCGGCTGCAGGGGGTAATTCGTTGGGGGTATTTTGTTGCGCAAAGGTTATTGTTGCTGTGAAACAGCAAGATAAGAGTAATAAATTACAAGCAAATTGTTTTATCATGAATCCATTCTTTATAGCTACGGTTTTGTCAGACGCTGCCCTTCTGGTAAGCGCAACATTTCCTTATTACCCTGATACTCTAACACAACATAATCCGGTTGAATATCTTCTATAATAGCACCTTCTACCTTATCACCCACAATATAAACACGATCACCTTTGGATGTGCTAATAATAGCAGACCCCGTAGCAGAAGAAGATGCAGCAAAGGTACCCTTTAATGTTAAATTAAGTCTGGTTTGCTGTAATACCCCAGTGGTGGGCGATTGGCCAAACAAAGGGCTCGCCATAAAAGCCTGCGTATGCGTGCCCGTTACCGCCTGTTCTATTAAAGGTTTATTTACAGAGGTAAATGTGGTTTTAAGGAGTTGAAAAGTGCAAACAACCAGCAACAGCACTAAAGCCGCTAATACTGCTTTCGCTACGCGGTCCTGTTCTAGATAATTTTGTAAATGGGCAGCATTGAGCATAGTCAATCACATCTAAATAAAAAGGCGACTCGAAAGCCGCCTTGTGAGAAAACGTTGGACGATCCATGTCCAACGAAATTAACGTCCAACGATCCTTGTTGAGCGTGCAGAACTCTGTGCTAATCCAACCTGTTTCCATTCGGTATTAAAGTAACTATAACAAGTATTTGCAATCTTGCAATGTGATCTTACAAGAAGTTTACAGAGCTAAGTGATTGTAATTTTGTAATTATTGTTATTGCTTTTAAATAAATCAACAAGTTACATTGTTTTATTCACTTTAAATCTTGATGAAAAAAAATAATATTTTTTTTTACTGACACCCATTTCAGCTTTGGCTTACATCAATACGTGCTATTTGCTGACACTAATTTTTTATTCTTCCAAAAATTCACGTTTATTTAATACACCTTCCCATTGTTTTGCATCCGATGCTGCGGGTTTCATGCTAGTAATGGCAGGCCATTTTTTTGACAAATTTGCATTGAGCGTCAAAAATTCGCCTTGATCTGACGGTAAATCGTCTTCTGAAACAATAGCATTCACCGGACATTCCGGTTCACATAATGCACAATCAATGCATTCATCAGGATCGATGACCAACATATTTGGTCCTTCGCGGAAACAATCCACCGGACAAACCTCAACACAATCTGTGTATTTACAACGAATACAGTTTTCAGTGACAACAAAAGTCATATTATTTTCTCTCCTCTATGAAATAAAAGTAGTTTACCATTAAAAATTATTGCTGTTTATTATTTTTTGTTTTACAGTATAAACGTACATTTTTTATTTTTAATTTTAGGGAGAACATTCATGCCAAAACTACGTAAGAAAGCTGTTGCTCGTAAAGCTGCAAAACGCACCGCGAAAAAATCTGCAGCAAAGCCAAAGGTTCAATTAAAAAATATTGAAAAAAATCTAGCTGCCACGCTTAAAAAAGCGCAGGCTGTTGCTAAAAAGCAAGCCAAAAAAGCAACAACCGATGCAAATCGCCTACATAAAAAAGTAACGGCTGCAGAGAAAAAAAATAATAGCGCACTGACTAAGCAATCTGCTCTTGAAAAAAAATTGGCCGCAAAAGACAGTAAAGCAGGCAGAAAATCACTGGCAAAAGTGAAAAAGTCTATCCGCACTGCCGCTGCAGGTCTGAAAAAAATTCAAAAACAAGCCCATGAATCACATAAAATCGCTCAAAATGCCAAATGCCATGAAGAAAAACTTCAAGCCTTAGCAAAAACCATTGCGCAATTTAACAGTGATTGGAGCAAGAAAGAAAAATCAACTGCACATCAAGCCGCACTCCATGCGCCTAAAAAGGCTGCTAAAGTCGTGAGTAAAAAAGCTAAACCTGCAAAGAAAGTAGAAGTTAAAAAAGTAACTCGCGTGCAAAACACGCCAAGTAATACACTTTCTCAAAACTCTGCTCACAGCCCCGCTTCATCTGACCCATTTGGTGGCGATAACTCTTCATTCTAAAGCATTGAAATTTCAATTATTGGGGCGAAAATTTTCGCCCTTTTTTTTTGCATTTAACAATCAATGAATACCGGCGCATGATTTGAAGGTCGCTCCCAGGCACGCGGCGCTATATCCACCGAGCAACCTTGGATCTCTTTTGCTAAAGCAGCATTGGCTAAAAGTAAATCAATCCGCAAGCCGCGATTGGCTTGAAACGCAAATGTACGATAATCCCACCATGAATAAATCTGTGCGGCTTGAGGAAATAAACGAAAACTATCTTGAAAACCTAATTCAAAAATCTTTTTTAATGCGCTGCGTTCTGCATGGCTACATAATACTTGCTCAGCCCAGGCCTTTGGATCATATACATCGTTATCTTCAGGTGCAATATTAAAATCACCGAGCACTAAGACCTTCTCATAGTGCTTTAAGGTATTTTTTAAATAATCTTGTAAATGTTCTAACCATTCGAGTTTGTACTGATATTTTTCTGAACCCACGCTTTGTCCATTAGGCACATAAACATTCACAAGTCGAATACCTGCAACCGTTGCCGCCAACAAACGTTTTTGCTCATCAACAAAACCTGGGAGCCCAGTTTCAATATCCTCGCAGGTGCTGCGCGTCAGTAAAGCCACACCATTATAGGTTTTTTGCCCCGACCATATGGCTTGATAACCTGCCGCATTTATTTCTGCTATTGGAAAATCGAGCTGCTTTAATTCTTGCAGCGCAACAATATCAGGCGCTTGCAGTGACAACCAACGCAACACCTGTGGCAATCGCACACGTATCGAGTTAATATTCCAAGTTGCAATTTTCATTCAAGCCTCCTTGGAAACCATGGTACACTATATGGAGATGATGAATCCAGCTGTGATATTGCGTATTGCACTGCCTGTGCCGCTGCGTAAATTATTTGATTATTTACCTAAAAACGAAGTGCCTATACCGATAGGTGCACGTATCCTCGTGCCTTTTGGAAAACGTCATCTGGTAGGGATTTTAATTGAACAAGCACAAAGTACGGATATTGCCCCTGATAAATTAAAAACCATTATTAATGTTTTGGATGATCAGCCTCTTTTTACACCCACTTCTTTAACGCTGTGTTTATGGGCCAGTCGCTATTACCATCATCCTATCGGTGAAGTCTTTAGTGCAGCAATACCTGCTCTGTTACGCCAGGGAAAAACTGTTTATTTAAATACACCTGATTCCATAGCTAAAAATATTACGCCGTCCTTAATGCTTAATGCTGAACAACAACAGGCATTAAATCAGATTAATCAGGCACAAGGCTTTAGTCCTTTTTTACTTGAAGGCATTACCGGCAGTGGTAAAACAGAAGTTTATTTACAAGCCATAGACAGACTGGTCGCCGAACAGCAACAAGCCTTGGTGCTGATTCCTGAAATTAGTTTAACACCACAAACTGTAGCACGTTTTACTGCGCGCTTTAACGTACCCATAGCTGTGTTACATTCCAGCTTAAGCGATAAAGAACGCTTGCAAGCTTGGCATCAAGCACAGCTTGGCATCGCTCGCATAGTGATCGGCACACGCTCAGCTGTATTTACGCCGATGAAAAATTTAAAACTAATTATTATTGATGAAGAACATGATTTATCGTTTAAACAACAAGATGGCTTTCGTTATTCAGCGCGAGATTTAGCGCTAAAGCGCGCGCAGCTTGAACAATGTCCGATAGTATTGGGCACAGCGACGCCTTCCTTTGAAAGTTTACATAATATGCAATTGGGGCGTTATCAGCATATTATGCTGAATCAACGTGCTGGATCCGCGCAACTGCCCACATTTGATGTGTTGGATATTCGTAAGCAAAAATTACATCAGGGTTTATCTTATTTATTACTGCAGAAAATGCAATATCATTTAGATAAAGGCCAGCAAGTATTATTATTTTTAAATCGGCGTGGATTTTCACCCTCGCTTATTTGTCATGATTGCGGCTGGGTGGCCGAATGTACAGATTGTGATGCGAGGCTTACTTATCATAAAAAGAAAAATATTCTCCATTGTCATCATTGTGAACAACAAATGCGTGTGCCGACACAATGTGGGAGTTGTGGCAGTACCGATATTGTACCGCTGGGGCAAGGTACGCAGCGCATAGAAGCGGTTCTGAATGAACATTTTCCACAATATAAAACGGTACGTATTGATCGTGATAGTACACGTGGTAAAAATAAATTACCGCAATTATTGGATGAAGTGCAGCAAGGGCAGCATCATATTTTAGTGGGTACACAAATGTTGGCGAAAGGTCATCATTTTCCGCGGGTAACTTTGGTGGCTATTTTAGATGCGGATCAAGGTTTACTCAGTGCGGATTTTCGTGCCACTGAACGTTTGGGGCAATTGATTATGCAAGTGGCAGGACGTGCGGGGCGTGCGAGTTTAGCTGGAACTGTTGCGATACAAACTCATCATCCACAGCATCCTTTGCTGCTGCAATTAATTAATCAAGGCTATCATGCGTTTGCAAATACGGCCTTGGCTGAACGTGAAATTGCGGGATTGCCACCTTATAGTTATATGGCCTTGGTACGTGCGGAATCTATTTCAGAAGTGGATCCCATTACATTTTTGCAACAGGCGCGTAATTTAATGACTGTGCCGGAAGGGATTATGGTATTGGGGCCGATTCCTGCGCCGATGCAACGTAAACAAGGGCGTTATCGGGCGCATTTATTATTACAAACGCGTTCGCGGGGCTCGTTGCAACAATTTATTGCTTCGTGGTTGGTTCAATTGGAAGCTGTGTCTATGAAGGGCGTGCGTTGGTCGTTGGATGTGGATCCGCAGTCTTTGGGATGATCACATTTAAAACAATATAGATCCGTCCTTTGGTGCTTGTCTATTGGATTTAAAACTATATAGATCCATCCAACCGGGGCCTGTCCCTGCGTATTATCTCATGCTCACGGCGCCTTGCGCCGCTGCGCGTGAGATAATACTCCGGGCCACCCGGTTGGAATGAGTTCAGTGTTCTTTGTATTTTGCTCTTTGTTTTTTGTTCTTTGCTCTTTGTTTTTTTGTTTTTTGTTTTGCCCCCTTTTATAACGGGGGCTGTAGGCTGGGGGGATTTTGCTAAACTTTGCTTACAAACACATGCAGGATTCTTCTGGTTGTTGCTTGTGTGCTTGGTATTCGTAGGCTTGGAAACTATTGTAGGCTTGTTCAAGGAGTGCCATTGCGTGGACGCTTATGAATGCTTGTGATTCATATTGTGCGGCATAATATAATTTTACCCAATCTAATTTTTCAAGTGCTAAATTGGGATAATAATCTTTTAACAATGCGAGCTCTAATGACAAACGATTGACGCGGAATTGATAATGTTTTTCAAAATCGTCTATTTCTATAAATAATTCTTTTTCTAATGCTGCGATTAATTCATCACGTAATCTACGTGATCGCGGGGAAAAAGGTTTTGCTTGTGCTATGCCTAGCTCTTGGGTTTGGAATCGATATAAATTAACAAAGAAACTTAAACAATTTAAGTCTTGATACACAGGATCCGAAATCAAAATAGAAAATAAATGTTTCTCTAATAAAGGATACAAACGTTTCTTTTGCATATAGCCTTTGCTGTCACATAAGTAAGCATAGAGATTCATAAAAATATGATAATTTTTAAATACGGCATATGAGCGATTGATTATTTCCTGAGCATCCATGTAAAAAAATCTTCCAGTTGAGCGTTAAAGAGTAAATGAGTCCTGATGGGTATAATACCATTGTGGTTTATTATTGCAAGGAATTTTTTATGTAGATACATTGCTTTTTTATGAAGCAAAAATTAAGAAATTCTGTGAAATTTATGAGCAACATTTTTATATTTGTGCATTACCTTAGCATTAATGGAAACATTTTTTAACGTCGTTTACACTTGATGGCGCGTACTTTCAGTTGGGTTTCATCATAAGATAATGTTTTATATAGAAAAATTATTCCTAGACTATTGCGAATGCTGCGGATTATACTCTGTGTAATTATTTATAAATAATCATCATGAAGTTTACTTGCTTTTAAGGAGGGTATAATGGAATTATGGCTAGATACAGCGGATATTCTTGCAATTAAAAAAGCCAATGAATTGGGCATATTTTATGGCGTGACGACTAATCCAAGTATTTTTGCGCAGGCGCAGTGTGATGCAAAAAAATTAATTAATGAATTATTAAAAAGTCAGCCCGGTTTAGTGGCTGTGCAAGTGACTTATACCGATCATGCACAAGATATGATTGAACAAGCACGGAAGTTATCTGAGTTAAGCGATCGTATCGTTGTAAAAATTCCGGCAACGCCCGTTGGGATTAAAGCAATGAGTGGTCTTAAAAAACATAAAGTACCTGTTTTAGCGACGGCCATCAGTTCTATCAGTCAATTTACATTTTCAGCATTAGCAGGCGCTGCATATGCAGCTTTATATTTATCACATATGCAAAATGCCGGAAAAAATATTTTAGCTGAAATAGAAGCGATGTTGTGGCTCACCGAAAAACATCAATGGAATGTTAAACTCATGGGCGCTGCATTTGCAGATGCGCAAACAGCACAAGCGGTGATTGCATCGGGCGTTCCATCTATTACTGTACCCGAAGCGATTTTTGAAGAATTACTCGCAATTGATCCTTTAGTTCAAAAACAATTTGATCACTTTGAAAAAGCTTGGCAGCAGTATCAGCAGCAACATCAGGCTGATTTATTAGTTTGCAAAACGAGATAACTCATCCCTAAACCCAAGAGATTTAGTATTTTTAACGCGATCAAGAAATACAATACCATCGATGTGATCGACTTCATGCAAAACCAAACGTGCATGAAAATCAGCAACTGTTCGTTTGATTTCAAGGCCATATTCATCAAAACCGGAATATTCGATAGCTTTGGCGCGCAGAACCATGCCGCGTAAATCACCGACACTTAAGCAGCTTTCATAAGCTTCGGTTTCTGATGCATCTAATATTTTAATTTCAGGATTGCAAAGTACAGTCAAAGGCACAGGCTCAACATTTTTATAACGCTCCGTAGTTTCAAATCCAAATACGATCACGCGACGATTAACACCAATTTGTGGCGCAGCGATGCCCACACCACCATAATGATTTTGCGAATCCCATAAATCTTGTACTAAATTCAATAACCAGGGGCTGCCAAAATCACTTTTTAAAAGGGGTGATGATATTTCACGTAATGATGGATTACCGATTCGGACTATGGGTTGAATAGCCATTTAACCCTCTTAATTATTTAATACTTTTCAATTTTATAGGGCTTATACAAAACCCCACGGTCCTCATCTTTCTATTCCATAACGGGATAAATCCAAGGTTCGCTACCATGTAGCTCATCGGAAGGAGATGGGATCATGCCTTCTTCTTGTTCTGGATATGTGTATTCTTGTTCCATAACTAATTGTCTCTCGCCTTCATCCATTGTAGAATTAGTATTTATCGCGCCTTCATCAACGACTTGACGACAGCCGGTTAGCAAAACGATGCCGAGTATAATTTTGTATATATTATTCATTTAAATAGGTTTTCTCCAAAAGTATTGCTGTTATTGTAGCACGAGGATAAACAAATGATAAATCTAACCGGGACCGTGATTAAATCGATGCTACATTTGTTAGTAATCATTTTTGCACTGTTAATGCATCATGATGTAGCAGCAACAACCCATCCATTTTTAGGTACATGGAAATTACTTTCAGTAACACAAGATACCGTGCCACCGAGTAAAGAAATCGATTCCTTTGGCGCTCATCCACAAGGTTATTTAAATTATACAGCGGATGGTCGCATGATCGTGATCATCGTGCAAAACGATCGCCCTAAACCCATCGGTCAATTCGCAACAGATAGTGAAGCAGAAAAATTATTTAGAACCATGAACAGTTATGCGGGCACGTACACAATTAAAAAAGATCATATCATTCATCATATTGATGTCTCATGGAATGAAAAGTGGACAGGCACTGATCAAATTCGAAATTATCAATTTGTAGATAATAAACTGATACTTTCACTGACGCCGATGATTGATGCGGGTGGTGATAAATTAGTGATACATCGTCTGACTTGGGAGAAGATATAATCCTAAAGTTTAGCGGTAACTTTTTTAGTCGGTTTTTGATCTTGTTGTTCTGTGTACCAAGCCTGCCCTGCTAATACTTTTTTCCATATTTCTTCAAATGTATCCTGAGTCATATTTTGCCAATTGGGTGTATTTAAAACCCAAAAATATTTCATGCGTTCAGCTAAACCATGTAGGGCAGTATCTTCTGCAAGACGCACCTTGCCCCATTTTTTTATACCTGCTAAACCCTCTGATTTTAAAGCTGCAATAATTTGTAGCGCATCAGTAATCCCTTTGAGCGCTCCGCTGCCGGTGTGCGGTGGCATCGTGCCAGCAGCATCACCTAGCAAAGCAATAGTGCCTTGATCATTTATTCTGTGTGGCATGCGGGTGGTGTATATGGGTTGAACAAAAGGATCCGTTGTTTGTTTAATAATCGCTTGTGCTATTGGCGGCAATATTTCTTTTATCAAACTATGAAGATAGCGTTTCTGAGCTTCTGGCAATTGTCCACGCGAAACTGTTTGAGACGAGGTTAAGGTTTCTTCCTCTTTCTTTTCATAAAGCACCCAATTGATTAAAACATTTTTTGTCTTCGGGTCATGAATTAAATACATAAGACAATGGCCAAAGGGATATACAAAATAAGGCGCTGTGCTTTCATGCGCTTGACCAAATATTTCATTCAAATTCTTACGTAATAGGGAATCAGAAAAATCATCTAATAGAACAGTGCCTCGCCAAGCAATATAACCTGCATATTCGGGCTTTATTTCTTTAAAAAGTGTTTTGGCAGTAAAAGAATTGTGCCCATCTGCACCTAAAATTAAATCAAATTTTTCACCATCTATAGTCAGGTTTTCTATAGTATCTACACGATGACTTGTTTTTATATTTTTTTCAGGCACTTTAGATTTAAGTAGGGTATACAGTGTTTGCCAATGCAGTGCTCGTGCAGAAAACGAAGTTTGATCCGCTATTGTTTCCGCACGCTCAAGTGAAGAACGCACGATGCTGCGTTTAGTGATGTTTACTATCGGGACATCTTCACTTAAAATATTATTTTCTCGTAATTTATCCAATAATTCCTGCGTAACGGTAACACCTGCACCCTGATCTTTTAGACTTTCTGGATGTTGTTCATAAACAACAACCTCATGTCCTTGTTTTAATAATAATGCTGTTGCCGCAAGTCCAGCGATAGAGGCGCCGATAATGGCTATTTTCATATTAAATATCCTCAAGATGAGGCTTGTCGCAATTCTTGTAAGGGCATTTTATTAAGCATTTTTTTTAATGTATGAAATGGTTTGCTCATAAAACATTTTTCTCATTTGTAATTTTATTACACATAAGATACATTACTTTACGGTAATATTTTTGTCAATTAATCTTATACTTGGAGGATTTATGCGCTTTGGTTATACCCTTATTTATGTACCTGATGTTGAAGCTGCGCTTAGTTTTTATGAAAAAGCATTTAATTTAGCAATATTATTTCTTCATGAAAGCAAGCAATACGGTGAATTAGATACTGGCGGGACTAAGCTTGCTTTTGTGGCTGAAGATTTAGCGCAGGCTAATGGCGCTGTATTTATGCATAATCGTCTTGCTAGTAAACCTGCTGGTTTTGAAATTGCTTTGGTTACGGATAATGTTGAAAAAGCGTATCAGCATGCTGTTAATACAGGTGCTTTGGGTTTGAAAGAACCTACAGAAATGCCTTGGGGACAAACTGTTTCTTATGTGCGGGATTTGAATGGTGTCTTGGTGGAAATTTGTAGTCAAATGGGGTGAAACCTAGTTTGTGAATAAGGATAATCACACATAACGTCTTATCTAAGCCCTGGGTAAGCCCTGGGCCAAAAACCATTCCCTTATTTTTGTTAGGGCTATTGTATTAACGATTTAGCCCATGCTACAAAACCACTTGACAAGCCGGCTAAATTTTGTAATCCTATTAAATAGTTGATTAATTTGTGACCAAAATGAATAGATTGAAGACATACATTTCCCCCTCCCTCGGACTTATCCGACGATAAGCCTCTGATTTGTTTCTTGTTTTTCCTTTTTTTGTTAACCTTTTAGAGAATATGATGATACAACCTATTAAAGATGCTTTAAATGCATTGCTTTCAAATAAGCACATTGAGACCTTGAAAGACACTGACGTGACCCTTGCACTTTTGTGTGAGCAAATCAATATACAGCATTCAATTATTGAAGATATCAATCTTGAAGAAGAAGAAAACAAAGACTGTGCCCTTATTTCTCTATATTTATTTCTTTGGTATTTGAATACGTACCATGTTGCAACTTTAGCCGCTGTGGCTAAGGAGTATCTTCGACTCAGGTAATGATGATGATTCAGCTGAACAAGAAGTTACTCATAAATCCGTAGATATTGATAAACTTACTCTGGCACTCGTTAATCTGAAAATCAGTGATACTGTTACCAGGATTGCACTCACTCAAGAAATACTTAATCAAACCAAACTAGCCTATTTGCCACAACAAGCAGAAGAATCAAATTCACTCAAACTACCACCAGGCCTCTTGCAAATGCTTAACGAAGGTTCTTGGAGCAAAAAATTAATTGCTTTGCTTACGATCTCTATCATGATCACATGCGGCATGGTCAATGCAGGTTTTATTATATTGGCCCTAACTGGAGAAGATGGTTTTTCTGGTTGGGCAAATCTCATCACATGGGAAACTGTGGTCGGTGCAGCTGGAGGGATTTTTAGCGGTTATGCACAAAAAAATATTTACCTTGAATCGCTCGATGATTTTGAGAATATGTGTAGAGACGGCATTTTAAATAAAATTACCGGCAATAAAATTTATTTGTTTGGATTGGCCGTTATTTGCGCAATCTGTAGTTTTCTGGTTAATTATGGAATGGCTCAATTGGGTATTGGTGTACTACTTGGCAGTAGCACACCAATATTACTCCCCTTCCTTGCTGTTTTATTTGCGCTTGCAAATGCGATATTAGTATTTTACACGGCCATTGACGCCCTTAAAAAAGGCCAGACTCTTCCCGAATGTTTTAGGTCCAGCAAAATGCTGGGTGTCATCTTGAGTATATTATTTACACTTACTGCAGCTTGGGGATTAGTGATGACTTTTTATCCCGGTATCAGTGAAGTGATAGGCGAACGTTTTCAAAATCTAGAGGGGAAAATTGCCTTTGGCGTTATTCTAGGCCTGGCCTTACTCACTGAAGTATATTACTCCTTTACAAAAGCCTGTTATCTATCGTATATGCTTATCTCAAGAAATTTCCCTAGTTTTCTCACGCTAATTGCTAACTTAATCAATGCCATTATCGCAGCACCTCCGGGCTTCGACGGGGGCCTTAAATTTACAGAAGATAATCTAGCGCATGAAAATAACGTGATGATGCAAAGCGTAGGCGCCGGTACTGCAGCCACTTGGTCTATGGCGTGCTCTGTGCAGAATGCACCCGGAAAAAAGGGTATCATTATTAATCAATTTAAACGGTTTCAAGAAACTGCAAAACCGAAAACCAATGAGTATTGTTGCTGGCCTAGTCTAAAGTTTGCCTAAAGCGTTTTACGCCGATATAAACGACTACGGTCATGAATAATAAGATTGGAATGAGTGCGTGTAATACGTCAAAAAATCCATTGCCTTTGAGCAAGATGCCGCGCACGATGACTAGGAAGTGTGTGAGTGGTAATACATTGCCAATGGCTTGGGCCCAGCCGGGCATGCCGGCGAAGGGAAACATGAACCCGGATAATAAAATGGATGGGAGAAAGAAAAAGATGGCGCCTTGCATGGCTTGTAATTGATTTCTGGCTAGCGTTGAAAACGTGATGCCTACCGATAAATTTGCGGCAATAAAGGGTAGACAGAGAATTAATAATAAGATCACGCTGCCTTGCATGGGCACATGAAAAATAAAATAAGCCAGGGATAAAATAATAAATACTTGCACATAGCCTATGACTATAAAGGGAATAATTTTACCCAGCATAATTTCTATCGGTAGGGCCGGGGTTGATAATAAATTTTCTAAGGTACCTCGTTCACGCTCGCGCGTCATCGCTTGTGAGGTCACGACCACCATGGTCATCGTCAAGACCACCCCCAATAATCCCGGAACGATATTATAAGAAGTAATTAATTCTGGATTGTAACGTTGATGAATACGCAATTCAAACGGCGCTTGATTAGGTTGTAAATAATGTAAGCTGCCT
Organism: uncultured Gammaproteobacteria bacterium; assembly: GCA_963798975.1. Lineage (GTDB taxonomy): Bacteria > Pseudomonadota > Gammaproteobacteria > JABCZS01 > JABCZS01 > JABCZS01. The sequence goes on from CAWCVU010000003.1 coordinate 113,880, forward strand.
TGTAATTCCGGTAACAATGCAGTGTCGGCCACTTGTTGTATCGCAGCAATGGCATTACCCGTGGCTGCAGGATCGGTGGCATCGGCCTCGATCAATATTGAAGGATATCCGCCGCGCACCACATCACGGGTAAAATCTACGGGAATATGTACCGCAAACAGCGCACCGCCGCGACGTAATAATTGGTCGGCTTCATCAAATGTGGCATTGGGCGCGATAATTTCAAAGTACTCAGTATTTTGTAAACTGCGCACAAAATCAGCAGTCAAGGCGCTGTTATCCGATACGACTAAAGCGGTAGGTAAATTTTTTGGGTTAGTATTAATTGCAAAACCAAATAAGGTTAATTGAATAAGCGGCAATAAAATCATCATCGCAAGTGTTGGTCGATCACGCTTGGTTTGAATAAATTCTTTGACAATAATCGCAAAAAGCCGTGCAAAGGAAAAATGTGTCATTTAGAAATTATCCTTATTCGTGCCCACTAAATGAATAAATACATCTTCTAATGAGGTACTAGTCAATCGCCACTCATGCGTTGCTTGTTTAAATGGCACTAAGGCTTGTTCTAATGCGGCAGCATCTCCACTACTAACGTGCAATTCTTCGCCAAATAAGGCCACTTGTTCTATTCCTTTTAAGCCACGTAATTGTTTAGCTAATTTTTGTAAATAGGCCCTCGAACTTCCCAGGTGGTTAAGCCTGTGGCTTTAATAATTTCACTGCTGGTGCCTTCTGCTAATAAATCACCGTAGGCAATATAAGCAAGCCGTGTACAGCGCTGCGCTTCGTCCATATAATGGGTACTCACCAAGGTGGTAATGCCTTGATCACTTAATTCTTGAATATGATCCCAAAATTCACGTCGCGCTTTGGGATCAACACCGGCCGTGGGTTCATCTAATAATAATAATTTGGGTTCATGTAATAAACAGCCCGCTAAAGCTAAACGTTGCTTCCAACCCCCTGATAAAACACCTGCTAATTGCTTAGTACGCATTTGGCTAAACCCAAAATAATCTAAGGTCGCTTAATTTTTTTTTCGCGCTGCGGTAATTGATACACATGCGCAATAAAATCTAAATTTTCATAGACCGTTAAATCGTCATAATAACTAAATTTTTGCGTCATATACCCGACTTGTGCTTTTATTTTTTCTGCATCCTGTGGAATGTCAAAACCTAAACAGGTGCCTTCCCCGAATCCGGCGTTAAAAATCCACAATCATCCGAATGGTAGCGGTTTTCCCACTGCCATTGGGACCTAAAAAACCAAAGATTTCACCGCGCTGACTTGCAACGAGACATTTCGCACTACACTTTGACCATCAAAACTTTTATTTAAATTTTTGACATCAATCACATAGCTCGCCATTAGTCATGGCATTTTTTACTTCTTTAGAGAGTAAATATCAATGGGTTGGCCCGCATGAAATGATTTTAGTTCAGCTCAGCAGGGAGAGCGGCTTCAATACGAAATAATAAGGTTTGATTATTTTCGCGGCTATAAATAACAGGCGGCGTATATTCCGCGTTGGGAGAAATATAATTAATGATCAGGACTTTTTTTATCCTTTGAACGATCATGCGCAATTGAGATTTCTTGCCCTAAGCAAATTTCGCTTAGCAATTAGGCTCATTAATAAAAAATATGGCGAACAAACGCTGTGGATCATATAATTCTGAGCTACAGGGATGGGCTGCCTCAACATTTTCTCCCGGACGATAAAAAGTATCGACTACTAACGCATCAATGGGG
>CAWCVU010000004.1:0-158090 GCA_963798975.1 uncultured Gammaproteobacteria bacterium
TCGCGGATGGAAACGTCACGGGTGCAAAGGGTGTTGTGCTGGCTTCAAGCGACATGCATGCGCATAATACGTTTGACCAGCCCAATGCAGTGCATTCAGGCCCCATCGACGTCACCGTAACCGGCGGCATGTTGAATGTGACGCTCCCCCCGGCTTCGGTCACCAAGCTGAGATCACGCTAGCTTAAAGACCGGCCGAACGCTAAGCCAGAAAGTTCTAATTAACCCGCGGGCGACGATGAGTTTGGCTGGTGATGAAGTTTGCGGCGAGGCTGGTAGGGAAAAAAGATATCAGACAGAACGCCCCGGCGTCTCTGCGGACTGCGAAGGAACGATGAGGGCCTTGCAGACGTCGCCTGAGGCAAACTGTTGGAAGGCAATGCTTACGTCACGCAGCTGATAGGTGTGAGAGACGATGCGATCAAGCGGCAGACGCATGGCCATATCGATCGCGTCCAGGAAGTCCTTGCGCTCGTAGACCCGCGAACCGACGATGTCGATCTCCTTGAAGTTGATGGCCTGCATATCAATTTCAACGGGATTCTTGAAGACGCTGAGATTGACGATGACGCCACGGGAGCGAACGAGCGTGGTCATCTCGCGCGCCGAGGACGGGTGACCGGCGACATTCCGAAGAGAAGATCGGCGCCGTTGTTGTCCGATAGTTCCATCACCAGCGATTTCAACTCTTCACCTGTCTTGGACGGCCCTCAGGCCGAGGCTTTCGGCGAGTTGGAGGCGCGAGGGCAGCACGTCGCTGATGAGGAGGTTAGGTACGCCGCGTTCCCTGGCGACTAGGGCAGTCATCAAGCCGATGGGGCCGGCTCCGAGCGACCATAGCAAGGTTGACGCCCTCGAGCTTGGCGCGGGCGACCCCGTGGACGGTCACGGCAAGCGGCTCGATGAGCGCGCCGATGTGCGGGGGCATCTCCTTGGGCAGTCTTATGAGCGAGTCTACAGGCACCTTGACGTATTCCGACATGCCTCCGTCGGCGTCGAAACCGAAGAGGCGAAGCTCGCGACAGACATGCGGGTTGCCGTGAGTGCAGGCGTAGCAGTACCCACAGGAGATAAGCGGATACACGGTGACCCGGTCGCCTACCTCGAGGGTGCCGTTGGAAGCGTTCATCTGCTCGATGCCACCGGAAAGCTCGTGGCCGAGGGTCAGTGGGGCTTTCGCGCGGGGGTGAGTTCCGGCAACGATGTTGATATCGGAGCCACAGAAACCGCACGCCTCTACCTTAAGCAGGGCTTCCTCGTCACCGATGGCCGGAATAGCGACCTCTTCAGCCTCAATGCGATTCGGTCCTAGATACTGTGCCGCGAGCATCGTCTTCATCGTGTCTCCGACCGAGCGGTATAACCGCCATCACGACGAGGATGGCTCCCGTAAAGAAGCTCGCCTGGTCGGTAGCCATGTAGGCGTAGAAGCTGGCGACCTCTTCCGCGCTCGCAATGCGCCCGATGGATAGCATTCCGAAGCATTGCCCAATATTTGTCAGGATCGCCGGAGGCTTCAGCCGACTTGTGAACTATGGGTGTGTCCACGGTGCCGCAGGCTATGGTGTTGACACGGATTCCGAACTGGGCGTACTCGACGGCCATCTGACGGGTCATTTGGTGCAAGGCGCCCTTGGACGGCGCATAGGCGCCCTGGGTAGGGATGCCGGCTTCGCCGAGATGGAACCGCTGATCAGGATGAGACCGGCTTTCTGCTTCATCATGACGGGAATCACGTGGCGCGCAGACCAGTAGAGACTCTTTACGTTAGCGTTCATGACCGTGTCCCACTCTTCAGGGGTGTGAAGGTGGATGGCCTTCACGATGCTGAGTGCGGCATTCGAGACCAGGATGTCGATACGGCCGAAGCTATCGAGGGCGGCCTTGGTAAAAGTCCTATTCGAAGGTCTGCTCCTCCGCAACGTCGCCGCGCAAAATGATTAGCTTGTCCTGGTAAAGCTTGAGGGCCTGTTCGAGTTCTTCCGGGATCTCGGCCCGGCGAAATATGGCGACGACGCCGGCGGCGCCACAAGCTAAATACGCCTGGGTAACGGCGAGACCGATACCTGAAGATGCGCCTGTAACCACGGCCACTTTGCCTGCGAGTGAGATTTCCATGCCACCATCCTGTCCTAGCTAAAGAGATACATCTGAATCGTGCCGCTGGTAGAGCCATGGTTCGTAGTATCTGAGGAGGACAAAAGTGGCGTCGGAACCTACCTGGTCGAGGGCCACTCGGAAGAGTTCAGGAGAGCCAACATTGTTCACCATAAGGTCGTAGTGGCAGGGCACGACGACGCGTGGACGAAGCGCTTTGACGATTTGTGCAGCCTGGTTGGGGCCGAGATTGTGGAAGCCCCCGTTGATGCAAATGGCGCAGATATCGACATCCTCGGCAACAGGGCGGCAAGCCTCTCCGCCCAGGCGGTGTCTCCGGTGTTGTAGAAGCGGATGCCGTTCGAGAATTGGACTAGCATGCCGGTGTGGTTGAGATCGGTCGAGTCGGTCGGCAGGGCGAAGGTGGCACAGACGTTGGTTGTGCCGTTTAGCGCGACGGACTCGCCGGGATGAACTAAGGCGGAGTATGGATGCTTCAAGACCGCATTCGCGGTAGACACGCATTGAATCGAACGGACCGATAAATCGGGTGCCGCGGCTTCTATCAATGCGTCGAATCGTCTCTGGGTCGGCGTGGTCGTCATGAGAGTGGGTTGTGATGAAGACGTCGATGTCGAGATCTTCGGGCTCAATGAAGATCGGCAGTTGGCGATCGAGCCGAAATGGCAAATGCGCGAAGGTCGTCGCGCAACTGTTGGAAAGGTAGAGATCGATGCCGATGAGGAGACCGTCAGCCGCCTTGAGGATGAAGCCATTTTCGCCCCAGAAACCAGACGGCTAGCGAGTCGGCCGGCACCCTGTACTCGCGGATGGTGCACATGTACTCGCGGCTTCTTGAGCAGCCTGGGCACTACATATTCGATCGAGACGGGTCCGGTCGTACGGATCGTTCCTGGTGAATATATAGGGTTCGTCTGCGGCGTCGTTTTTGGAGATCTTATGGAAAGTGGATGGCTGGACACAGCAATAAATTATAGATTATATTTATCGCTATGCAAGCCTTAGTTCTTGAGGATTTACGAAACCTTCATATGCGCGACGTGCCCAGGCCCGAACTCGGCGCGCACGATGTGCTGATCCAACAGCAAAAAGCATGCGGCATCTGCGGCAGCGATGTTCATGGATACTACGGTAGCACCGGTCGCCGCATTCCTCCTTTGATTATGGGCCATGAGGCGGCTGGCGTGGTGGCGAATGTCGGCGGCAAGGTGAGCCAGGTTAAGATTGGCGACCGGGTTACGTTCGACTCCACGGTCTCGTGCGGGAATTGTCGCTTCTGCCTGATGGGAGACATAAACCTATGCGATAACCGGCAGGTTCTTGGGGTTTCGTGTGGCGATTACCGGCGCAATGGTGCGTTTGCCGAATATATTTCGGTACCCGAACACATCGTCTACTCTCTGCCCGACTCGTTTGCCTATGCAAAGGCAGCGCTGATCGAGGCGGTCTCGATCGCGGTGCATGAGCAGCCAGGATCACCGAGATCCACCCTGGCAGCTCGGCCGTGGTCATTGGCGCGGGCATGATCGGCCTGCTGGCGATTCAGGCCTTCCGGGTTTTCGGCTGCAGCAAGGTTTATGCAGTCGATCTTGAGCAGAGCAGGCTGGAATTGGCGGCGCGACAATTGGGCGCGGATGCGACGTTCCTGGGCACCGATCCGGACTTGATCGCGAAGTTGAAGTCCCTTACGGAAGGACAAGGCCCCGATATCGCGGTTGAAGTTGTCGGCGCGGAGAAGACAGTCCTGATGGCGATTGAAGCAGTGCGCCGCGGCGGTACTGTTACGCTCATCGGCAATCTCGCGCCGAAGGTCGATATGACGGCAGATCGTGGTGACCCGCCAACTTCGCCTGCTTGGCTCCTGCCGGTCGGCCGGTGAGTACCGTGAGTGCATTGAGTTGATGCAGAGCGGGAAGATCAATGTCGATCCGCTGATCTCCGCCTTGGCGCCATTAAATGAGGGCCCGGTGTGGTTCAATCGCCTTTACGACCGCGAACCTGGATTGATGAAAGTGATCTCTAACCCGCGAAAGGGAGCCAATGACTGAAAGACAGTTTGACCTGACTGGCAAAGTAGCGGTGGTGACCGGTGCAAGCCGCGGTTTGGGCCAGTATCTGGGGCGTGCTCTGGCAAAGGCTGGAGCCGATCTGGTCATCACCAGCAGGCGCTTGAACGACCTGAAGCCGTTTCAAGAGGAGATCGAGGCGTTGGGCAGGCAGGTCCTTCCACTGGAACTTGATGTGCGAGACGCTGAGAGCATCAGCGCGGTAGCGCCGGCTGCGGCGAGCCACTTTGGCAAGATCGACATTCTGGTCAACAACGCCGGATGCAATGTGAGAAAGCCTGCGCTTGACATGACGTGGGATGATTGGAATCTGGTGATCGAGACCAACCGGGCCTCTTTGTTGCCCAGGCATTCGCGAAGGGCATGGTGGAGCGCGGTTATGGCCGGATCATCAACATCGGCTCGGTAACCAGTGTGTTTGGGTATGCGGGTATTGCGCCCTACTGCGCAAGCCGTGGCGGCATCAAGCAGTTGACGATGAGTCTGGCGGACGAGTGGGTATCGCGTGGCGTAACCGTGAACTGTCTGGCCCCGGGATGGTTCAAGACCAAGCAGAACGCGGTGCTTTACGACAATGAGAAGTGGGTTGAGTACGAAGGACCGCATACCGTTGAAGTGTCCTGGACAGCCGAATGATCTCAATGGAGCCATCGTCTTTCTGGCTTCGGACGCAAGTGAGTACATCACCGGACAGACGCTGCTAGTCGACGGTGGCATCTCGACCGGAGCTGATGTGCGCCAGTGTATAGGATCAGGGCATTGATAGCACTTTCTTTAAGACTTCCATCCGCTGGAAGTCTCCTTATTTTGCTGTTACATAGTCGCGCCCGTATCGCTTCCGCGCGCGGTCCACAGAGTAGAACTTGGTGGACGCTGCCGTAGAACTTGGTGGACGCTGCCGTGCGCGGCACCACGCCCAGCCCTTCGGCAGCAGGTCGATCCGAAGACGCTGGCGCACTTACGCCGCGTTATAGAAACATTGGGCTATATGCCGAATCAAGCGGCCATCGTTCTGAAAAAAGGGGGCCGCGCGAGAACCATCGGCTTCGTGATTCCCAGCATCGCCGACCCATTCTTTTCAGAAGCTGCGCGGAAGCCGCTCATTTCGATTGCGCGCGCCCATGATCGTGATGACGACACAGAACGACGTGCAGGCCGAGATGAACGCCGTCAATGTGCTGATCGCCATCGCGCGCCAAAGCCGGCCCGCGTCGCCACTTTCCCCACCCGCGCATCAAGTACTTCTCCTAACCTGGTCGCAGTTCGCTTGTTTGCTCCACACGTCTTGCTTCTCTACGCTCTGTCAAGGGCTAGTAAACGGGAGCCGCTACACGGAGAGAAAGTGGGGTAGTCGAGCGGTTGGTAGGACGATTGAGCCTGTATATGGTTGATTATAAATGAGTTATTTGGCGGAGGGAGAGGGATTCGACTCCGGTTACCGGTTAGGGTAAAGCGGTTTTCAAGACCGCCTGTTTTACCGTCTACACATCCCTCCGCTGAACCGTCACTAGTTTAGAGCAAAGCAGATACGTGTAACGTGGAACCCACGGGTTCCCGCTGGTTTTCCCCCAAGGAAAAAGCCTATATCAACTTTTGGACACCTTACTGCGACGCTGCTTTTGCGTTAGCAGTAATTGAAAATCGGGGATTCTGTCGCCGGCGGCAACTCTTTATGACAGATTCCAAGCTGTTTTCATTCCGGCGTTCCTTCGAAGCTGTTCACCGGCGATAATTCGACCGTAAAGCAGGCGCCTCCGGGGACCGGCTTGTAGCGCAGCTCGCCGCCGAAAGAGCGCATAAAGGCTCGCGAAAGATAGAAGCCAAGGCCGTTGGCGTGGGCGCCGTCCTGAAACGGGTGAAAGAGGAGTTCCGGATGTTTCACGCCGCCTCCGTTATCGATGAAGTCGACCGCAACGCCGCGAGCGTCTCGCCGGGCGATGATCGATAAATCTCGATCGGGCATCCGGGACAAGGCGCGCCGGCTGTTGGTGGTGAGATTGAGAAAGACCTGCATTAGCGTTGTCCGATCGGCCCAGACGAGCGGCAGGTCTTCTTCCATCGTCCAGTTCGCCCTTGAATTTTCTTCGCGCAGCGCGGGGGCGATCACGATCCTCAAGTCGTCCAGCACGCTGTTGAGATCGACCTCGGTCGCCTGTTCGGCAGACTGGCGGAGATCGACCGACGCAATGCGCTCGAGCGCCAGCACCAGACTTCCCAGGGCCTCAAAGTCTTTGCTGTGGCTGAGCGATTCAGTGCGCGCGAGGTTCTGATGCACGACCGCGATGGCGCCGCACACATTGCGGATTTCATGCGAGACCGCCCCACCGCGATCCGCGAGCCGGCCAGCATCTGATGCAGGCTGGCCTCTTCGCGGCTGCGCAGATCCTCTGACGAATCGAGAATCATGGCTGCCAGGCGCGAGCCGGAGTTGGTGCGATAGGTGGAAAAACAAATCTCGGCGAGGAAGACTTCGCCGTCTTCGCGCTGCGCGCGCGACTGCATAACGGCGCGAAAGAGCTGATGGTCGGAGTCGCGATGCAGCAGAGTTGCCAGGGCGGGGAAGTATGGATCGATGGCGCGCCCGGCAGAGTATTCGGGCGAAGGGCCAAGAGGCGATGGGCGGCCTCGTTTGCCTGCAGAACGGATCCGGCGGTGTCGGTGGTGATGATGGCGGCGGGACTGCTTTCGATCAGCACCTTGAGCTGCTCCTCGGCCTCTCGTCGCGCCTCGCTTTGCCGTTCGATCTCGTGCAGATGGCCGAGGACGATCTGACGGTTCTTGCTCACCTCATAAACAAACAATCCGACACAGAAGAACGACGAGAAGTAGAGAATGTCGCGAGGAGATTCCGGCGGCGAGTGCCAGGTAAACGGATCGAAGAGCTCGGCCAGGACCGTGCAGAGCAGGGCAACGCACGGCGATCAGCCAGGGGCGCAGGACCCGGCCCACCATGAGCATGGGCAGAATGTACAGAAAGCCGAGAGGCATTTCATTGACCAGCAGCCAGTCAACGACCGCGATGGCTGCGATCAGCAGTCCGGCACGAAAGAGAACGGATTTGTGTTGCCGCCGAGTAATGACGAGAACATGACGGGCGCTCTTGGAGTGGCTAGGACTTGCCCTTCCTTTTATGCCTCTTCTTATGCTTCGAAGATTTGTGAGGCTTGAGACTCTTTGAGCAGGGCCCGAGCTTGCCTTGCCGCGCCTTGCCGGCGGGCGACGATCTTCTTGTCTCTTTGCTTCTTGTCTCTTGGGCTTTGCTCTCGGACGCTCCGGGTCGAATCTTCCTCGATCAGCGAGAATTGTAACCGCTTCTGTATCGAATCGATCCGGTCGAGAACCACTCTGACCCGTTGACCCATGAAGTATTTGCGATGGTGGCGGCTGCCGATGATCTCGCGGGTGTTTTCGCGGTAAGTGTAATGGTCGTCGCGGAGCGAGTCGATCGGCACCAGACCTTCGACGAAGAGGTTGTCGAGCTCGACGAAGAGCCCGTACTTGGTGGCGTTGAGAACCATGGCGTCGAAGTCTTCGCCGACCCGGTCGCGCATGAACTTGATCTTCTTCCATTCGATGAGCTCGCGCTCGGCCTCGGCGGCGCGGCGCTCGGTCTGGCTGGTTTCCTGGGCGATGGCGGCTAGTTCGGATTCCGGGATGGGGATTGCGGAGTGTCGTAGCGGAAGAGCGAAGACCGCGGCGCTGCGCTTCGTCTTGGATGAAATTTGTCGAGACGATGCGGTTCGAGACGGCCATGCGGGTTGCGCCTTCGCGCGAGCAACGCTTTGACGATGCGGTGAATGATCAGATCGGGGTAGCGGCGGATGGGCGAGGTGAAGTGGGTGTAGCTGGGCGCGGCGAGGGCGAAGTGGCCCTCGTTCTTCTCGCTGTAGCGGGCCTGCTTGAGCGAGCGCAGCATCAGGTAGGCGAGGATGCGCTCTTCGGGCTTGCCGGCGATCTTTGCGGTGAGGCGCTGGTACATCTGCGGCGTGACTGGAATCTCCTGCGCGATCTCGTGATGCTGCGGCTTGTGGCCGCGCTGATCTCTTGCTCCGCGACGCTGTTGTTCGCGGCGGTCGGATTTCATCTGGATGCGCTTGACGGGAGCGCGCCGATTCCCAGTGAGTAGCCGAAGGCAGCGGCGGTCTCTTCGAACTCGATGACGCGTTTGGCCTCGGGCATCTCGTGGATGCGGTAGATCGAGGGAACGCCGTGCTGCTCGATCCATGAGGCGACGCATTCGTTGGCGGCGAGCATGAACTCCTCGATGAGGCGGTTGGCCCAGCTGCGGGTGGAGCGGACGATATTGTGCATGGCTCCGGCGGAGTCGAACTCGATGACCGGCTCGGGCAGGTCGAAGTCGATCGAGCCGCGGCGCTGGCGTTTCTTGTTCAGCAGGAGCGCGAGCGTCTTCATGCGCTCGAAGCGGGAACGAGATCGGCGAAGTGGGCGCGCATTGCCTCGTGATCGTCGCGGCCTGGATCGATGATGGCGGCGACCTGGGTGTAGGTCATGCGGCGGGCGGAGCGGATGACTCCTTCGCAGATTTCGTAGTCGAGGACTTCGCCGTTGGCGTCGATGTGCATGAGGCAGCTGAGAACGAGGCGGTCTTCGTTGGTCGCAGGCTGCAGATGTTGGTCGAGAGCTCTGCGGCAGCATGGGAACGGCGCGGTCGGGGAAGTAGACGGAGTTGCCGCGGAGGCGAGCTTCGAGATCGAGGTCGGTTCCGGTGAGGACGTATTCGGCGACGTCGGCTATATGTACTTGTAACTCGATACGTGTCGTCGCAGCTCGGTGACAAGGACAGCGTCGTCGAAGTCCTTGGCGGTTTCGCCGTCGATGGTGACGATGGGAAGATCGCGGAAGTCGCGGCGTTGGGCGACGGTTTCGGGATCGAGATGGGCGACTTCGCGGGCTTCGGCGAGGACTGATTCGGGGAAGACGTGAGGGAGATGATGTTTGCGGATCATCATCTCGACGTCGACTCCGAAGGCTCGGGATCGCCGAGGACCTCGATGACGCGGCCGCGTGCGGGACGATTGGCGGTAGGGAAGTCGGTGATCTCGACGTCGACGACGATGCCTTCGAGATTGCTGAGGTCGATGGTTTCGGATGCTGCGGCTTGCTCGCCGAGGACGCGATTTGGATTCGATTCTTGGCGGGTTGGCGGGGATCTCCATTCCGTCGGGGATGAGGATCGGCTGGGTCATTCGGTCGTCGAAGGGGGTGACGGTGTTTTCGGGGAAGCGCTGATTTTTCGTGAGTAATGGAAGATGCCGACGACGGTCGGGTTTTTGCGGGTGAGGACGCGGACGATACGGCCGAGCTTGCGGCCGTCGGCTCGGGGCGGCATGAGCTCGACGAGCACCTGGTCGCCTTGCATGGCGGAGTTGATCTCGTTGGGCGGGATGAAGATGTCTTCGCCGACCGCGCGCGGCCTGCTTCGGCGTCGGGGCGGACGAAGCCGTAGCCGTCGCGGTGAAGGTCGAGGCGGCCGGCGGCGAGGTTGTCGCGGGTGGCGACGGCGCTGGGCAGCGTCCAGTGGTCGCGGTCGAGCTTGATCAGTCGCCGGCGGCGGTGAGGCGGGCGAGGTGCTCGACGAGCAGGCGGCGTTCGCGGCCTCCGGGCAGCGAGAGTTCGCGGACGAGCTGTTTGTAGCCGGCGCGCTGGCCGGGAGAGCGTTCGATGCGGCGGAGAAGTTCGCGGTCGGTTAATGCATAGATTGCTGAGGGAACGGGATCTCAGCCAAGGCGAGCCTGACTCGCCAAACACGGTAGAAACGAAACGCCGCCGTGTAAGAGCTTCCCTCAATCAGAGTAGAGCACGTATCAAGTGTGAGTCCTGGCGAAGGATCATGATTGGAAAAGACTGGATGCTGGCTCCAGAATGGGAGTGAGGTCTTTAAGATTTAGAATGAAATGTCCATGGTGGGGCTTGATTCCTAGTGCGGTCTGCGGTCATATATTTAGAGTAGGACAGGTTTCGCATACCGGCATATTACGAGAGCAGCTACGGGGAAATTCCGAGCGTTCTATTTTATAGAGATTTCAATGCAGCATCAGCCATGAGCAGGAAAGGACCAAAGCAACTCCATGTGGAAACCGAATCAGCCCGCAGGGGCCACGCCAACACCAAGCAATGAACCAACCCGCCCCGCGGTACCGTCGACTCCGGTCTTCGAACCCACCCGGCCGCCAATCGGACCAGCGTGACGGCCAGCAGCGCCACGACGCCGCCGAACGAACAGGCGACGATCGGCAAAAGCCTGATCATCAAGGGCGAGCTGACGGATCCGAGTCCTTGTATATCGATGGCAAGGTCGAGGGTTCGATCACGCTCGACGGCAACCGGGTGACGATGGGGCGGAACGGCAAGGTCCATGCCAACATCCCGGCCAGGGAAGTGGTGGTGCTTGGCAAGGTAAAGGGCAACATCCATGCGACCGACCGGGTGGACATTCGCGCCGACGGCTCTCTTACCGGCGACGTGATCGCGCAGCGTATCTCGATCGAGACGGAGCGTTTTTCAAGGGCGGAATCGACATCCGCAAGCCGGGAACCGAAAAGGTTGACGGCAAGGCCACGCTGCCCCTGACCAATCCGGTCGAGACGGCCCGGGTCGGAACGCCTGAGGCCTGACCTGGATTTTCACTCGAAAGGTGGGATGCCTCGTCTTGCAGTGTGTCCGACTCCTGCCAGTATCCGTTTACTGGGCGCGGTGCTCTGGCGCCCGGGAGGGGTACCCCCCTTCCCCCGTCTCTGCAGGGAACCCGTTTGTTTTCTTCTGCTTTAACCTGTATAGTCAACCTCTAAGAGAAGTCGTCATTCTGCGATGGCTTAGCTCGCAGAGCCTCGAACAAACAAAGGACTTACGGGAGGCGAAGGGATGAAGCGCGTCTGTCCGCTCTCGCGGGTGGACAGGACTTGGGGATCGCCTGTCTTGTTCCCTGTCTCATCTATTTATTCTCGATCTCTAAGTTCTTAAAAGAATTTAGTTGAATAATTAGCGTCCTTAAATGTGCAGAATTATTAAACCTGCCAGCCAAGCAGCAAGTGATTTATAATTTAATTACCGCTTGTAAGTTAGAAGCAAAGAGCCTGAAGAGCCCATACTTTTATGTATTATCAATGTAGTGACGCGTTTAGGCCGAAGGTGTGTGTCAAATGCGTTTAATCAAACTTTATTACTGTCATTTAATTCGGAACAACTTGTTCGTAACCCTTGTGCAAGTTTTGTTACAGTAACCTAAACATATTCGTCTTACGTCTGTTATATTGATGAAAACTGGAATTACGCGATTCCCAGTTGCTTTAATTGCATTTTTAACCAGTGTGGTATTAGCCTATCAAGGTGCTACTCAGTTAAAACAATTTGGCGCGGAAATTTTCACCATTTAATCTTGGTAGCCATTTCAATACTACGTGAGATGGGTGTATTATTGACTTGCATCACCCCAATTTCTGCGGCAAATGCACTACCCGAGCGGCCTGCCACCAGAATGGCCGTCAATAATACACCCATCTCACGTAGTATTGAAATGGCTACCAAGTTAATGGTGAAAATTTCCGCGCCAAATTGTTTTAACTGAGTAGCACCTTGATAGGCTAATACCACACTGGTTAAAAATGCAATTAAAGCAACGATGGGAATCGCATTAATCCCAGTTTCATCAATATGACGAATAATAGACGTAAGACGAATATGTTTAGGTTTTAACAAAACTTGCACAAGGGTTACGACAATTTGTCCGATAAATGACAGCAGTAATAAAGTTTGATTAAACGCATTAACAGCACCTTCGCCTAAACGCGTCACTACATTGATGATCATTGAACCTGCGGGTTTTTCAGGCTCTTCTTCTAACTTCACATTGGCTATTAAATTATAAATCACTTGCTGCTTGGCTGGCAGGTTTAATAATTCTGCAGCAATTTTTAAGGACGCTAATTTCTCGATAAATTCTTTTAGAACCCATGCCCCAGCGGTATCTAATACCGTTAATGCTTGCGCATCCAGCGTTACGCCGCTATAAGTAGTCACACGCACTTCGTCTAAGGCCTTTTTTATCTCAGCCAGCTCTTTGATTGTCCAAGACCCAGTTAAGGCAATATGGAGGCGTCCTTGTTGTTGTTTAGTCTTAAAAAACATGTGTAATCCATTATTTACGTTAAACCTAGTATAGTTTAGAATAGAGGCTATACGTCTTTAATGCGAGGAAATATCATGCAAGCTGTTGTTATTATGGCACTTTATAAATTTACCGATAGGCCCAACTTTATCCGCCATAAAAAGCCTATTGAGGACTTTTGCAAAGCCCAAGGCATTAAGGGCACAGTTTTGCTCGCGCAAGAAGGAATCAATGGCACGGTAGCCGGCAGCGATGAGGCTATAAACGCCCTGATTGCCTTTTTAGAACAACCCATGAATTTTGGTAAAATCGAATACAAGCTCTCTTACGACGAAGCGATGCCCTTTCATCGCATGAAGGTTAAACTTAAAAAAGAAATTGTCACTATCGGCAAACAGGAAGCTAATCCCCATCAAAAAACGGGGACTTATGTTAAACCGGAGGAATGGAATGCCCTATTAAGCGATCCCGATATTACTTTACTCGATACACGCAATAATTATGAGGTAGATATTGGCACCTTTAAAAATGCCCTTAATCCTAACACCACAAATTTTCGTGAATTCCCCGACTATGTGCAAAAAAACCTAGACCCCAAAAAACATAAAAAAGTCGCTATGTTTTGCACCGGCGGCATACGTTGCGAAAAAGCCTCCAGCTATATGCTGGCCCACGGTTTTGAAAACGTCTATCAACTTGAAGGCGGGATTTTAAAATACCTAGAAAAAGTTCCTGAAGATAACAGTCTTTGGGATGGCGAATGTTTTGTTTTTGATAACCGCGTTAGCGTTGATCATCAGTTACAAAAAGGGCATTACGATTTGTGTCATGCCTGCCGTCAGCCTATTAATGATACCGACAAGGAATCATCTAAATATGAAAAAAATATTTCCTGCCCACATTGTTTTGACACCTTAAGCGCAGACAAACGCGCGCGCTGTAGTGAGCGTGCCAAACAAATGGAACTGGCTAAAGCCAGAGGTCAAGTACATTTAGGCACACCTAATTAAAGATTTAAGTTTTTAAATCTCGGCCGATACATAATAATATCTTAACCATTAAGATATTATTAATTTGTTATCAACATAAATTAGGAGTAATTATTTTATGTCCCACCTGTCCGATATTTTAAAACACTGTAACGCGCAAGAAAAATATCAACTGGGCCTTACTTATTTTAAGCCAAATGACTATGAAAAAATTACAAGGCATCTTAAAGAAAACCCCAAAGAAAAATTTACCTCATACCTTGATGCTGAAGAATGTTTCTTAGCAGCTAAGGCTGAACTAGAACATGGATCATCAGAAAACGTCGCAGAATTAGCGGATGGTTCTGAAGGTTATACCCCTGCCACGCACGTGCCGATCACGTTGGCTGAGGTTAATGAGGCCTTAAAAAAAACATTACTTGCACAAAGTGAACTGTGCATCAGCAAGGCAAATTTATGTGAAACCAGCACTGATACTAAGGTCTTAGAACAAGACTTAGCAGCAATCAGTCAAAGAAAAAAACAATTATACCCTCATGTGGACAATAACAATTTTCGCACTTTGCCTAATATATCTAATGACTGCTCAATGTCTTTTTACAATATGTGCATGCTGTGCTGCCAAGCAGCTCAGATGGTTGAACAACCTAAACCCAAGGCTAACAGATTATCTAACTCCTGGGATGACACGCTCCACAAAGAGACTAAAGCGCCCAAAGCAAATCGTTTGAGCTCTTTTATCAGGAAGAGTTTGAACATAACCTAGCGCTTTATAGCCCGCCACTGCCGGTCATAGAATAGGTTGGCGAACCTTCTGCCATGTCTGCTGTGCTTGCACCTAATAGCGGACTATCCTCAGTACTGGCCACAGTGCTCATTTGCGCCTGGCTAATATACAGAGAGGAACAACCCATTAAGGTCAGCGCCAATAGCAAACTAATTGATTTTATTAATATTTTCATTTTATTATTATAATTTATAAACTTACTAACTTATTATAGCCTAGCCAGAGTATTTTGTCATTTGCTCGGCAAGCTTTGTAATAAATACTTTTAGTGATATAATTCACTAAAATTTAAAATGGAGGCTTTATGTTTGTTAACAATCCTCAGCAACCCGCTAATCCCACTTTAGAACAAGCAAGACAGTTGCTACGCTTTAGTTATAGTTTATTGCTAGCACCTTTTAATTCTACTCACATTACAATTATGATAGCAAACGCACAATTACACGCAGCTATAGAACGATTTCGCAATAGAAATGAAGTACCAATGGAATGGCTATCTTATTCACGATCAAGATCCTCTTCAAACGCTAGTAGTCAAAGCGTAGAATCAGCAAAGCAAAGTCTTAAATTTTAGCTTAAGCGAATAAGGCTATTATGAGCTCTGGGATAGGGACGGGTCTTAACGTTTTGGCATCGATAGAAACGAGTATGCCCTTGCCTATGGCATACAATGATGCATCATCTTGTTCGTCATGAAAGGTATAATAAAAAGTAAATGTGGTGCGGGAGCGTTCCGCAAAATATTGTTTGACGATAATGTTTTTTGGATAGACTAAAGGTTTTTTGAAATCGCAAGAAACGTGCACTAGGACATATTGGGTGTTTCTGTCTTCTAGAATTTTTGAAAAATAACTGGCCCGTGCTTCGGCCATGTAATCAAAATAACGTGCATTATTGACGTGATTATACGCATCCATATCTACCCAGCGTATGGCTATGCTATAGGTGCTGAGTAATTTACAATTTGATAAATCAACGTGTTTCATCGCTATTCTTCCTGAATCTGTACAAATCCTTCATGCACACGTACGGGGAAGGTTTTTAAATCTTCATAGGCAGGTGCGCTGCATACCTTACCGGTACGTAAACAAAATTGTGCGCCGTGCAATGGGCAAA
Organism: uncultured Gammaproteobacteria bacterium; assembly: GCA_963798975.1. Classification (GTDB taxonomy): domain Bacteria; phylum Pseudomonadota; class Gammaproteobacteria; order JABCZS01; family JABCZS01; genus JABCZS01. The sequence goes on from CAWCVU010000004.1 coordinate 15,201, forward strand.
TGATTTTATCACCTTCAACCGGAGCATCATCTAATTCAAACATCGCATGTGTGCACATGGATTCTATGGCTGCATAATCACCGTCTAAATTAAAAACCGCAACGCGTGTACCGTCATTTAAATCATAAAAAGCACGATGGCCCGATGTTAATTCACTTTGTGCTATCACATTATGCCAAGTCATTATAGCATCCCCAATTGTAGTTTCGCCGCTTCAGACATTAAGGCTTGATTCCACGGTGGATCAAACACTAATTGAATATCTGTTGAACTCACACCTGGAATCTTTTTTAATTTTTGATCAATTTCACTCATCATGACAGGACCCATAGAACAGCCAGGCGCGGTCAGTGTCATTTCAATAATGATATGATTTTCTCCCACAGTAGGCTGAGTCACTTCGCAGCGATAAACTAAACCTAACTCGGTAATATTCACTGGAATTTCAGGATCATAACAAGTAGCTAACACGGCCCACACTTGCTCAATATCCACGATGCCTGTTGCACTGATAAAGGGATTTACAGGTACTTCTTCTGATTCAAAACCTAAGGCATCGGCATCTTTATTTTCAATACGTACTAAGTTACCGTGAATTTCTACAGTATAACTACCACCTAAGGCTTGCGTTAACATCACTGCTTCACCTGCACGCAAAGTCACAGGCGTAGCCGATGGAATTAAGCGTGCATCCACATCACGTGATAAAGTAATTAAATTAGCGCGCAATTGAATCATAATTTATTCCGTACTCACAGACTCTTTATTTTGAGCTAAGGCATTTTGCAAAGTATGCCAAGCCAAGGTTGCACATTTCACACGTGCAGGAAATTCCCGCACACCTGATAACACGGCAAGCTTACCTAATTTTTCATCAACAACTACATCCGTCGTTAATAGCTTATGAAATAATTCAAAAGCCTGATTGGCCTCATCGATAGTTTTCCCCATTAAGCTTTCACACATCAGCGATGCAGAAGCGATAGAAATGGCACAGCCTTGACCTTGAAATCCCATATCGCTCAAGGTATTTTGATTTATTTTTAACTCTAAAGTAATTTGATCGCCACATAAAGGATTGTAACCATGACCTATACAGGTGGGTGTATTTAAGGTGCAAAAATGCCGCGGGTTAGATCCGTGTTCGATAATCACATCTTGATAAAGCTCACGTAATTCATGCATCATGAGAAAATAGCCTTCGCTTGATATAAGGCGTACAATACACTGATCAATTTCATCTAAAGTATTATAGAAAGCCATAGACACGCGCGCAGTGGCGGGCACATTAAAACGTTTCATTAAGGGCATGGTGCAATGATGTCCGGCACGAATGGCAACGCCTTGTCTATCTAAAATAGTCGCCAAATCATGCGGGTGTACTTTATCCATGACAAATGAAATAATACTTCCTTTATTTTCCGCAGTACCTATCATCCGTAGACCAGATATGGTCCCTTGCATTTTTTCTTGTGCATAAACTAATAATTTTTTCTCATGTGCCATAATATCCTCCTGCCCATTGAAATTGCGAAACATAATCTAAAGCCGCATGTAAACCAATCGCACCTGCAATATGGGGCGTACCCGCTTCAAACTTATATGGCAAGTGTGTGTACGTTAGTAATTCTTCAAAACTGACTTCTTTGTGCTATCATCGCACCACCGCCTTGATAAGGTGGCAGTTGTATCAACAAGAGCTTGTTTTCCATACAGCAACACCAATTCCGGTTGGGTCCATAAAATTTATGACCAGAAAACATATAAAAGTCACAATCGAAATCTTGGAGATCAATAGGTACATGCGGTATCGCTTGAGCGCCGTCCATAAAACGGGCACATTTCGGCATGAGCAAGTGCGGTTATTTCCTTAACTGGATTAATCGTGCCGAATGTATTAGACACATGGGTGACAGTAACCAATTTAAATTCGCAACGAAAATATTTTTTATAGGCCTCTAAATCAAGTGCCCCATCATGGATAATAGGAATAATTTTCGGTACGATTCCTAATTGTTCTTTGCGCATTGCCACGGCACGATATTAGAATGATGTTCCATCGTACTGAAAAATCACTTCATCGCCCTTATAAATAATTGCGACCAAAGATTTGAGCAACCAAATTGATTCCTTCGGTCGTTCCGCGTACAAAAATAATTTCTTTGCAATGCTAGCATGAATAAATTCTTTATAGCTCTCGCTGTCTTCATAAAGCTGATGGCACGTTCGCTTAGTCATAAATACCTCGATGGATATTGGCATAATCTGCAAATAAAAATAAGCGATTGCCTCAACGACTTGTCGCAGGTTTTTGAGCGGGGCCGCACTGTCAAGATAAACCAAGGGCTTACCGTAGACTCGTTTCTGCCAAAACAGGAAAATCCTTGCCAATAAATCATAAGTTGTCTCTTCTTCATATTACATGGCAATTATTAAACACGGTTTTTGAGGCATATGATCAAATAGTCATTTGTAAAATTTGTCACGAATCCTTGCAACAATATCGCCGTCGCTTCGCTTTGGCGAATGCCACGCGATCGCAAAAAGAAAGAGTTTCTTCATCCAATTGACCGGTCGTTGCACCGTGATTACATTTAATATCATCGGTATAGATTTCTAATTCAGGTTTGCTATTGGCTTCACACTGATTCGATAATAATAAATTATGATTGCCTTGTTTAGCCTGGGTTTTTTGTGCACCTTTATTAACGATTATTTACCGTTAAATACAGATACAGAACGATCGGCTAATATGCCCTTATATAAAGATGCGCTATTACAATGCGCTGCCTCATGACTAATAAACGTATGGTAATCGACATGTTGTGTGTTACGCGTAAAGTACAAGCCATTAAGCTGGCAGCTGGCATTTTGGCCGCTTAAATAAGTATAAATATCATGACGAGCAAAATTGCCAGAAAGTGTCACTGCATCAGAATTAAACGTTGAACCTTGCATTTGTTTCACATGCATCGAGCCGATATGATAAGACTTATTACCTTCTTGTTCTAATTTGTAATGTGACAAATTTGGCATTTTGCTCTAATATAACTTCAGTTAAAATATTATTAAAATAAGAAGTGTCAGCTAAATTGACATAATGTTCAATAATTTCAACTTTTGAATTTTTGCCAATAATAAATAAATTTCTAATATGATTCACACAATCTTGGCTGTTTTTTGAAGCCACATATAAAATATGAATCGGGTTATCGATGATAGTATTATCAGGCACTATGAATACTACACCTTTTTGCGCAAGCGCATCGCATAAGCTGGCAAATGGGTGTTCAGCATGTTTTACGGCTTGGCCTAAATAATTTTCGATCATTTGCGCATGCGATTTTATGGCCTGTGCATAATCAAAAATCTTAATGGGTGAAGGCGTCGATAGTTGTGGCTGGTGGATACCATCGACTACGATAATATCTTGGCAACGATCATCTAACATGGAAAATAATTGCAGCTCTTGCAATTGCGTAATTGTTTCTATTTTAGGTGTATTATAAAAATTATTTTTTGACCACATACGCAGTGGCGTATATTTCCAGGTTTCACGCATCGTGCTGGGTATGCCTTGTTCAACAAATTCAGCAAAAGCATCGCTGCGATAGGCTTTTAACCAATCGGGCTCACCTGTTGTTAATAACATTTGGTGTTGCAAGCGGTAATGTGATATTAAACTGGTTTCGTTTAATAGCTCATCACCAACTCCCGTATATCCCGTTTCTTCTAATTCCAAGGCCAATTGTTTATCACCTGATTTAATGATTTTCCCATCGGCTAACACATGCACATAATCAGGGACTATATAATCGAGTAAACGTTGATAGTGAGTGATGACTAAAAATGATCGACTCACTGGTACGCAAAGTATTCACGCCTTGGGCCACAATTTGCAATGCATCGATATCAAGCCCGAATCGGTTTCATCTAATAATGGATAAACGTGGTTCTAGCATCAACATTTGTAAAATTTCATTACGTTTTTTTTCACCGCCAGAAAAACCTTCATTCACCGCACGATATAAAAATTCTTCATCCATTTGCATTTGTTTCATTTTGATTTTAACTAGCGTTAGAAAATCCATGGCATCCAATGGCGGTAATTCTTCGCGATGTTTGCGTAGGCATTCAAGGCCGCTCTTAAGAAGATACATATTGTTTACCCCAGGAATTTCTACGGGGTATTGAAAGGCTAAAAATAATACCGCTGCGTGCGCGTTCTTCGGGCTACAGATCCAGCAAATCTTGGCCTTTATAATAAATACTGCCCTGCGGTGACTTCGTAACCTGCTCGACCGGCAAGTACATTAGCTAAGGTACTTTTGCCAGAACCATTCGGCCCCATGATGGCATGCACTTCACCAGGATTAATCGTGTAAATTAATCCCTCGCAGAATCGTCTTTATTTTGCTTTTCATCTTAGACATGTAGATTTTTATTTGTAACATTTTAATAACCTCATTATTAACCCACTGCTCCCTTCTAAACTGACTTCTAGTAATTTTTGTGCTTCTACGGCGAATTCCATCGGCAATTCTTTAAATACTTGTTTGCAAAAACCATTCACAATCATGGAAATCGCATCTTCTTGCGTTAATCCGCGCTGGTGGCAATAAAATAATTGATCTTCACTGATTTTAGAAGTTGAGGCTTCATGCTCTACCTGTGCGGTAGGATTTTTAACTTCAATATAAGGAAAAGTATGTGCACCACAATGTCGCACCTAATAATAAGGAATCACATTGGGTATAATTGCGCGCATTGTAGCAGTCGGCAGAATTCGTACCAGTCCTCGATAACTATTTTGACCAAGACCAGCGGAAATACCTTTAGAAATAATAGTACTGCGGGTATTTTTACCGATATGAATCATTTTAGTGCCAGTATCGGCTTGTTGATAATGATTGGTCAATGCCACGGAATAAAATTCACCAACGGAATTATCTCCTTGTAAAATCACGCTGGGATATTTCCAGGTAATAGCGGAACCGGTTTCAACTTGTGTCCAGGAAATTTTAGAGTTCACGCCGCGACAAGCCCGCGTTTAGTCACAAAATTATAAATACCGCCGCGGCCTTGTTCATCGCCTGGATACCAATTTTGTACGGTTGAATATTTGATTTGCGCATTATCAAGGCAACCAATTCCACCACTGCGGCATGCAATTGATTTTCATCACGCATCGGTGCGGTGCAGCCTTCCAGATAACTGACATAACTGCCTTCTTCGGCAATAATTAGGGTGCGTTCAAATTGTCCAGTATTTGCTGCATTAATACGAAAATAAGTCGATAATTCCATAGGACAACGCACGCCTTTAGGAATATAAACAAATGAACCATCGCTAAATACAGCTGAATTTAATGCGGCAAAAAAATTATCAGTATAGGAACAACGGTTCCTAAATACTTTTCTATCAATTCAGGATGTTTTTGCACGGCTTCTGAAAACAAACAAAAAATAACGCCCTCATCTAAAGTTTTTCTTTAAATGTAGTCGCAACAGAAACGCTATCAAACACCGCATCCACCGCAACGCCCGCTAACATTTCTTGCTCACGCAAAGGGATCCCTAATTTTTCATAGGTTTTCAATAATTCCGGATCAACTTCATATAAACTTTTGGGTCCATCGGTTTCATTTTAGGCGCAGAATAATAAATAATCTCATTAAAATTAACTTTAGGGTAATGCACATGCGCCCAAGTGGGCTCTTGCATGTCAGCCAATGGCGATACGCCTGCAGACGAAATTTTAATATAAATTCGGGTTCATTTTTCTTCGCAGAAATCGCACGGACCACATCTTCAGACAAGCCCGGTAGAAAAGCCTCGGATTCAATATCGGTTATAAAACCTGGGGTATAGGCTTTATCTAAATAGTCTTTTACTTCTTGATTACTCACGGTTATCCCTCATATCAGCCAAAGTCACTTGCGACAATAAATCTAAGACCATGCGGTTAATTTTCTGCCAAGGGTTACGCATTTGACAGCCAAGCTCGTGGCTACACAAACCCTCGCGAATACTACATTCCGTCACCGCCAATCGCCCTTCCATGGCTTCTATAAGTTCTGCTACAGTGATGCATTTTAAAGGTTTTGCCAATTGATAGCCACCCTGAGCACCCCGATGCGATATAACCAATTGGTTTTTAAGCAATATTTTCAATATCTTGCTCACGGTCGGGTTAGGCAGGCCTAAGCTTTGCGCTAACTGACTGGCATTAAAGACTTTATCTTCATTTTGAGTAGCAAAATGATTGAGAATTAAGATAGAATAATCTGTTAATTTATTGACTTTAATCATCCGCCTATAATAGTACTAATTTAGTACCAAATGCAAGTGTTAATTCGTCTGGGCGAAGGCTAGCATACGATTTAAAGGCTTGATGGCTTGTGCACATAACGTTTGGGATAATTGAATCTCATTGGCGCCGGTTTTTAAGACTTGTTCTAGATTATCTAGGCTATTCATCGCCATCCAAGGGCAATGCACGCAACTTTTGCAGGTTGCACCATTACCGCCGCTCGGGGCTTGGATTAAGATTTTATCTGGCGCGGCTAATTGCATTTTGTAGAAAATACCGCGTTCGGTGGCGACGATACAAGTTTTATTTGAGACTGTTTGTGCGGCTTTAATTAATTGGGTGGTGGAACCTACCACATCGGCCATAGCAATCACTTCTTGTGGCGATTCAGGATGTACTAAAATTGCGGCATCAGGATATTGTTGTTTTAATGTTTTAAGTGTATCGGCTTTAAATGCTTCGTGAACAATACAACTGCCTTGCCAGAGCAACATATCAGCGCCTGTTTGTCTTTGTAAATAATCGCCTAAATAACGATCCGGTGCCCAGATTATTTTTTCATTATTGTCTTTCAGATGTTCAATAATAGGTACAGCAATGCTAGAGGTCACAACCCAATCGGCGCGGGCTTTTACAGCGGCTGAAGTATTGGCATAGACAACAACTGTTCTATCAGGATGTTCATCACAAAATTGTGAAAAAGCCTCTATTGGGCAGCTTAAATCTAATGAACAATTGGCATCGAGCCTTGGGACTAATACCCGTTTATGAGGACTTAAGATTTTTAGCGGTTTCACCCATAAATTTAACGCCAGCGACTATCAACGTATCCGCTTGGGCATTTTTGCCATATTTCGCCATTTCTAGCGAATCACCAATAAAACCACCGCTTTCTTGAGCCAGTTGTTGTAATAAAGCATCCACATAATAATGAGCAATAAGAACCGCATTTTTCTGTTTTAACAGGCTTTTAAGCAAGTCAAAACGCTGTTCTAGCTCAGAAGCAGTATAATGTGCAACAGGTGGCAGCTGACCACTTGAGCACTATAATTGGCAATAAGTTGTAAAGCAGTAGTCATTCCTCCATTATACCGACTTGGATAACCATATGCACATAGAAATTATCGATGCCCAAAATTCCGGGCGTAATTATAATTATCTGGTAGCTTGTCTTGAAACTAAACAAGCCCTAGCCATAGACCCTATCGCCGTAGATGCTTGTTTGAGTATTGCTAATAAACATGGTTGGCAATTACCCATATCGTCAATACCCATGAACATATGGATCATACGGGCGGGAATGAAGCGATGAAAATTGCGACCGGCGCCAAACTGTCGCCCATTATCTTGCGCCCATTCCTGGTATTGATATTTTATTACGCGCGGATCATACGCTGCAAATTGGCGAGACCGTTAAATTTATCGTCTTAGATACGCCGGGACATACTTTATCGCATGTGTGTTTATTTGGTGATGATTTAGAAGATACCCCACATTTATTTACCGGCGATACTTTATTTAATGCCGGCTGTGGCAATTGTTATCACGGCGAAACCCAGAGAAATTATATGATACCTTCTCGGAACAATTCGAGCGCCTACCCGATGAAACGCGCATATACCCAGGTCATAATTATATTAACAATAATCTGGCTTTTGCTTTAAGCGTAGAACCCCATAATCACTTTATAAAAGACTTACAAGAAAAATTAAAAACCCACACCGGCCCTTATATCACAACGCTACACGAAGAACGTTTAGTCAACCCCTTCTTTCGCGAAGAATTCAATGAAATTGAACACAGCCTACGGGAAAAAGGTATCTACCTTCCCTTAGAACAAGTCCGACGTAAAGATATTTTCTTAGCCTTGCGAGCCCTGCGTAATTCATGGTAAGCTATCTAGATGAAAGAAGTACCCGAGAATATTAAAAACGTATTCTTAGCTGTAAGAACCTTGGTTGAAGGCAATATTGCCAATGCGCAATTTGCTGAACCTTTAGATGTTGAGAAACTAAAGGTCAAATCAGTCAAAGATGCCAATGAAATCATCAGAAAAAAGTATGATGCTTTTTCTCACCCCAGAGTTTACCTTGCTCAGTTTTGGATAGTACTGGTTATTTTAATGATAGAAGAGAGTAAGGCGTGTTATGATCAAAACAATATCCATGCTTTTGTCAGACCCGTGTTAAACGCAGTCATTATCGCAACCCTCGTTATCATTTATGAGATGCTCGTAGGACAACTCCCATTTCAACACACTGTAGATAAACTGCTGTTGACGACTCAGGAAAATAAACAAAAACAGCTTGTTTCAGCATTTTGCCAAGCCCGACAAGAAGCTGACAATAAAGGCCCGCTAAGCAGTTGGCGCTTTTTTCGTCCTGATCCAACACTGGAACAACTCTTTGAAGCACATACTATTCCCGTCATGATACATGAATCTATCTTACGCGCTTTGTCTTCTTTGACATACAATGCTTTTGATTGTATTGGCGCATCAGGATTAATGCTTTTAAAATTAATTGAAAATAAATGTCCCCATGAGATTCAATGGTATTATAAACCCGGTAGTGATTTTGATGGACATAATTTTATTGTTGTCAAGACAGACAATAATGAACGCATTATCAATGACGTCTGGTACGACGTTTGCATTAATGAATCTGATGCTTATAGCGATCCAAATTTTCTCCTGCGTTACCCTTTATACGATCCCGCTGATAAAAATAAAATGACAAGCATACAACCTGATCAACATAAATATTATAAAAACTATATTGAAATGTTTAATAAGGCCTTAGAGAATAAATCACACACAAAAGTTTTTAGTGTTTAGGCACTAGTTGCAGTGCTGTTAAAGGCTCACCAAGATAGTCTTTGACTTCACCAAAGCGTGAATGATTATTCCATTTGATGGGACGGCTTGCCGCTTATTTCATCTTGTGTGCGCGCCCAAAATTCCACCAATTAAAATTTCTTCTGCAAAAGGCTCGCCGCCAATGATGAGTATCCGTTCGCCTTTTTTAATTTTAATTGCAGAGTCTAGATGCGGCCGCAACCTAAATAAAGCAGTGTGGTTAAATCTATAGGTTTCACCTTCGACTTCAATATCACCCACCAGTGGTAAAATCCATATCAAATTTTGGATTTAAGGGCAATACCGATTGGGTATCTTCTTGTGCATAAACTTCTAAGCCCACTAAAGGTGAATAAACTTTTGCAGGCAATAGTCTTTATAAAAAAGTTCCCGCTAAAATATGTATAAATAAATGATAGTGTAGCACATAAGGCACGCTTTCATAATGCGCAAATCCGGCTCCATAAAACAATTGCCATCCGGTAAGGCTATCCATAATTGCACGCCGTGCAAAATACTATCTGGTAAAGATTCTTCCGAATGGGAAATGCCCTTGCCTGAGGTCATTAAATTCACTTGTCCTGGATGTATCACTTGTTTTGAACCCAGACTATCCCGATGCAATATTTCCCCATGCAAAGTCCAAGTAAAGGTTTGCAAGCCCATATGCGGATGGGGCGCAATATTTAGCCCGCTCGCCTTTAAATTTAATGGTCCAAAATGATCTAAAAAACACCAAGCGCCTATCATGCGCCACTCTGATGAGGCAAGGCGCGACGAATGGTTAAATCCGCCCCAATTTTCGCCTCACGGGTTAGTATTTTTTCTAAAACAGGATCTTTTGCCGCACACGGGCAATCTTTAGAATCTGATATTTGTGATTTTGCGATAAGGTCACTCATTTGATAAAGTGTAGACCAAAATGAAGATGCTGGACTTAGCTAATGGTACATTTACTATCAGACGTAGGCGTTGCGCCGATTTCCTCGTAACCTGATCTATTTCTTCTTGCTAATAAATGTAAATTTAGTCCAGGCCAAACCATCGTGCTTTGACGCATAGTTGGAGCAACATCGGTATCATTAATTGACATAACATTTAAACTTCGTTTAAGTCTAGCCATCGTGCTGTTAGGGGTAGATAAAGGTGCGACGATTGCATGTCTTTCTAAGAGCTGACGAACCTCTTGATACTGAAGTATGCTTCTTGTGTCAGCTTTCACATTTGCTTTATATACATCCAGTTCTTTTTTATAATCCGGGGCAAGCGCGTGTTTTGTTAAAACTAAATAGTGATAAAACAAATCTAAGCCAAAATGCAAATGATAGGTCTGCGTATAACTTGAATAGTTAGCGGTATATTGAGCATTATTCCCCATGCCTTCATAATATAAAGCAAGTTTTAGTAAAGCATGAGCATTTGCTTCATCAGTTACGCTGGCATTAAGTTCTTCAACTAGTTTATAAACTTCGTTATAATCAGTTGTAGACATAAGCTCTTTTGGAATATTCATCAGGTAAATGTTATACATAGAGAGACACTAACATAGACTGATAACTAATGTCAACTACCTCCAGAAACTTAAGTTGTAAACTTTACTCTATTATTGGGAGCGTAACAGTATAGCTTGACTTATTACGGTTTCATTTTCGCAATATGCTCTACTGTATCAGCTATACGCGCAGGAGGCGCTTTAGAATAATTCGCAAGTTTACTTTGGTTCAGGATTAATCCACCGCCAGTTTTCACCGCCTTTTCTGCCCCTGGAGAAATATTTTCTTTTGTCTGGCTAACATCTTTTTTAGAAAAATATTGGGTCACTGCACCAATAAGACCGGCAAGCACAAGGGCGATTCCTCTGGCAATTGAAACGGGTAAGGCCTTCAGCGGCCCGTTAAGTTTAGTTCTATAATTTCCGATGGCAGCCTCAACAGTAACACCCGGTTGTTCTTGATGTTGCCGAGTGACACCTTGTATTGTGATATCCGTGTGATTTAAAATCAGAACAACCGTTGCTATTCTAATGCCATCTAAATCTTCGATATAATTACCTTTTTTTTTTTCCTTGCCACAACAAGCTCATTATCTAATTTCAAGACTTGATTATATAATGTTTCATAGCTTTCCCTTCCGGTGAATTTAAAGGCAGTGTCTTAATCTTTGCTTGCAAAGCAAAAGCAATTTCACTCAAAGTAACAAGTTCTTCAGTTTTACGCCATTGTGGACTGTCAGGTTTACGTGCTATCGCTTCAACACTGACCATAGTTTGCAAAGGAGGTGGCCAGCGAAAATTTCTTTTGCATCATCTGTGCTCGGTTTTTGTCCATCAGGATAATTTAAGCCCATGGCCACAAATTTTTCATCAGGATTATTTACACCCCAATCATTTGCAGGCTGTTGCGCACGCATTTGCGGTGAAAGCATTTGCCGGAACATGATTTCAAAATAAAATTTTAAATCATTTTGAAATGATGCGAAGCTGCTGATATCCAAAGTACCTAAACCACATGAGGCTAAAGAAGTTTGCATTTTGGCGCCAGCTGCTTTCATAATGGCTTCTAAATCTTTGATGGGTAATGGGACCATGAGTGAAAAAAGAGAAGCACCTTCTTTAAATTGTGATCCAATCACATCATCAATTTCATTTTGCAGTGATTTAGCAAGTGGATTGGGATTCGGATTTTTAGAGTAAATTAATTTCAGACATTGCATCACGTAAATTTACCAAACTTGCTCGCAGGGCTTTAACATTTGCCAATACAGTAGTTGCTAGAGCCGCTTTGCCCAAATATGATGCCTCATTAAATTGATTATATGTAGTCCCACAAACATCAAAGGCTGTAAAATAATTTTCAAGTGCTGTTGCTAACGCTTCAATTTTCTCTAATGTTTCATCTGCCGCTTTTTTACTTTCTACATCCGCAGTTTGGTAGCTCTGGCTTTCTTTAAAATTTTTTATTTTTTCACGCAGTCCATCCACCAAAGCTTTTTGTGCCGCGGCTACATTTGTGGCTGGCGTGTTAGTAAACATGATAAGCTCTTAAAATATAACTAGTTATATTAGTTATATTACTAATATTAATGGGGTTTGTCAACAAACAAAGGTTGTAGGTCTATGTATTTTATGATATTTTAATATGAATTATGTGTTATAAAACCACTCTGCAAGGGAGATTGCATAGAAGAGCAATGTATCCTATTGATCATCGCAATTCACCTAAGGGATACCCTATGCTCATCGACTCACACTGCCATTTAAATATGCTCAATGAATACCCGCAGGATTTGGCAGGTATTTTTAAAAATGCACGCGATAATGGTGTTGACCATATGTTATGTGTTTGCGTGACGTTAACAAAATTCCCAGAAATTTTAGCGATTGCTAAAGAATATGCACAAGTCAGTGCCTCCGTGGGTTTACATCCTACTGAAATGACAGAAAATGAACCGTCTGCAGATATATTATTACAATATGCACAACATAAAGAAGTTGTTGCTATCGGTGAAACGGGATTAGACTATTACCGCAGCGCAGATGAAGACATGAGCTGGCAACGCGAACGTTTTCGCACACATATCAACGTCGCTAAATTATCCAAAAAACCATTAATCATACATACCCGCGCGGCGCAAACTGATACGATAGCTTTGATGAAAAGTGAGCGTGCCAATGATATTGGCGGTGTCATGCATTGTTTTACTGAAGATTGGGAGATGGCTAAACAAGCCCTGGATTTAGATTTTTATATTTCCATCTCTGGCATCGTTACTTTTAAAAATGCGCTGCAAGTACAAGAGGTCGCAACAAAAGTCCCACTCCATAGATTATTAATCGAAACCGATGCGCCCTATTTAGCGCCCGTGCCCTATCGCGGCAAACCCAATCAACCGGCTTATGTTAAACACACTGCAGAATTTATCGCACAATTGCGTGGTATTTCTTTTGAAGAAGTGGCAAGCGCAACAACACAAAATTATGTCGATTTGTTTACGTTGCAAAATTAAACCATTTTAGATTACTGCTATTAGCCTGCGTTTTGGGTTTAAGCGGTTGATAATGCCCTACTTGAATGCTACCCACATCTATCGAGTCATGCTGTAAATACAAAATAGGATGATCCGTATGACCTGCAGGGGGCATTGGAATGCCATTTGAAATAACAATAATTTGCCGATTTAAGACCAGAGCCAAGGCAATAATCTCATAATGATCAGCAAATTCTAAAGTACCCTCCATCTCTTTAATACGTGCTTGTAAGCCATTAGTCTCAAAGTACTGAGTAAATTGTACAGGATTATTTCGCATATAATTAACGGCAAGTTGCCGCATCGCAGTCGCATTTCGCCCATCATTCATCAATTGCGATACAGAGTCAAACAAACAATTACCATTAGGGATCGCGCTACCCAATACAAGCTCTTCAGTCATAGCAGTTTTTTCATTTTTGCTAGAAGATGACTCATTTGCTAGCGGATATGCCCCATAAGAAGGACGACTGGTGGACGATGTTGCAAGTTGCGCTTGTGAAAAAGTTGAAAAAAACCCCAAATTGACTTTCCAAATGTCATGAATTTTTTTGATAAAGTCACTGAGCATCGTAGGTGTCAAACGGTTACTACGCTTCAAGTAACCTTTTTCCCAAATACAAAGCGCCATATCTTTAGGATCTAAAAATACTGCATTCGAGAGCATAAAAAATCGTTGCAATAGCCAAGTACAATATAATGTTTTATCACCATCCGTAGCCGACTCTTCAGTGAACAGCGCGAATAAAGTTTCGCTGCTAGCAACTTGACCTAAATTCGCTAACAGTTCATCTACCGTAGTGTGTAATTTATGCATTGCACAATCTAGGCAAAAGCCAATAGAGGGGTCACGAATATTGATGGGTGTATCTTTACAAAGAAAATTTAATACCGATACTGCTTTAAAGCTTCTTTCATCTTGCAATGCATCCTCTATGGCAGCAAAAACTGCAGGATTTATATTATTGATGGTCAAGCCTGAGATAACAGGATTCGGATCAGCTAAGAATTTTCTGAATCAAGATTACTTTATTAACATTGTTGTCTTGAAAACTAGGGTTTTGATAACATTTAGCATATATTTTTGTAAATAATGATTTAATTATTCTATCAACAAGAATAGATACCATAATCGTTTTATTAGACAGCATATAATCTAATTTACTGTCATGGCTGTATCTTGCCCAGACAAAATCCCAGCAAGTCGAAAATTTAAAATAAGGCGCTTCGCATTTTTCGTGTAGTCTTTATAGCAATCTAAAAGTTTTGGCTGCATATTAACTAACACACTCATGATTTCAGGCACAGCTGCAACTTCGCATTGAGCGATCAAATAAATCTATCAAACCCGCATGAAAATTTATATCAATATGGGGGAGAAGTTTAGCTAATATGATTAATTGCTCACGGGCAATAGCATGTGCTGGCGCCTGAAGCAATGCATCTAAAGCATACAATAGGCTATATTTATCACTTTCTCGTCTTGTCAATACACCAACTGCTTCATTAACTGACATCTTACTCGGCGTTTTATGATCATGATTGTGGCCTAAATTTCAGGACTCCGTAAGCGCCTGCGGCATAGCAGAATAGTTATTTACTTGAAGTGCCAGTTCTTCCGGATACTTCCTGGTCTTCCAGGTCTTCCAGGTTGATATGAAGTTGTTCTACCTTTGGGGTGACTTTTTTAGCATTGATAAGGGCTAAAGCTTGCTTGGCATTACGACTCACATAATCATGTTTTTGCAATGCAGCCCAATTCAAAGTTGGGATTACACCCTGCACAGTGGCAGCAAAAGTTCCAAAAGAACCAATTGCGGCAGCTGCAGCATATTTAACATCCATATCTGGATCTTCATCAAGAGCATTTACTAAAGCTTTAATCACTCGCGTGATAGCATCAGTATGTGTTTGAAGATAAATTTAATACCTTTTCAGATAGATCGTCAATCATTTATGATGGCTCGATAACGAATATCGGCATGATGCCTTCGGTTCAATTTATCAACTAGCGCTGTTAATATAAAGACTGTCAAATCAGGGCTAGCCTCCATTTTACAAAACCCTTTCAAAATAGAATAGGCTTCACTGTTTCTAACATCTGGTGTACTTAAGGCTTTTAATATCAAACTTTCAACAAATATCTTTATATCGGGCATACTTATTTCACAACCAACCGAAAATACTTTTTCTAATAAAGACAAAACGTTCATATTATTTTTTTCATTTTTGGCTATAGCAATTAACTTGCTTATCATTTCTTTATCATTTGCAATAGCTTGTGGTATCTGGATAAGCAGACATGTGGCATTGTGCCTGCTCGATGTAAACTGATCGTCCAGGGCATTGAGTATCTGCTGTTTATAAACAACAGAGGGGATTTGCGTTTCCCACAAACGAGCTAAAATCTCCCCTTCAATTTTTGAAGACTTTCCACCTAACACCGCAGTTAGCAATTTTTGAATGATAATTGGGTTTTCAGTGACGCCCACATTTTTCCAAAACTGTCAGTACATGCGCTTTTACATTCATACCCAAGTTTACGTCCAAGATTTGAGCAATAACTTCATTTAGAAAACATTCATCTTTTAAACACAACTGTGCTTGTTTCAAAGCGCGCTCGAAAAACTTAGGCATCTCACCGAATTTTTTATTTTTTTC
Source organism: uncultured Gammaproteobacteria bacterium (assembly GCA_963798975.1). Taxonomy (GTDB): domain Bacteria; phylum Pseudomonadota; class Gammaproteobacteria; order JABCZS01; family JABCZS01; genus JABCZS01. The sequence continues at coordinate 31,057 of CAWCVU010000004.1, forward strand.
ATGGTTTTCTGGGTGATATATAATGAGAATCAGCAACTATTTTTTTTAAAATAGATTTTTTTGACGCAAAGAATCGGGCGCTTTTGCTTCATCTAAGCAACGAAATAATAAACAACGCTCATTAAAACCCAATAGATCAGGTGAATATTTTATAAGCAAATCGAAAAAGCGTTGCAGTGCTACCGAGTTTTTTGCCAAAAGACCTGATACAAACGAGCCAGACCAGTTGAAAATTAGGATTATATTTGTGTTCTGAAAAGAGCTGATGTATTTTAGTGCGTTGTGCGTCTTTCAATAATTCATAGTTTAAAACTGCATTAGCAAGCTCACAGGCAGCAAAAAACTCTTGAAAGGTTAAATGAATGAAATAATATTCAGGCCCACTATTAATTGTTTTGCGCAATAATCCATTTTGCAAGAGTTCAGTTATTATTTCCTCATTAGCAGTTATAGACTTGTGAATCGATCACTTGCGCAATGACTTCATCTAAATCGTGTTCTTGAAAAATAATTTTTCTCTCACATAAACCTTTCAAGGATAATTTTTCAATCACCTTACGCACAGGACCGCATAAGGCTTGAATCATCTTAGGTGTGCAGACATCTTCTGCTTTGCGTTTTTTATTAATGACAAATTTTTTAAATAGTTCATCTGCCAATTTATTATAGAGGTCAGTCATGGTTTTAGGTGATTCGCTGTCATTTTTTCCTAGAAGCTCACCTCGCAAATGCAGTTCACATACCATTGTTAACAATATACGGTACATGCATAATGCCCCATAAAGAGGGTGTTGCTTGTAAATACATGATCAGTGGATCAACCACCTGGCTCGTACTTGCCTGTGTGGCATTAAAAAAACCTCGAATATATTTTAAAATATTATCATTGGAAAATCCGGTGATTTCTAAATGATAATCAAAGCGTAGCCTATGCGTAGAACGAGGCCTTGAGGTAATAATACAGTAGGGCATGGCTGATAATTGTTCAAAGACTGTGACTAATGGACCTTGCGTCGCTTCCGGTAATAGCTCGTCATATCCGTCTAAAAGAAATAAAAAGGATTCTGGGTCTTTTTCTATAGCCTGAGCTAAGGCTTTAGCTTCATCTGTAGTTAATGATTTATTGGATTCTTTGGCTAACACTTCCCACAGCTCGTAAGTGCGGTGTTCACATTCAGGGTAACGATTTTTGCTGAGTTGACGCAAGGGTATCCAAATAACGCCTTTAAAATGTTTTTCAAATGGCAAAGCATTCATTGCAAACTGATAAGCAATATAATTACACAAAGTAGTCTTGCCTACACCCGCACGTCCTGTCATCAAAAGTGTTCGTGGTTGATTGATTGCAATATTAAATCGGGTTGTGGGTTGATAACTCGTTACACTAAATATATTTTTAAGCGCAATTATTTTTTGCGCTTGACTAAAAATATCTTTCTCTAAGCCAAGTCTATCTTCAGACACTTCATTCCAGATTTCTTTTTTAGCAAGGGTCTGTTCATTTTCTTTTTGCTCTTTATCGGAAATAATAGCTAAATCAACAAAAGTACTATCCAAAGGATAAGGACGGTCAGCTTCAAGTACGCCTTTTAGTTTGGAGAAGGTTTTATAATATTGCGCGAGTTTGGTTAAACTTTGTGTTTCTAAATTAGGATCTACAGCGCTGCTGGCTTGCCCCTCTATAATCGTACAATTGTTATAGGTATTATTAAGTATAGTGACTGCTGTTTGGTTAGTGCCGATATGAATTTGGCTTTGATCATGTGCAGTAATATTTGAATTAGACGCTAAATCTTTTTTTACATTCTCAGGTAACATATCAAATAACCTCCAAACTTTAGCGATGATAACTAAAAATCTATTTTATCAAAAACCTTCACTAAAGTCTTGCGAGTCAGTTGTCTGTAATTATTTTTTAAATAAATCCTGAAGTTTCATCGCCATAGCCGATTGCATTTTTTCTGCGGGTGGTTTTACTTGTTTAAAGGGTGCAGCTGTTTTTGCTGGTATTTGCTTAGGTTCAATAGAGCTGGGTTGTAATCGCATAGAAAGTTGGATACGTTTGCGATCAACCTCTGCACTTGAGTACGCGAACAGTGACGATTTGTCCGGTTTTCACGACGTCTCTTGGATCGGTCACAAATTTTTCTGCTAATTCTGAAATATGCACTAAGCCATCTTGATGCACGCCGATGTCTACAAAAGCACCAAAATTTGCAACATTGGTAATGACACCTTCTAAAATCATTCCTTCTTTTAAATCACTGATTTTTTCAATGCCGGCTTTATATTGTACGGTTTTAAAACTTGGGCGCGGATCGCGGCCAGGTTTTTCTAGTTCTTGTAAAATATCATTTAAGGTAATCACACCAACCTTCGCATCCACATAATTTTTAATATTTATTTTAGTTAAAACTTCTTTATTACTCATGGCTTGATTCAGTGGTAATTGCAGATCTTTTAATATTTTTTCAACGATTGGATAAGATTCAGGATGAACAGCCGAGGCATCTAGTGGGTTTTTTCCACCTATAATACGCAGAAATCCTGCGGCTTGTTGAAAGGTTTTAGGCCCTAATAAAGGTACTTTTTTCAAGGCATCACGTGTAGCAAATTTTCCATGTTCATTACGATAAGTTAAAATTGCATTTGCGGTATTTTGATTAAGGCCAGAAATACGGCGTAATAAGGGCGCAGATGCCGTGTTAACATCTACTCCAATGGCATTTACACAATCTTCTACCACCGCATCTAAACCTTTGGCTAAACGCACTTGGTTTAAATCATGTTGGTATTGACCCACGCCTATGGATTTTGGATCTATTTTAACTAGTTCGGCTAAAGGATCTTGTAAACGTCGTGCTATTGATGCAGCGCCGCGATAGGAGACATCGACATCTGGCAATTCTAAACTGGCTAATTCTGAAGCAGAATAAACCGAGGCCCCTGCTTCACTCACGACTATATAAGCCAAATTTAAATCGGGCAGTGCTTGAATTAATTCTTTGACCAAATTCTCAGTTTCACGACAGGCCGTGCCATTGCCGATACTAATTAATTGCACATGATAAGTTTTACAAATTTTAGCTAAGCTAACCAATGATTCTTTATGTTTATTCTGTGGTTGATGCGGAAATATAGTTTCATAATGAATTAATTTACCGGTCTCATCCACCACTGCAGCTTTAACGCCGGTGCGAAAACCGGGATCTAATCCCAGTGTTGTACGCATGCCTGCAGGTGAGGCCATTAACAAATCACGTAGATTTTCTTTAAATACACGGATGGCTTCCAATTCTGCATTTTCACGCATGCGCGTCATCAGTGCTAAATCCGTTGACAGTGATAATTTTACCTTCCAGGTCCATAAAACAACTTCACGCAACCAGGCGTCTGCAGGGCGATTATTAAATGTAATATTAAAGGCTTTAGCAATAAATGATACACAAGGATGAAAGCTATCGTCTTCGTCTTTTAAAGCGATTTTTAAAGTTAAGATCTCTTCATTACGACCACGTAATAAGGCTAAGGCACGGTGTGAGGGGATTTTTTTAATCAATTCTCTAAAATCATAATAATCACTAAACTTAGTTTTCTCAGGCGTTTTAGACGCAGCCTGGCTAATAATAAAAGCATTTTCCCACATGTATTCCCGGCAATTTTGCACCAATTCAGGATTTTCTGCAAAGCGCTCCATCAAAATCGCCTTAGCGCCATCTAAAGCATCCGTTTCGGTATTAATATTTAAGTCGGGATTTAGATAAGCTTTTGCAGCCAGCAAAGGCTCATTCATGGGATCATTTAATAGTAAATCTGCCAAAGGCAATAAGCCTGCCTCTATCGCTATTTGCCCTTTAGTACGCCGTTTAGGCTTAAAGGGTAAATATAAATCTTCTAACTCGGTCTTATTTAACGTAGCCTTAATCTTAGCCTCTAATTGCACATCTAACTTACCCTGCTCTTCTATTGATTTTAATATCGTTTTTTTACGATCCGCAAGCTCGCGCAAATACGTCAAGCGCTCTTCCAAGTCCCGTAAATGAGTATCAGTCAACCCACCCGTTGCTTCCTTACGATAGCGCGAAATAAAAGGCACACTCGCCCCCTCATCCAACAAATCAATAGCCGCTTGAACCTGATTCACCTCTACCGCTAATTCTTTAGCAATAATAAGGGCTTCTATGGGGGTAGACATTACAACTTCCTTTAATGTAATTACGATGGGGGGATTTTATACTGAATCATGCTGATACGGCAACGATTTGTAGTTTAAGGCATCGATCTATTTGATGGGCCAGTTTTTGTAGCTTGGACTTGTGCGCCGTTAAGGGCATTGATATAACGCTCATCCTGCTCAGTCATTGCGTGTGCAGGCGGCGCAATTATTGTACCTTTATTAGCTAATTGAATAATCTGGGCTTCAGATTCTCTTAAAATTTTAACCAATCTGCTTTCACTACCCGTAAAGGTTCGGTGTAGAGAGGGTATAGCAGAACGCCCATGATGTCGCTCATCTGCCGCAACACGCTCATTTTTTATGTATAATGTTAAAATAGCAAGTTTATCTTCAACTGGCATCTTATCTTGTGCTTTAAGATATTTTACAAGCAATTCTATCTGATGAGGCAGCGCAACATTTTTGCTATCTAGACTAAATGAGCCCTGACGAAAAAATGTTTGTTGAGCGTATTCACTATACTTTTCATATTTTTTTACTGTCACTAAGACTTGGTTTGCAATTTCATCAAATTTCAATGCGGATTTGACTAACGATTTTCCTTGATTAATACTGTTTGCATTACTTTTAAAGCTTGATATTTTAGTTAAGATTTCACCCTTTATAGCATCATTTAATGGCTCGGGTGGATTTTTAATATATGTTTCGAGTGTATTTAGTTTTTCAAACCACTGAGTTGACCCAACCTCTAACTTTATTAAATCCTCTATTTTAATCAAAATATATTCACATACTTGCTTGATATTTTCCTGGTTTGCTAGCAAAGTCTTATTTGGTTGAAAATAGTTAAATAGCGTATTATACGTTATTCCCGCCTCATGTTTTGATGCTGGAGGTTTAAGATAAGGCAAATAAGTATTAGCCCATATTATTTTTTCAGCCTCTTCTTTTTTTTGTTTTAGGTTTGTTTGCAATGATAATAAAAAATTATTTACAGCCTCGTCTATATTTACATCTAAAATAACTTGGGCTGCTAATATAGGACTCGGTTCAAATGTGGGTTCAGGCGTCTTCGCTATATTTTCATAAAAATGTTGAACTTCGGATGTTCTTGATGGGCTCCAAGTATTTAAGGCATTTTTAGCCTCCCTTTGGATTTGTTTAAATGTTTTTTTGGCATTATCAGGATCAGTACTCAGTGTATTATAACTGTCAATTATTTTTTTCATCTTAGACATATATCTAGGCATGCTTTCAAGAGAATAAGTGGTATAGTTCGCGCGCTGAATACCTGATTGTATTTTTTTTATGGCTTCATGATAATACTTTTGTTCTGCCGTTGCCTCAATCGGTGCCTTCACATCTATGTTATGGACGTAGGCGCTCAAATCGTGGGTATATTGAATACTTTTCTTTTTTTCATTTGAAATACTAGGATCATATAAACGTGCATCGCTTGCTGTATAAGCGATGGATAAGTCTTGCTTAGGCGAGATGATATTTGCTTTGATATAATTTTTATCAAGTCCGGTAATTCTATCTTGCGATCCTTTCGTGGCCTTACAGCCTGCATTATCTAAAAACTGACGAAATTTTATATTGATAAAATGAGCGACTTCTGTGGGCTCCAACGGCCATCCTAGATCGTTATGTGTGCCTTGCAAGGTTAATGTTTGCAAAGTTGTAAACTCTGATTCTACCTCAAGCTCATGTTGTTGGTGTTTCTGCGTAAAGCGTCCATAAATATCTTCTGCGGTTGGATCATCTGAATATAAAATATTGAGTGTATTCACACAACGTGGCACTTTCTTATTTTGTGTCGCTGCGGTTTTTTCATCAACCGAACCATAAAGAGGTATTCCACCATAGGCTGGATCAATTAAAAACATATCGATGGTTATCCACTCGCTTCTATCCTTGCCTGCATTATATCTTCTATGAATTTCATTGGCCAATTCCAATTGTACTGAGGCTCCTCGACTAAATCCTGTTAGCACTAGGTGTTTAGGGCGGGGGGTCATTCCTTCTAATTTCGCAATCATATCGTTAACAGTCAGATCCCCGCCGCCGCCTCTTACTATATTTTTTGTGCCACCTTTAATTTCAAAGTTTGCGTATTCACGAACTACTTGCGCTAGCGTATCTCTGGCATTAGTTTGACCTATATTGGTTCCAGCCATATGAATAATCAGAGGGCTGTTTTGAGATTTATCTCTTTGAGATACGGGCGGGCTATCCACGATATTCAGTAACCATTGTGTAACCGGTAGCTTTTCTTCGCGCGCTTGGGCGCGCAAAACACGCTGTACATACCCTCTAATTTCGATAGGAGACTTTTCAACTTTTTCTTCTAGTTTTTCCCAAAGTATCGTCGACAGTAGGAGCTGACGATCCATTTTCTTCTATATATGTTTGCCTAGCTAATATGACTTCATAAAATATTTCTTCATATGTCTCGAACTGATTCATGAAAAATATTCTTCTGTCCGCTATAATTAGACTCATAAAAAACATCGCCTTTTCATCCCTCATCATTTTTTAGAATCTTATCAATTAAATAATTTTCAAGCGCTTCTATGAATCGATTTCTTGTGGAGCAATGATAATGTTTTTATTTTTTCTAAAATTTCAATGTAATATTGTTTTTTAGCAGAATTTTCTGACTTTATTTTGTCTTCAATAGACCTGGGTCAATTTATCCAATACTGCTTTATTTTATATTTAATTGGGGAAGGGTTATTAATACTTCTTTCAACGAATTAATGTGCGCTTATTATTTTTGCCTGCTCTTGAAAGTCATATAGTTTTATTAATTTTGCATGATCTATATTGCAAACATTATTAATCATGTTTTCATATTTTTGTTTTGCAACTTCATCAGTATCATTAGTAACAAGTTCGACAACTTCTTCAGTGTCACTAATGATTTCAGGCTCCTCAATAATATCTCCGCTATATTCTAATTTCACCTCATCAGCATGGGTCACTTCATCTTTTTTAATTTGATTTTTAATCTTGTATGCTTCAGCAGATTTGGGCGTCACTATCTGTAGGAGCAAGGTCTTGATAAGAATACTGACGCTACTATAGTGGTTAATATTGGTAAGATGACATTGTGCAAGCAATGCCATGGTTCTTTGAACAAATGCGCCATATCCCAATGGCATTTTAGTATTTTCTGTCGTTATCATTCCTAATAGACCCGTTTTGAGTTCTAAAGGTCTAACCAAATCTTCTATGGTACTGCTTTTAAGAAGCGGATTCATAATATCATCTATCAATTTTCGAGCTGCTTTATAAGCCATATAATTTTTAGAATGCTTATCAAATTTATTCTCGATGTCCTGCGAATATGCAAGCGGTCCCATGGCTTCTTGAAGATTTTTAAGTTCTTGTAATACATTTTCAAGCGGCTCAAGACGCGCGAGTGGTTCTAATGGTCTTCCCAAAATGAGAGTGACTTTTATAGTCTCACATCGAGAGATACGCTCATCTACTGCTAGTAAAAACTTATCCAGTGCACTTGAAAAATTATCAAGCGCATCAATCAAATTTTTTGTATTGGGACTTTGTTCCCATAAACTATATTTTTGTTTATAAGCAGCCAGACGTGTGTTAATTCCTTTTTCACCCGTAAGTAGCTGCTCTTGTGCATCGTTGATTGACTCTGTTTTAGCAATGGGTAACAAGCAAAACTCCTTTAGCCTAAGCAAATTTCTTAAGGCTTTATTAGTTATAATACCAAATTAACATGATAAAGTCAATCTTAATTCATTTAAATCAATGTCTTAGGATAATATTAAGCAAAATATGTTATTTGATTAAATTTCAAAGTAGATTTTAGATTTGCTTATAAATCAATTAGATATATAATGTTTAACATTGCTAAATGAGAGGTTGGGATGCGTTATTTACATACTATGGTTAGGGTTTTAGATTTAGAGGCCTCGCTTTCGTTCTATGTCGAGAAATTGGGATTAAAAGAGATTCATCGTCGCGACTATGAATCTGGGCGTTATACCTTGGTTTTTTTGGCGACTGGCCCGGGTGAGCCTATGGTTGAATTAACTTATAATTGGGACCAAAGTGAAGCTTATTCTGTGGGGCGTAATTTTGGGCATTTGGCGTATGAGGTGGATAATATTTATGCGTTTTGTGAACGTTTGCAAAATTTAGGCGTTGCCATTTTGCGTCCGCCGTGGGATGGGCGTATGGCCTTTATTCGATCACCTGATCAAGTGTCTATTGAAATTTTACAAAAAGGCGAAGCACTTTTGCCAGGGGAGCCTTGGTTATCGATGAAGAATGTGGGCGAATGGTAGTTTTGGTTTTATTCATATATTTTTCTAATACCTTCACGCCAAGGTAATGCTTGGATCCTATCATATAATTTTGCCTGAGAGTCTTGAGATAAAATCATCGCTTGTGCATCAGGAAAATCTTTTAATAAATGGGCAAGTTGGGTTATATCTTTTTCTTTTATAGTATCGCTACTTTTAATTTCAACACAAAGTATTGGCTTGCCAGGGCGTTCAATAATTAAATCTATTTCTAAATCATTGCGTGTTCTTAAATAGGAAAAACGAAAATCAGTATTATAATAACTATTTAACGCCATGATTTGGGTAATTATAAAATGCTCAAAAGCATCCCCGTATGCGCTTGTTTTAGGTAAAAGTGGGACATTTAATTGCTGTGCGAGTGATTGAGCGACGCCATTATCAAAAAAATAAAATTTTGGTTTAGCTGATAAACGCTTGCGTATAGACGTATGAAATGGCTCGAGAAAAAACCCCAATAAAGTATCTTCTAAAATTGAAAAATAATTTACAATTGTTTTATCATCTACATTCACATCATGGGCAATATTGGAAAAATTAATGATTTTAGTATTACATTGAGATGAAACCTCTAAAAATTTTCGAAAAGGGTCGAGCTTTCTAATCAATTGTTCACCCCGAATTTCTTCTTTCAAATACATTTGAGCATAAGCACGCAACATTTGTGCACGCATTTGATTTTCTGTTGCTAAGGCAACAGAGGCAAAAGCCCCCATTGTAAGGCTTGTTGCAAATCAAATTGTTTACCTAATTCTATAAACGTAAACGGATAAAGATGATATAAAAATGCGCGTCCTGCTAATAAATTTGCGCCACCATGTTTTAATTTGCGCGAACTAGAGCCAGTTAATACAAAATGTTTATCCGTTTCTTCTATTAATCTGTGCACAACATCCAGTAATTTCGGTAATTTTTGCACTTCATCAATGATAATATGGGTAATGCTAGGCGGTAATTGTTTGACTATCGCATATAAAAGATTGGGTTCTTTGGCAAATTGCTCTTCTTGATCCAGGTCTAATAAGTCTATCCAAAGGCAGTGCTGCGCATCAAACCGCTCTTTAATTAAGGTGCTCTTGCCAGTATTGCGCGCACCAAACAAGAAAAAGCTATGATTATCAGTAAGTTGTATAATTCTATTTAATATGAAGACTATACTCCGTAATTGGCTGCCATTTAAGGATTATAGTCTATATTATTCATAGGTGAAATGCGAACATTAATTAGCCTATTGCTTTATTTTTTTTATTCTTATACTCTCAAATTTCTATCATTAATTAATAAGGAGATTATGATGTTTGCAAAAGTTAGACAACAGCAAATGAATGCCAGTCAAGGAAAATACGGTGGTGGAAATTTCAATAGTTCTGCTTCCTCAAATACTTCTAGTCCCGATTATTCACAACTTGAGACTTTTAGCCATATTCTGAATCATCAAATAAATAGAAATAATGCCAGTGATGTTAAACCACCTGTACCTATAGTAGTTTTTTGTACGAATGGCGCGGGTAATGTTTCGGTTGTTTTAGGAAAAACTCAGCAAAGCGAAGCGATCAAACAAGAAATAAAAGATCATAGAGGCGCTGCAAATTTTGACCGCACACCGGTGCGCGCTGAAGGTGATAATCGTCCTGCACCTGCAGTCGTTAGTTGTAAATTACATGCCATTGGTGCAAGTTTAAGCGCGCAGGTAGAACCATTAACCACGCCCATTGAAAAAATATCATTACATGAACTTTCCCTAAATGATCAAGTGCTTTTGCTGGATGCCCTATTTTATGCAGCGGATCAAGGTGCGTTTAGTAAAAGTAATTTTTCTACTCAAATCTTAACATTTATCCAAAATCTAGAACAAAAATATCCTGATATCGCCGCTGTTTCTAAATTAATGCAGTTGTATAAAGGCAATTATCGTGATCAAATAGACAGTAATGCTTATTTTACTTTGACTCAAAGTATGGGATTTGTAAAAGCCTATCAATCATTGGAAGTTAAGCCCAACATTGAAATTGCAAATGTTGATAACGAACTTGTGGTTTTATCTGAACATTTGTCTGGAGAGAAAATGGCTGGTGCGTGCACAACGGCTAATGCCGACGCTGCATTTAAAGTCATAGAAGCTGCGCAAACCTTGCAAAAGGCTTTAAAGCTTAATCTCAATGCAAAAGAACTAGAGATATCACAAGCAGCAGCCAGCTTTAAATTAATATCCATTGAAAATAAATAAGTAGCAAAACGTGGTCCGTTCTCGCCTCCTTTACACAAAGGGGGCGAGTTTAACTGACTAAGCATCTAGCAAACGCGTGACTAAAAGCTGATCGACTTTGTGATTATCGATGTCAACTACTTCAAATTTATAACCTTGATAGATGACAAATTCCGTACGTTTTGGAATTTTGCGCAGCATATACATAATAAATCCAGCCATGGTTTCATAATTTTCATTCTCGGGGAATTTATCGATATCAAAAGCCCGCATCACATCAGGGATGGGCGTTGCGCCATCGACTAGCCAAGTATTATCATCCCGCTGTACAATTTGTTCTTCCAAAACATGGTGGGCCCATTCACCCATGATGGCTATCATTAAATCATTAATGGTCAATATGCCCACGATTAAACCGTATTCATTAACAACCGTTGCAAAATCGATACTGTAATTTTTAAAATATTCCATAGCCTCATAAATCGTCAACGTATCTGGAATAGTCGGCACCGGATGTATTATACCTTCTTGTTTTAAATTTATTTGATTATCTTCCAGTAGCGATATTAATAATTCTTTTGAATTCACATAGCCTATAATATGTTCAAGCGAATGTTTACATACTAAAAATTTATTATGTGCATGTTCGTTAATTTTGCGCTTGATGCGATCGATATCATCATTAATCAGAAAATATACGATACTATCGCGCAAAGTCATGGCGGAAGATATATTCAACGATTGCATTTTAAATACGTTTTCAATCAGTTGATATTCTTCACGTTGCAACAGCCCTGCTTTGGCGCCCGCATTCATCACCGCATAAATTTCTTCATAAGTTAACTCATCATGACGCGTGGTTGATACATTAAAAAATTTAAATAAACCATTGGCCATCCCATTAAAAAGCCAAACAAAAGGTCTTAACATAGATATCATCCAGATTAACGGACGGATAATGGCAATGGCTATCGTTTCAGGATAAGTCATTGCTAAACGTTTAGGCATTAAATCAGCGATTAAAATAAAAGCACTGGTTAATAAAACGAATGACAAGGCCGCGCTATAGCTTAACAAATGTTCCCCTTGATAAAAATAACTTAGCCCATGCGCAATAGCGGGTGCAAGCTGTGACTCACCTATCATACCGCCTAAAATCGCTATAGTATTTAAACCAATTTGAATGGCGGTGAAAAATCGCCCGGGCGATGCTTGCAAGGCCAATACTTTATCTGCATTTTTATGACCTTCTTCAGAAAGTAATTGTAATTTAATTTGCCGCGATGCGGATAAGGCAATTTCTGATAATGATAAAAATACGCTGCAAATAATACAAAGTGCCAATAAAAATAAAGTTGTTGCGATTCCCATAATAACCCCGAATAATTAATTAATAAATTTTGCAAAAATCACTTACTTTTGTATGCGTAAAACGATCAACATCTTGCAGTAAAAAAAATACATTTTGTGATAAATTTTCTTGCGCCTTTGCATACAATAAGGGTAAGGCTTCTTTACGTCTACGTACATGCCCAAGCGGATAATCAATCTGTTCTTTTAGCGTAGTCCCGTCATTAAAATGAACAGTAATCGCATTACCTATGGCGCGTTTATCGGGATTATAATAATCCTCGCTGATTTGTAAGTTTTCACTGACATTCATTTTGCTACGCAATATATCTATTTGTGCTTGATTAAGATGGGCAAAGGTATCACTGTAGCTATCTGCTGTTAATTCACCCAATAATAAAGCCACAGCCACCATGTATTGTAAACAATGGTCCCTGTCGGCTGGGTTTTTTAAATCACCTTGTTTATTAATAATACGCATAGCACTGCTTTGCGTTTCTATGTCTATTTTACTAATTTGATTTAAGCGTTTTTTTATTTCAGGATATAATTTTAATGCCGCCTCTACTGCGGTTTGCGCATGAAATTCTGCTGGATAGGCCACTTTAAATAAAATATTTTCAATAACATAACTATCAAAAGGCCGGGAAATTTTTAAAGACTCACCCTTTAAATACACATCGTTAAATCCCCAAGTTTTTGCAGATAAAACGCTTGGATACCCAGGCTCACCTTTTAAAGTAAACAAAGCCAAGGTCACTGCGCGCGCAGTCGCGTCCCCAGCCGCCCATGATTTACGAGATGCCGTATTGGGTGCATGGCGATAAGTGCGTAAACTTTGGCCGTCTAAAAAGGCTTGCGAAACTGCATTAATAACTTCATGCAAATCACCGCCTAATAAATGAGTGACTACAGCAGTTGAAGCAATTTTCACTAAAATCACATGATCTAAACCGATTTCATTAAAGGCATTATCTAAGGCTAAAACACCTTGGATTTCATAGGCTTTAATCATCGCGGTTAACACAGCTTGCATCGTTAAATCAGGACGTTTACGTTAGAGGCAAAATGTGCAGCTGATAGAATACCGCCTAAAATTATCGGAAGGATGTCCCCACTCTTTGGCCGCAAAGTATCATTATAATCTAACCAGCGAATCATCGTCCCAATATCAAATGCCGCTTTGATCGGATCCAAAATAAAATCAGTACCGGGTACGCGCACGCCTTCAGGAACTATCGTTTTACGCACGATTGGCCCAAGTAAGCGTTTACATTCGGGAAATTGCAGGGCTAGCGCTGCACACCCTAAAGCATCAAATAAACATAAACGCGCCGTTTCATAAGCTAATGTTGAGGTTATTTCTTTATGACAGACATATTGGCAATATCGATGAATAATTAATCAATTGTGAGTCATCTTTTTTCTATCTCGATAAATTCGCGGCCTTTAGGGCCGATGTATTCAGCCGCGTGGTCGTATTAAACGATTATCTTGGCGTTGTTCAATAATATGCGCGGACCAGCCCGTAATGCGCGAGAATACAAATAAGGGTGTAAAATAATCTCTGTGGGAATGTTGAAAAATGATAGGCCAGTGCGCTATAAAAATCGATATTAGGAAATAAATGTTTTTCATCCCACATGGTTTTCTCAATGGCTTGTGCAATGGGAAATAAAGCAACATCTAGCGTGATGTTGCGCTAATTGTTCAACCTGTTGTTTGATAATCTCAGAGCGCGGATCAGGTTGCGTATAGACTCTGTGACCAAATCCCATTATTAATTTTTTATCTGCTAATTTTGTTTTAACACCAGATATTGCTAATTCGGGTGTTTTAAATGATGCTATCAATCCATAGCGGCTTCATTAGCCCCGCCATGCAGCGGACCGCTCAGCGCGCCTATGGCAGCTGTAACGGCAGAATAAAAATCCGATACGTCGAGGCTACTGCGCGTGCGGTAAATGTTGAGACATTAAATTCATGTTCTGCATACAAAATCAAAGACACATTTAAAGATTTTTTTAATTGTGCATCGACTTTGCCGTGTAATAATTGTAAAAAATGATCGGCAATATAACGTGTTTCTGTTTGTGTTTTTATCCGTTTTCCGGTCGTTTGTGAATGATACCAATACATTAACATCGAAGGAAAAGCGGATAATAGACGTTCTGCAATTAAACTTGCATCCTGTTGGGTATGTTCACGCTCCAGTGTGCCTAACATCAGAACAACCAGTTCTTAGTACATCCATGGGATGCGTTTTTTCGGGAATTTGCTCTAAGACCAGTTTTAAGGCATCCGGTAAGTTTTGGTGCGTGCTCAAACGCTTAAAAAATCATCTAATTGTGAACGTATGGCAATACGCCATAAATGAGTAAATAAGCCACCTCTTCAAAACTGGCGTGTTGACATAAATCCGCAATCGCATAGCCGCGATAACGTAACTCATGATTTGTGTGTTACGGCACAAATCGCAGTTTGCCCAGCAATAATGCCAGCCAGTCCTTTAGTTTTTTTGAGCGTCATAGTTAATAATATCCGTATAACTGTTCTCTGGTTTGCATAAGACTCAAACATTCGCGCTGCGTGCCTTGTTGTTTAATCGTTTGATATACTTGTAATGCCGCTTGATTCATGGCACGAAAGGCACTTAAAGGATATAAAACCATATCGACCTGCGCGCTTTTTAATTCTGACACGGTAAATAAAGGTGTTTTTCCAAATTCGGTAATATTAGCCAATATAGGAATATCCACTGCGTTTGCAAACAAACGATAATCTATCCAAACTTTGTGCAGCCTCAACAAAAAGCGCATCACACCCAGCGGCTTTATAAGCTTGTGCGCGCAACACGGCTTGTTCAAGGCCTTCAACACTGATGGCATCGGTGCGAGCCATAATCATAAAATCTTATTTAGTGCGGGCCTTGAGTGCTAGTTCAATGCGATTAACCATCTCATGAATATCTCACTAGTTGTTTACCTTCAAGCTGTCCGCAACGTTTTTCGACATCTGATCTTCAATATGTAAACCCGCAGCACCTGCAGCTTCAATACTCACGACGGTGCGAGAGATATCTTCAAATCCTGTATCTGCATCGACTAATAAAGGCAAGTTTGTGACTTGGGTGATGCGTTCAATATCAATCAAAACTTGTTCTAGAGTCGTAAGTCCTATATCAGGAATACCGTAAGAGGCGTTGGCTACACCAGCGCCCGATAGATAAAGCGCTTGAAAACCCGCATTTTCAGCCAAAATAGCACAGTAGGCGTTAATCACGCCTACGATTTGCAGTGGTTTTTCGTGCGTCTTACGTGACGAATGATATTTGTGCCGTGTAATCATTAAATAAATCGCAGGCAATAACAATAATAATAACCCCAGCACTCAAATAGGCTTCATAGTGCCATACACTAGCATAGTCTAACTTTTCAGGCGGAACAAAGCCTAATAAGAATACCAGCATGGCCGTTAAAAACCCAAACCCAGCGATGATCCACATGCCGATATTACCACCCGGCACACGAAATGGGCGTACTCTATCTGGTTGTGTGTAACGAAGACGATAGCCGATGCAAAGATAAATAAATAAATCAAGGCGGCTAATTGTGTAGTCAGCGCTGTCATAATCCAAAAGGCATGGCTCACAGAAGGCATCAATAAAAATGCATAGGCTAAGATAGACCCAATAACGGCCTGCCAAATAATATCGCAACCGGAATATTATTTTTTGAAGTCTTAATAAAAGGCTTAGGCAAATATCCCGATTGTCCGGCAAATAATAAGCCTTTAGCGGGCCAGATACCAGGTATTCACCTGAGCAGTGTCCCTATCAATAACATCATCGCTATCACTTCAATAAAATAAGGAAAACCCAATTGCTCGCCCACGGTTTCAAAAATTTGCAAAGTCCCTGCCAGTAAATTAATTTCTTCATTCGGAATTAAATAAGCAATGGCAAGGGAGCCAAAAACCGATAACAACACAATAATACTGGCGGCCCAAAGCAGTGAGCGACTAAAATCCCGCTGGGATTATGCGGCTTCTTGCACGTGATAAGCAGTAATTTCCATCCCTGAAAATCCTAAAATAACGCCAGCAAAAAACACAATGTTTTGTAAATTAAAGTCAGGAATTAACGCATTCCAAGAAAAGCTTAGCTCGATGGGATGACCACTCCATAGCCAATAGATGGCCAACACTATCATTAATAAACCCGGAATCGACAGTACCCAAACTCGTTCCCAAGGTACTAAACAAAGCCAAAACTCTCATGCCTGCAAAGTTAACAAAGGTAATTGACCAAAAAATTCCCAAGCGTCACCCAGAAAATAAATACTTGGCTATCGACCAAGACTGGATCAATGACAAAAGCCAATGATGCCGCAGCAAAAGACATAATGGTCGGAAATAAAACAATACTGGTGGTCCAAGCTCCCCAAATGGCCGCAAAACCCAACGATCACCAAAAGCTTCACTCGTCCATGCAAATACGCCACCATCTCTTTGCCACCCGTAGCCAATTCAGCGCTCGCTAGGGCCAAAGGAATTAAAAACAACACAACCACTATCGCATAAAAAATACCGAAGACCCAGCCATATAAACTCATCAACGATAAGTTACGTAAACTAATAATCGCAGAGATACTTAAAAAGAGTAAGCGCCAAAACGCCCAAAACCCGTCTAGATGAATGTTTATGCTGTTCAGTCATTGTTTATTTAATCCTAAAAAAATTAACGGTTTATCATATATGAGAGGAGATTGCAATGGATTCAAATCCTAGGACGTTAATCGAATTCCGCCATTTGTTGGTAGCACGCAAAAAGTTTATCGGCCCAGGTCATGTCAAGCATGATAGTCTTTTTAAAAAACGCCTCAAGCTCATTAAAGCATATTTTAAAAACCCTTTACCGCCCAAAAAAGAAAGAAGTCAATTCTCGTAGCGTTTTAACTCTAAATAACAAGTTATCTTTATTAATTAAAGAGATTGATTGAAATGCACAAGGAAATAGGACGTCACGAAAAAACATAAAATAAAGCCTAATGGAATCAAATCTGCGATGAGATTTTGGATATAAATGCAAATAAAGATCCGTGGCAAATGCCCGGTGCTCCATCTCCTCAGCACAATGCCACTCCCAAAACTGCGCAACCACATTTGATTTTTTAATCACACATTCTTTTGAAAAACCCAAAGTGCAACATATAAACCGAAGTGCTCTAAAATAATCATGAGCAATATAATTGACGTTTATCTAGCGGTAGTTTTTCATAAGTAAGTATTTTTTGTTTAATTGCCAATAGGAATGCTTTGCAAGCATAGCCTTTTTTTTTCAAGCTCATGATTGTAATTGACATGCTCTCGGCTATGGGTGGCTTCTTGCCTAATAAAATCTTGTGCTTGTGCTTTAAGTGTTTCATTTGTTATTAAAGGTAGCGCTTCTTTAGTAACGCTGATAAAAAAACTTTCAAGTGCAGGAATGAATAATGAATAGGCATTATGCATATGCGTTTGGACTGGGTTATTGTCACACCAAAAACGAGGACTTTGATTAAAATCAAATCGTTTATTTCTAACGATGAAATTAGTGTTCTGTGGAGATAATTTCAATTGACATTTACCTTAGATTCTATGCTTGTTGTGGGTTTATTCATTATTATCCAAATCCTTACCCACTTTATTGCCGATCAAAGCACCCACTGCAGCGCCACCTACAGTTGCTGCTGTGCTATCACCTAAGGCATTACCTACTACGCTACCGGCCACTGCGCCGGTTGCAGTACCCACTTGTTCATTCGTGGGCGGGGTGGAACATCCTGTTAAAACACAGGACAAGACTAAACCACTGAGTATTATTATTTTTTTCATGATGCGCTCCAATGTATAATGCTAACTAAACAGTGAGATTATAGGCGCTCTTCCATTTCTTGCAAGCGTTTCAACACTCTGTCTAAAGGCGATACGTTAAAATAAATACTAATATTACTGCGCGTTAAAGGGATTCACAATAAACAAATGCGCAGAGGTGGGATGTTGCTCGGCTTGACTCATAGGATGTTGTTGATTGCCCTGTTCTAATTTTTGCAAAGCACTGGCTAGCCATAAAGGATGGCCACATAATTGTGCGCCACTTTTATCCGCTGCATATTCACGGGTACGTGAAACTGCAAATTGAATCAAAGCTGCAGCTAGAGGCGCAAAAATCATCACTAAAATACTGGCGAGTGCACTGCCCTGTTCTTGACGTCGATTACCAAATAGCATTGCTAATTGCGCCATATTAGCAAGCATACCGATAGCACCTGCTAGCGTTGCACTAATCGTACTAATTAAAGTGTCATGATTTAAAACATGTGATAATTCATGCGCCATCACACCGGTTAATTCTTCTGGGGTTAAAATTTGTAAAATACCTTCAGTTGCAGCCACGGCGGCATGCGCAGGATTACGTCCGGTTGCAAACGCATTGGGCGCTTGTGTAGGAATAATATACACCCTAGGCATAGGCATATTCGCTTGTTTAGCTAAGGCTTCAACAATGCGATATAACTCTGGCGCACTTTGCACATCAACTTCACGGGCTTTATATAATTTAAGAACTATTTTATCTGATAACGAATACGCGCCAAAATTCATCACCAATGCAAATAAACCGGCCAGCATCAAGCCACCGCGGCCACCTAATAATTGGCCTATGGCTAAAAACAAAGCGGTCATGGCAGCTAATAAAATAAAAGTACGCGTCATACCCATTAGACTTCCCCTTGATTTTTACGTGATAAATAACTATAGGCTACAGGAATGACTAATAAAGAAAATATCGTGCCAATCACCATACCACCCACGATCACCCAACCCATTTGCTGCCTTGATACCGCACCGGCACCACTAGCTAAAGCTAAGGGCAAGGCACCTAAGGCTGTGGCACCTGTTGTCATTAAAATGGGACGAATACGTAATACCGAGGCTTCAACTATCGCTTCATAAAATACTTTCCCTTCGCGTTGCAAGGTGTTTGCAAACTCGGTAATTAAAATACCGTGTTTAGTGATCAGTCCAATCAAGGTCACAAAACCAATTTGTGTGTATAAATTATTTGTGCCTCCGGTTATATGTAATAATAAAACGGCACCTAAAATAGAAAACGGCACGGTTAACATAATCACCAGCGGATCGGCAAAACTTTCAAACTGCGCAGACAACGCTAAATAAATAAAAATGAGCGCTAGAATAACCGTGAATACCATCTCCCCACTGGAGTTCACATAATCACGTGTTAAACCTTCCCAACTGTATTTAGCACTTTCAGGCAGGACCTGCGGCGCTAAGGCTGCAATGTATTCTACCGCATCACCCATGCTGTAACCTGGATTTAAATTAGCTGTTAAGGTTGCCGAACGCAAACGATTATAATGCGGTAAACTATCAGCTTTTACGACTGATTTTGCTGTGACTAATGAAGACAGCGGTACCATGGTACCATCCCCCGCACGTACATAGACACTTTGTAATTGATACGGTGCTTGCCGGTCTTTCTCAGGCATTTGCACCATCACTTCATAACTTTCACCACTCATATCAAAATTAGTTATATTACGCCCAGCGACCATAATATTAATCGTGTCATTAATATCTTCTAAACTAATTTTTAAATTTGCGGCTAACTCTCTATCTATGCTCACCGCGATTTGTTGACTATCCATTTTTAAACTGCTTTCTATGCTATTTAAACCGGGATATTTTTGTAATTGTGTGACCAAATTTTCCATGATATTCGATAGATTAAAACCTTCGAGAGGCCTGCACCACCATTTGAATAGGATTATTACCACCGGTACTTGAAATAGGCGGTAAATCAAGTGCAAACGCACGCACACCCGGAATACTCACCAACTGCCCTTGAATAGAATTAATAATTTGTGTTTGACTGCGATCCCGTAAATCCCAATCTTTCAATCGCGTAAAAATAATACCTTGCGTCGCTGAAGGAAATCCTGCAACGGAAACCAATGCATTTTTTTCAGGAATTTGATCAAGGACTTTGACTACTTCTTGTACCTGTTTGTCGGTATAATCAAAACTTGAACCTGTGGGCGTTGACAACATGGTCATAACCACGCCAGTGTCTTCAACGGGAGCAAGTTCTTGTTTGAGCGATATAAATAAACTCACACCTATTGCACCCAAGATCACAAATCCTGCAACCACCCAAGATCGTTTGCCTAAAGCAAAATATAAAAATCGTCGATAGGCAATAAATAAACGCTCAAACGCATGCTCTAAACGCAGTTGGTAATTATTCATAGTCCCATGAGGTTTTAACAAATAAGCACACATCATCGGCGAAAGTGTTAGCGCAACAAATCCAGAAATCAAGACAGCGCCGGCCAAAGTAAATGCAAATTCGCGAAATACATCGCCAGTTAACCCTTGGGTAAAACCAATCGGCGCATACACTGCTGCTAAAGTAATAGTCATAGCGACAATAGCAAAAGCAATTTCGGAGCTGCCCTTTATCGCAGCGGCAAAAGGTTTGAGTCCTTCTTCTATATGTCGAAATACATTTTCTAACATCACGATCGCATCATCCACAACCAAGCCTATGGCCAAGACGATAGCCAGTAAAGTCATGGTATTAATCGTATAACCTAGAAAATAAATCACCCCAAACGTTGCACCCAAACATAAAGGAATGGTAATAATAGGAATGGCTGTTGAACGTATAGAACCTAAGAAACCAAATACTACCAGTACGACCAAAGCCACCGCCTCCAAGATCGTGATATAAACTTCTTTGATCGATTCATCAATAAATACAGCGCGATCATAAGCAATGCCACCTATCATACCTTGTGGCAAGGAGCGATTAATAATGTCCAAACGTTTGTTGGCTTCTTTGGAAATATCAACAGGATTGGCCACCGCTTGCGGAATTAACGCCAATACCACGGCAGGATGCCCATTGATACGCACGGCATTATTATCATCTAAAGCGCCCATTTCAACTTGGGCCACATCATTTAAGCGCACTAAACGGCCATCATCATCACGAATAATTAAAGTGCGAAACTCGTCCACATGTTTTAATTTGGTATCTGTTGAAATAGGATAATCCCTTGAAAGACTTTCAATGCTGCCACCGGGCAAGGTTTGATTTTGTTCTTCAAGCGTTGAGGCCACATCATCTGCAGTCACATTACGTGCAGCCATTTTATTAGGATCAAGCCACACCCGCACTGAATAATCGCGCCGACCAAATACTTGTACGCGCGCTACGCCTTGAATTTGTTCAAACTCCGATCGGATATAACGTTCAATATAATCAGTGAGCTCTAAGGCACTGCGTTTTTCATCGTTAAAACCAATAAAAATAGTTGGATTAGTGTTGGGATCGGCTTTACTTAAAATCGGATCATCGGCTTCATCTGGCATAAAACCACGTACCGCGCTTAATTGATCGCGCACATCATTTAAGCCTTCACCAATATCATAATTCGGTTGAAAACGAATAGTGATATCACTGATGCCTTCGCGACTACTGGAGAGTACGGCATCAATACCTTCAACACCGGTGAGACGACCTTCGATCCGTGTGGTAATTTCTTCTTCAATTAAATCTGCACTTGCGCCCAAATAAACGGTTTGAATATTGGCCACAAATTGTTCCATGATCGGCAATTGTCGCACCGCTAAGCGCTCAAAACCGACGATGCCAATAATAATTAATAATAAATTAATGACTATGGCAAATACAGGGCGTTTAATACAAATTTCTGGTAATTGCACAACTAAACCTCTTTATTTTCAGTGAGCACTTCAACGCTCGCGCCATCGCGTAATTTTTCTTGCCCACGTGTCACCACGACATCATTAGGACTTAAGCCTTTTGCAATATAAACGAATCCTTTAACGCGGGTAGCAATTTCAACGGTCACGCTACTGGCAATATTATCTTTAATCACATAAACGCGATAGCCTTCCACGGTAGGTAATAAACTTTCTTCTGGAATTTTAACACCATTAGGACTGTGGCCTAAAATATGGGTCAGTTTTACCGATAATCCAGGTGCTAAGCGCCCATCGCTGTTATCAATCATGGCTTCCATACCCAAGGTTCTTGTCGCTTCATCAATGCTAGGTGCAATAAAATTTACAGTCCCAGTAAATGTTTCATCGGGATAAGCCGTGCTGACTAATGAAACGGTTTGTCCCAGTGCCACTTGACTTAAGAATTGTTCCGAGACATTGTATTCTAAGATCAGGTGTGTACGGTCCACTATCTCTAATAATTGTTCCCCTTGCGTCACATATTGCCCAAGACTTAAGTGCTTAGTACCTAATACACCATCAAATGGCGCTTTAATCAGGGTTTTTTCAACTTCGGCTTTTGCAATTTCTAATTGCGCATTGCTAACATCTAAATTGGCTTTGGCTCTATCCACTTCTTGCGTGGAGATGGCTTTACGTGCCAATAAACTTTCATTACGTTTATATTCAACGGTGTTTAATTCAACTTCTGCATTGGCTTGTGCCAGCTGCGCTTGTTCGAGTGAATCATCAATGCGAATTAAGGAATCGCCAACGCTTACATTTTGTCCTTGGGTAAAAAACAGTTCAGTAATCGTGCCATTAATTTCACTGGCAATAACCGCCGCATTATTTGCTCGTAAATTACCAAAGACCTCAATAATGATTGGAATATCTTCTATCTCAACGTGCGCAGCTGACACTAAGACTGTGGGCGGCGCCATCCCTCCTGGGGTGGCTTCACCTTGCCATTGTGAATAAGACAAATAAATAAGTAACGCTGCGATAAGCGCACCGCTGATGAATCGTTTATATTTGTAGTGCTTCGCCATTGCCCGCTCCCTCGTTTATCGATACAATACCCATTATGAAAAATCTTATCACGACCATAGAATCATTATTCGAAATCCGTCACACGTTGACTTCAGATAATATTAGCACCGAACAACGTAATGCCGTCATCACTGCGATGGAATTACTCAACAGCGGACAAGCACGCGTTGCACAGCCAACATCAGAAGGCTGGCAAGTTAATCAATGGCTCAAAAAAGCCGTGTTATTATACTTTCGCATGTTCGACAACCAACGTATGGATGGGCATTTTACGCAATTTTACGACAAAGTACCACTGAAATATGCAAATCAAAGTACTGAAGAATTAAAAAATGGTGGTGTACGTGTAGTGCCACCGGCTTGTGCACGGTATGGTAGCTATATCGCTCAAAATACTATACTCATGCCCTCTTATGTTAACATTGGTGCCTATATTGATTCGGGTACGATGGTTGATACCTGGGCAACAGTAGGTTCATGTGCGCAAATTGGTAAGAATGTACATTTATCCGGTGGCGTAGGTATTGGTGGCGTACTCGAACCTTTGCAAGCTAATCCTACTATTATTGAAGATGATTGTTTTATCGGCGCGCGTTCAGAAGTCGTTGAAGGGGTGATTGTAGGTAAAGGCTCCGTGATTTCCATGGGCGTATTTTTAGGACAAAGTACTAAAATTTATAATCGGTTAACGGGTGAAATTACCTTTGGCCAGATTCCACCCTACAGTGTTGTGGTTGCAGGCAATTTACCCGCAAAAGATGGCAGTCACAGCTTATATTGCGCCGTCATCGTAAAACAAGTGGATGCCCAAACCCGTGCAAAAACACAGCTGAATGAATTATTGAGGGATTAATTATCATGCTCGATATTAGCGTTCTGCTTGGCCAGCTCATTGCTTGTCCGTCCGTCACACCTGATGATGCCAATTGCCAAATAATTTTAAAAAATCATTTAGAAAAACTAGGTTTCTCTATTACCGATTTACCTTCAGGAAAAGTTGAGAATTTTTGGGCCAAGCGCGGCACAACAAAACCTTTATTTGTATTTGCCGGCCATACCGATGTGGTCACACCAGGTGATAAAAACGCTTGGCAATTTGATCCTTTTAATGCAAGCGAACATGATGGTTATATTTACGGTCGCGGCGCACAAGATATGAAAGGCCCGCTGGCTGCCATGATGATTGCCACTGAACAATTTATAGAAAAATACCCCGATCATCAAGGCAGCATAGGTTTTTTAATCACCAGTGGCGAAGAAGGACGTGATTATATGAATGGCACGCCCCATGTGATGGATTATTTAGCAAAGCAGCATGAAACCATTACTTGGTGCGTTGTAGGTGAGCCATCAAGCCAAAAACAATTAGGCGATACGATTCGTCACGGTAGACGCGGTTCCTTGCATGGATTTTTAACCGTGCAGGGTAAACAAGGTCATGTGGCTTATCACCAATTAGCCGATAATCCGATTCATAAAACTATTCCTGCGCTTCATGCGTTAATTAATACCATTTGGGATCAAGGCAATGTGGATTTTGATCCGACGAGTTTACAAATGACGAGCATTGAAAGTGGCACCTTTGGCGAAAATGCCAATGTGATTCCTAGTAAAATAAACGTGCAATTTAATTTTCGCTATTCACCTATTTCTACAGAAGACCACCTCAAACAACGGGTAGAAACCCTACTGACGCAACATGAGCTGGATTATGAAATCACCTGGGAATTATCAGGTAAACCCTTTATCACACCCGATAGCACCTTGCGCCAAGCCGCGGTACAAGCCGTGCAAAAAGTGATGAATATTACCCCGCAATTTTCAACCGGTGGTGGTACCTCAGATGCTCGCTTTATCGCGCCAAGTGGCGCACAAGTCATTGAATTGGGCGTTATGAATGATAGAATTCATCAAATCAACGAGCGGGTCAGCATTAAAGAATTAGAACAGTTGACTTTGGTGTATTATACCTTATTGGAATTATTGTTGGTAAAAAAATAATATGCTCTACGGTTTTGTCACCATTTTTTTATTACACAGCGTTGCCCTAATTTCTCCAGGGCCAGATTACGCCCTGATTACCCAAATCCGCATTAATGAGCACACGCCGTCATGCATTATGGACAGCCCTGGGTATAGCTACAGGCATTTGGTTTCACGTTTTATATTGTTTATTAGGCATCGCTTTTATCATTGCTTCATCTCCTCTCACCTACGATATTATTCGTTATCTAGGCGCAGCTTATTTAATTTATTTAGGCATAAAATCATTTCGCAATCAGCCCAATGACATCCACATCCCACAAGAAAAAATTAGCCGCAATGATTTAATCGCCTATCGCCAAGGCGTATTGTGCAATGTATTAAACCCCAAAGCCACTTTGTTTTTCTTAAGCTTATTTACGGTCGTCATTGATCCCAACACACCTTTATGGCTACAAAGTTTATATGGTTTGCAAATGTCTTTAATGACCTTTGCCTGGTTTGCTTTACTCGCTCTCATGATTAGCCATCCTCGCTTTAAACAAAGCTTATCGCGCTGGCAAACCCATATAGGCAAAATCATGGGTGTGGTATTTTTCTTATTTGCATTTTATTTATTATTCCATATAATTAGAGGATGAAAAAACCCTACACTATTATATTAGGTTGTTTAGCAGCCTTAACACACTTTGCGCATGCGAGTGAAGCAGTTACAGTTCCTTCGCTCGAGGGTGGTTTTACTGCATCTGTTGGGACGTTTTATGCCACACCTTCAACCAACAGTAACCCAGGTCAAGTGCATCACGCACCATCTAACTTGACAGATTTACATTCAAATAACAATAATCCTCAATTCGGTACCCAAGGTTCCATTGGCTACAACTTCAATAATACCGGTAATGGTGTTGAAATTAACAACCGTAATTTTCGCTAAAAATAGCTCACCTTGTAATCAGGGCTTGTTTTTAAAAAAAACTCATCTATTATTGTTTAAACAAGCAACTTCAATTATTCAACTTATAAGGATGAAATTATGAAAAGGACGTCAAACAAACTTTTTCTGTGCTCTTTAACTTCTCTTGCAGTACTTGCATCTTCTGGCGCTTATGCTGAAGAAATGGCAACTGCGCCTTCATTAGAAGGCGGTTTTAGTGGTATGCTCGGGGGCTTCTTATTTACACCTAGCGTTAATGATAAAGCTTATGCCGATAACCGTAGTTTTGATGATGTAAATGCTGTACTTAATACTTCTACTGCCAATAATAATGCTGACTATAGTACTGGCTGGCAAGCAGCGATTGGTTATGCCTTTGAAGGTACTGCCAATGGTATCGAATTGACCTACCGTAGCTTTGATGGTTCTAACGATGCAGATCCAGAAGGCCCATTTGCAATAAATGTAGATCTTGATGAGCGTGAGATTGGTGCTGGCGTTCATGCTTTTTCTGATGGCACATCTAGCAATCAAGACAATACCTTCCAAAATTGGGATTTAATGGCTAGCCAATTTTTAGATATTGGTACTCACATGCAAATGCGTTTCATGGCGGGTGCTTCTTATCTAATGGATTTGGACCAAACCACTAAACTGAACACCAACGTTCATGGTCATGCTTATGCTTATGAGCATAGAGGCCCAGAACATACAGAAATTCATTTAGAAGGCGATCTCGATATTTATGAACAAATCAAAAGTGAATACAGCGGCTGGGGCCCACGTGTGGCAGCTGATGCGCGCTATGATTTCGGCGAAATGATTGATGGCTTTGGTATCGTAGGTGGTGCTTCTTTAGGTTATTACTTAGGTAAACAAGAAAGCACAAGCACACTAACTGTCGGCTTTGATGGCTGTGTGTCTGATGAGATTGATGAGGGTAAGAATTCTGAAGAATGTGGTAGTGGTTCTGTTGGTGCACGTGCTCAAGACAACAGCGATAGCCATGCCGTTACTAACTTAAGAGCCAATGTAGGTATCGATTATGTGTATTACTTCGATAACGATGAATTATCTACTCTGGGCTTAGAATTAGGTTATGAAGTAGACACTTACTTTGATGGCGTAGCAACTATCAGCGCTTTAGGTGGCGAAACTGATGTAACTAATCTTACATTCAGCGGTCCTTACTTAAACGTTAAAGGTGTGTTCTAACACTTAATCGTTTTGTTCTGTCAAGTTACAAGGGCCTATCATTTGATAGGCCCTTGTTCTTTTTGGAATTTGATCCTATTATGATTTAATCGAATGTTTTAATGATTACTCACAACAAGGATGATATGATGAAAAGAACATCAAATAAACTTTTTCTGTGCTCTTTAACTTCTCTTGCAGTACTTGCATCTTCTGGCGCTTATGCTGAAGAAATGGCAACTGCGCCTTCATTAGAAGGCGGTTTTAGTGGTATGCTCGGGGGCTTCTTATTTACACCTAGCGTTAATGATAAAGCTTATGCCGATAACCGTAGTTTTGATGATGTAAATGCTGTACTTAATACTTCTACTGCCAATAATAATGCTGACTATAGTACTGGCTGGCAAGCAGCGATTGGTTATGCCTTTGAAGGTACTGCCAATGGTATCGAATTGACCTACCGTAGCTTTGATGGTTCTAATGATGCAGGTCCAGAAGGCCCATTTGATGTTAATGTTAACTATGATAGACACTCTCCTCCTATATTTGGATTTGGCGCCGGTGCTTTTTCTGATGGCACTTCAAGCAATCAAGACAATACCTTCCAAAATTGGGATTTAATGGCTAGCCAGTTTTTAGATATTGGTACTCATATGCAAATGCGTTTCATGGCGGGTGCTTCTTACCTAATGGATTTGGACCAAACCACTAAACTGAACACCGACGTTCATGGTTATGCTTATGCTTATGCTGATATAGGTGCACCGATTGATATTCATGGAGAAATTCATGCAGAAGGTGATCTTGATATTTATGAACAAATCAAAAGTGAATACAGCGGCTGGGGCCCACGTGTGGCAGCTGATGCGCGCTATGATTTCGGCGAAATGATTGATGGCTTTGGTATCGTAGGTGGTGCTTCTTTAGGTTATTACTTAGGTAAACAAGAAAGCACAAGCACACTAACTGTCGGCTTTGATGGCTGTGTGTCTGATGAGATTCCTGATTCATCTAATGCTGAAGAATGTGGTAGTGGTTCTGTCGGTGCTCGTGCTCAAGACAACAGCGATAGCCATGCCGTTACTAACTTAAGAGCCAATGTAGGTATCGATTATGTGTATTACTTCGATAACGATGAATTATCTACTCTGGGCTTAGAATTAGGTTATGAAGTTGATACTTACTTTGATGGCGTAGCAACTATCAGCGCTTTAGGTGGCGAAACTGATGTAACTAATCTTACATTCAGCGGTCCTTACTTAAACGTTAAAGGTGTGTTCTAACACTTAATCGTTTTGTTCTGTCGAATTACAAGGGCCTATCATTTGATAGGCCCTTGTTCTTTTATAGTGTTCATCCTATTATATGCAAATCAAATGTTTTAATGATTACTTAAATAAGGACGAAATGATGAAAAGGATGTCTAACAAACTTTTTCTGTCTTCTTTAACTTTTATTGCATCCAGCGCCGTATACGCTGAAGAGCACGTGACTGTGCCTACACTCGAAGGTGGTGTTGAAGCCATGATCGGCGGGTTTTGGGCAGTATCTAGTGCTAATGATCAATCCTTTGATATTAATCAGAATATTAATTTTGATGAGGTTTTAAATTTTCAAACACTTAATGTCGACCCCAACTATGATTTTAGCTGGCAAGCCTCTGTGGGATACGTCTTTGAAGATACCTCCAATAGCATAGAACTTTCTTTTCGTACCTATGATAGTTCTGCAGATGACAGTAAAGCCAATACCGAGCAATTTTTCTTCATACCTGTTTCAACTACGGCTTATGGCAAACAAGACAACCAATATCAAAATTGGGACTTAATGATTAGCCAGTTTTTAGATGTAGGCACCCATATGCAACTGCGTCTTTTAGGCGGTATCTCTTATTTGTCTGAATTAAACCAAACGAATAGTTCAAATTATACTCTTGAGATTCCCTCGTACTTTAGAGAAAACGATTTTCTTTTTGCCGAGGTGAGCGATCACTCAAGCAGCGACTATAATGGCTTGGGCCCCCGTATAGGTATTGATACCCGGTATGATTTTGGTGATGGTTTTGGCATAGTCGGTGGTGGCTCTGTTGCTTATTACTTGGGTGAATTAGAAAATAAAGATCAGCTGGACTGGGATGGCACGGCTCATCCTATTGGTTTTCCCAAACCCATCCATTTTGATAATCACCTCACTGCACAAGATAACCAAGACGATCATGCCGTCACTAACCTTAGCGCTAATCTAGGTGTCGATTATGTTTATTTTTTTGATAATGAAGAATTATCAACCTTGGGTTTAGAGTTAGGTTATGAAGTGGATTCATACCTTGAGGGTATAGGCACTTTCAGTGCAATAGATGGCGACACAGACGTCAACAATATTACCTTTAGCGGCCCGTACTTAAATCTCAAAGGTGTATTCTAAACCAAGCATAATGCAAAATATAAAGGGGCAGATTCTGCCCCTTTTTTTATGGATTTTTTTTATGCGCGACATCATTGCGTAAATAAATAGGCACAGCATGTGCTGGATCTATCATGAGCCCTTGCTTGAAAGCCACTTGCGCTAAAGGCAATGCGGCGTTGGCTAGAGGCATAATATCGGGATAAATTTGTTCAACCACTTCGGTATGTTTAAATTCATGTGCATAGACTTGCCAACCATTGCCAACGCCCTGCCCTTTGGAAATAATTAATTGTTTTGGAAATAATAAGGCTAATTCGCCTTCAGGTTGCATCAAATCATTTTTATCCAAAACGTAACATCCATAATAGATTTGTTGCATGCGTGCGTCTAAAGCCACGAGCGCGCGTTTTACACCGTATTGCTGATGAGCAGCTTGCGCCATGATTTGTAAAGTTGAAATCGGAATAACAGGTTTGTTTAGGCCATAGGCTAATCCTTGCGTTACACTCACGGCGATACGCACCCCCGTAAAACTGCCTGGTCCACAACCAAAAGCAATGGCATCTAAATCTTGGAGTGTGATTTGCGCTTGCTTGAGAACGTCATCGATCATCCCCAATAGTTTTGCCGCATGTTGATTTTTGCAATGCTCAGCCCTGCTAAATATTTGCTGGTTTTTTGACAGCGCGACAGAACAATATTCTGTGGCTGTGTCTAAGGCAAGTAGTATTTGGGCCATGCTTGATTACTCTGTTGATTAAATACAACGTAGTCTACCTGAATACCAAAACAAAAAGCCACTGCAAATAATTACAGTGGCTTTCAACGTATTGCCTGACGGCACTTTATAGGATTATAAAGCGCGTGCAGAACCCATACGAGCGGGATGTGCTACAGTGCTTTTTACAGCCTTAGCTTTCTTTGCACGAGCTACTTTACGTTTAGGTGCAGCTTTCGTTGCAGCTTTACGTTTTTTAGCTCCGGCTTTACGTTTAGGCGCAGCCTTTTTAACAGCTTTAACTGTTGATTTTGCTTTAGCTTTTTTACGGGTTGTTTTTTTCTTACCCGCAGTGGCTTTAACAGCAGCTTTTTTAGCTTTCGCTATAGAAGCTTTAACTGCTTTAGCAGCTTTAGCAGCTTTAGAAACGGCTTGCTTAATCGCTTTCTTAGCTTTCGCTAATTCAGCTTTATGCTTAGCCCGAGCTTTTTTAAGATCAGCTTGCGCTTTCTTTAATGCAGCTTTTAATTTCTTTTCAACAGTGCCTACTTTTGCACGTACTGCGGCTTTACGTTTAGTTGCTTTAGCAACAACACGTTTAACTGCAGATACTTTCTTCTTGATAGAACGCTTCGCAGCAGTTCTTGTTTTGGCTTTCGCCGCTTTCTTAGTTGCCATCGTTTTTTTCTCCTGAAACAATAAAAACAAAAGGTGGATATAAATAAAGCTAGCATATATCCAGATAACTTCCATAAGTGATAGCAGAAGTTTTATATTTTTGCCAATTTTTTCATTGATTTGATGATAATTTAATGCAAAATACTCTAAATATCCCATCTAAGCCCGAATCTTTGATACCAGGTCAATAAAAAATGGTACTTCACAAATCCGCAATTGTTGCCGATAATAAGATTACTTTCTTTTATTAAGTTGAGAATCAAATGAATGAAGCAGGCAATCAAGATGAGCAATTTGAATTTATAGATGAATTCAATAGCAAAGAAAATGAAGCCAATACCAAAGAGGTTGTGCTGCCGTCTAAGCTCTATTTATTGCCCCTAACTGAGAGACCTTTCTTTCCGCCGCAAACTTTGCCTTTAGTTTTGGATGACACCCATTGGGTAGACACTTTAAAAAAAATATCCGATACCAAATCACGCTATACCGGTTTGATACTCTCCAAAATCGATAGCGTTAAAGATTTAAAAATTGATGACCTCTATACCATAGGTACCCTGGTGCGCATTCACCATCCTGTACATGCTTCTGGCAAAATTCAATTTATTGCTGAAGGCATCCAACGTTTTAAAATAAAGAAATGGTTAAGTAAGAAAAACCCTTATTATGTTGAAGTGGAATATCCCCCTGAGGGCGCCATTAAAGATGAGCTGCAAAATAAAGCGTATACCATGGCTATTATTAATATTCTAAAAGAGCTCATTCCACTTAATCCACTTTATAGCGAAGAGCTGAAATTTTTCCTCAACCGTTTTATACCCAATAATGATCCCTCACATCTTGCAGACTTTGCAGCCAGTTTAACCAGTGCGGGTAAAGAAGAGCTCCAAGCTATTTTAGAAATCTTTGATGTCAATAAACGCCTGAAGAAAGTGGTCAATTTATTAAAAAAAGAAGTCGAGGTCGTTAAACTTCAAGCCAAAATCAGCCAAGATGTGGAACGTAAACTCACTGAACAACAACGCCAATTCTTCCTCAATGAACAATTAAAAGCCATACAAAAAGAATTAGGCCTGCATAAAGATGATCGCACCGCCGAGCGAGATCGGTTTGAAGAACGCTTACACGATCTAGAATTGCCAGAACATGCAAAAGCCCGTATTGAAGAAGAATTGGATAAACTCAATGTGCTGGAAACCGGATCGCCAGAATTTGCATTAACACGTAATTACTTAGATATCATGACCACTTTGCCTTGGAATCATTATTCGCGCGATAAACTCAGTTTAAAACGTGCCAGACAAATCTTAAATCGTGACCATGAAAGTCTAGAGGATATCAAAGATCGCATTATCGAATTTATCGCCATTGGCGCCCTGCGCGGCAAAATCGGTGGTTCCATTTTATTATTTGTCGGACCACCCGGTGTGGGCAAAACCTCTATTGGTCGCTCAATCGCTAAAGCCGTGGGTCGCAAATTTTATCGCTTCTCCGTCGGCGGTATGATTGATGAAGCTGAAATCAAAGGTCATCGCCGCACCTATATTGGCGCGATGCCCGGAAAAATTCTTCAAGCACTCAAAGAATGTGGCACATCCAATCCCATTATTATGCTGGATGAAATTGATAAAATTGGCGCATCTTATCATGGGGATCCCGCATCGGCATTACTTGAAGTATTAGACCCAGAACAAAATCGAGATTTCCTTGATCATTACTTAGATGTACGCTTTGATTTATCAAAAATTTTATTTATTTGCACCGCTAATCAAACCGACACCATTCCACAACCCTTATTAGATCGCATGGAAGTCATGCATTTATCTGGCTATATTACCGCTGAGAAAGTTGAAATTGCCAAAAAACACCTCTGGCCTCGGCAAGTGAAAAAAAGTGGTTTATTACGCAGCCAAATTAAAATCACCGAAGCTGCGATCCGCGGTATCATTGAAAATTATGCTCGAGAAGCCGGGGTGCGTACTTTAGAAAAATGTTTAAGCCGCATTACCCGTAAAGCGGCCGTTAAAATTGTCAGTAATAAAGCACAAAAAGTCTCTATCGGTGTGCGCGATCTCATACCCTACCTTGGCCAACCCATATTTCAAAAAGAAAAACCACAAGTGGGCATTGGTATTTCTCTAGGGCTCGCCTGGACACCTCTAGGCGGTGTAACACTGAATATTGAAACCAGTGCGCGTAAAACAAAACAACCCGGCTTTAAGCTCACCGGGCAGTTAGGTGATGTGATGCGTGAGTCTGCAGAAATTGCTTATAGCTATGTCTGTGGACATTTAGAAAAATACGGCGCAAATAAAAATATCTTTGAAAATGTGATGGTGCATATGCATATCCCAGAAGGCGCTATTCCTAAAGACGGCCCTAGCGCTGGGATTACCTTAGCCACCGCTTTATTATCCTTGGCTAAACAACAAAAAATGCATCGACCCTTAGCCATGACGGGTGAGTTAACCTTAACCGGACAAGTATTAGCGGTAGGCGGCATTCGAGAAAAAATCATCGCTGCGCGTCGGGTCAATATTTTTGAAATTATTTTACCTTTGTCAGTCAAAGGCGAATATACCGAACTCCCCCGTCATGTCAAAGAAGGATTAAAAGTACATTTCGTCGAGCATTTTGATGAAGTTTATGATATCGTATTTGGATGATAGAAACACAATTACTAAGCCTCGGGCTGAGCTTGCCCGAACCTGCAAAACCTGCGGCGCATTATGTGCCCTATGTTATCGTTAATAATCTGGTATTTATTTCCGGACAATTGCCCATGCAAAATGGCGTCCTGCAATTTACCGGTCCAGTTCATGACGATACAATGACTACAGGTAAACAAGCAGCGCAGCTGTGTGCCTTGAATATTTTGGCCCAATTAAAAGTGGCCTGTAATAGTGATTGGAGCCTTGTTAAAAACTGTGTGCGTTTAGGTGGTTTTGTGAATAGTGCGGCCAATTTTCATCAACAACCCCAGGTTATCAATGGCGCCTCTGAATTAATGACCCATGTTTTTGGTGAAGCAGGTCGACATGCGCGTACTGCTGTGGGGACTAGTGCTTTGCCTTTAAATGCCATGGTTGAAATCGATGCAATCTTTAACCTCGTTTATTGATGGGCCTGCCGGTCCTTTAGAATGTCTAATGACCGAGGGTGAAGCGCCGCAACAGTCAATTACTGCTATTTTATGTCACCCACATCCCCTATTTTCCGGCACCATGAACAATAAAGTGATTACAACCTTAATGCAAACTTGCCGTGATTTAGGCATGGACAGTATTCGCTTTAATTTTCGCGGTGTGGGACTAAGTGCAGGCCAATATGACAATGGCGAAGGAGAATTACAAGACTGTTTAGCCATTGTTGACTGGGTTAAACAACATAAACCTTCGCATAAGATTTTATTGGCCGGTTTTTCTTTTGGCGGTTGTATTGCCATGCGAGCAGCCGCTCAAATCGCGCCTATAGGCTTAATTACCATAGCACCACCCGTTGATAAAATGAACAGTCAGTCTCTTGCCCAGATCACTTGCCCCTGGATTATGATACAAGGCGAAAAAGATGAAACTGTGAGCCCACAATCAGTCTACCAATTTGTAGCACTGCGCTCTGAAAAAATTAACTTAATACGCCTACCCAATGCCGTGCATTTTTTTCATGGCCAATTAACCGTCTTGAAACAACAGCTCACTGAGGCTATTAAGAACTGTGGTATACTCTAGCGCTAAATAGGACGATCACCATGCGCTGTATACACCGCTTTTTAATAGTATTAATAACCAGCTTTGTAACCCTAAACGCCTCTGCAGCCCTGCCTGCAGAAACGCTGGCACCTATATTAGAAAAAGCCATGCCCAGCGTGGTGAATATTGCCTCAACACGCATTAATGCTGAACCTGTATTAGAACCCCAACGCCAGCAAAATCAGCCCATCCCTTCTGATTCAAAACGCTCAACCCATTTGGCCTCTGGCGTTATTGTTGACAGTGAAAAAGGCTATATCTTAACCAATTTTCATGTAGTCCAAGGGGCCGAAGAAGTCATGATCACCTTAAGTGATGGTCGTCATTTTCCTGCGCACTTTATTGGTGGAGATCCAGAATCCGATGTCGCCGTGGTCCAGATTCAAGCGCAAACCTTACAAAGCATGACCTTGGGCGATTCTGACACCCTGCAAGTCGGTGATTTTGTATTGGCTATTGGTAACCCCTTTGGTTTAAGTCAAAGTGTTTCTTCCGGCATTATCAGTGCACTAGGGCGTACCGATTTAGGACTGGAAGGTTATGAAGATTTTATTCAAACCGATGCGGCCATCAATGTCGGCAATTCAGGTGGTGCCTTGATTAATACCCGAGGTGAACTGATCGGCATTAACACAGCAATTTTATCCGCCGCGGGTGGAAATTTAGGTATTGGTTTTGCCATTCCCATTAATATGGCTCGCAATATTATGCAGCAACTTATCCAATTTGGGGAAGTGCGTCGTGGCTTATTAGGCGTAGTGGCCCAATCATTAACTCCAGATTTAGCGCTAGCTTTTCACACTTCTAAAACCCATGGGGCCATTATTTCACAAATTGTGGCAGAATCTCCTGCTGCGGCTTCTGGTCTAAAAATTGGCGATGTGGTGCTCACCATTAACGATAAACCCGTCAATAGTGCCTCTGAATTACGCAATCAAATTGGCTTAGTTGCCATTGACTCAGAAATTATACTGGGCATCGAGCGGCTCGGTGAAGCGCAGCAGATCAAAATTAAAATGAGCGATCCACGTACGCATACGACCACGCTCTCACGGATTAATCCACACTTTGCAGGCATGGAAGTAGCGCCACTTGATAAGCCCATAGCCACCCATGGCCAAGTCCAAGGACTAGAATTATTACAAGTCAATCATGGCAGCGCAGCCTGGCGTGCAGGTTTGCGTAGTGGTGATATTATTACTACAGCAAATCATGAAAATATTAGCTCGATAAAAGATTTGCAAAACGCAGTTGAGAAACAACCTGATTTATTATTACTTCGCGTATTACGCGGACCCAATGCCAGCTTTATTATTATTCGTTAAGGTTTAAAAAAATGGAAAAATTAAAAATCATCGGTGGAAAGCCATTAATCGGCAAAGTACGTGCTTCTGGAGCAAAAAATGCCGCTCTACCGATTTTAGCGGCCAGTTTATTAACAGAAGATCCCTTGACCATACGTAATGTCCCACATTTAAAAGACATTACCACCACCGTTGAATTATTAGGGCGCATGGGCGCACAAATCCTGATCGATGCGCAGTTGAATATCGAAATCAATAACAGTGCCGTTACCGATTATTGTGCACCCTATGAATTAGTACGCACCATGCGTGCTTCGATTTTAGTATTAGGCCCATTACTCGCACGTTTTGGTATGGCCGACGTTTCCCTGCCCGGAGGTTGTGCAATTGGCTTACGTCCGGTTAACTTACATATAGCCGCTATGGAAAGTTTGGGCGCGCAAATCACCATAGAAAATGGTTACATCAAAGCCCGTTGTCCTAAAGGTTATTTAACCGGCAATACTTTTACCTTTGATATCATTAGTGTCACCGGTACAGAAAATCTTTTAATGGCCGCAGTATTGGCAAAAGGCACAACTGTGATTAAAAACGCAGCCTGCGAGCCTGAAGTTACCGATTTAATCGATTGTTTAAATAAAATGGGCGCGCAAATTTCAGGTGCGGGTACATCCACCATTGAAATCCAAGGGGTAGATCGTTTGACAGGTGCCACACATGACACTATTCCTGATCGCATAGAAACTGCTACTTATTTAGCCGCAGGCATTATTACCAGTGGAAAAGTATTGGTCAAAAATACCCGACCCGATTTTCTTGAAGCAGTGCTAAGAAAGTTTGAAGAAATGGGCGCACAAGTCGACACAGGCCCTGATTGGATTAGCGTAGATATGCAAAACAAACGTCCCAAAGCGGTCGATGTGATTACCGGCCCTCATCCAGAATTCCCAACCGATATGCAAGCCCAATTTGCAGCCATTAATACCATAGCCTTAGGTCGCGGTATTATCACTGAAAATATTTTTGAAAATCGCTTTATGCATGTCCTAGAAATGCAACGCATGGGCGCCCATATGGAAATTGACAAAAACACCGTCACCAGCCAAGGTCAAGAAAAACTCTCAGGCGCAGAAGTCATGGCCACAGACCTACGCGCTTCCGCCAGTTTAGTATTAGCAGCCCTAGCCGCCCAAGGTGAAACCATCGTCCACAGAATCTATCATATCGATCGCGGCTACGAGCGCATCGAAGAAAAACTCCAACAACTGGGCGCGAATATTCAAAGGATATAAGAAACCTTTAGCGATCAAGACGAGGGCCCACGCCCTCTTCTACAAATACTTCGGTAATATTATTCAATAGATTTGCACGCTGCGTATTCAGCCATGAAAAAATGGGTTTGGCTGATGCTGTAATACTTTCAGCGCTACGAAACAAATTAACAAACCATAAAAAAATGGCTTTAATCCCGTGATGTTCATGTAACAGGGGGTCCGGTATATCTATTTCTGCTTGCAGATCTACTGCCATGTCCTCAAGGTTTGTTTCTTTCTTAGAAAGCCCCTCTTGCAAAATAAGGCATAAATTATTCACTTTATTTAAATAAGCCAGCGCTATTTTCTTATCTTTCATATGATCAGCATAATCAATACAGGTTTGCAACGCCCGATCAATGTTTGTAAAGAAGTCAATTTTACTCGTTGAATCACTTTTCTGTGGATGCAAGAGCCCTTTTAGAATCTGAAAGTAACGGATTTGATTTGAAATATTAGTTTTATTGACTGCAATTTCTTGTTTAAATTCTTCAAATATAAATAAGTCGATTTCATGTTCAAAATCATCTTTATAGCATTCCACTTGTTCTTCAGAAAACAATTTTTCAAACTTATCTAATACCACTTCTTTGCTGACGTTAGACGCAAGCATCTCTAATGCATAGCCTTTAAAATGACAAAATAAAGAATCTTCAATATCAAAATCTCTGTAAAAGGACACTTCTTTGCGTTCCTTTTCTATTAAAATATCACTTACTATCTTGTCAGCATAAAACAATATTTCAGCCTGCTCTAGAGGTGGCAAATCATTAACATTAGATTTAATATTCAATAAAAACCTGCCTAAAGTACGCTCAAATAAAAATCTTCTGTTATCAGAAAAGTGTGCGAGTTTTACCTCAACTCGTGCAGCGATTAAATTTAATAGCTTTTTCTCATCAAAAGATGTCTCATTGCAAGCATGGCATATTTGCATAGCATGCTGATGAAATTTATTTTTAGCTTGAAATGTTACCCCGAAGGTATTATTAAATAATTCATGATTAGGGGCGACGAAAGCAGCACTTAATTTATCTAATATCTCTTCCTTTCTCGCGTTACAGTCAAGCATCTCTAATGCATAATCTTTGATATCAAAGTAATAATTAAAGCACCTTTGGTTGCGTTCTTTTTCTATTAAAATATCACTTACTATCTTGTCAGCATAAAACAATATTTCAGCCTGCTCTAAAGGTGACAAATTATTAACATTGGATTTAATATTTAATAAAAATCCTTCTAAAATACGGTCAAATAAAAACCTTCTACGATCATTGAAGTGCGCCAGCTTCACATCAACCTGCGCAGTAATTAAGTTTAATAATTTTTGCTCACCAAAGGATTTATCATCACATGCCTGGCACATTTGCATGGCATAGTGGTGAAATTTATTTTTAGCATCAAACGAGATACCAAAGCTGGTTTGAAATAACTCAGGGTTAAAATCACAGAAAACAGCGCGCAACTTGTCTAATGCTTCAGTGATTGAATTAATGTCAATAATACGGCTAGTGTAATATTTGTATTTATCTCCATCAGGCGCACCCTGATGCTTTTTCTGCTTTTTAATAAATTCTTCGTTGCGTATATTAATTTCTTTTAGAATATTTTCTTTATATTCTAAAAAATTATTTTTTATACTTTCTCTGAACTTGGGCGATTGAGCTAAAACTAACTTTAAAGCTTTAAATCGCCGATCGAAATGATCACTCAATTTTTCTAATTGATCTTCATCACGTATATGCGCAGAAAAACTGGCTTTCATTATACTTTTATCAAATAACAAAGCTTTAAAAAAATACTGGTGGACGATTTTATTAAATTCAGGTGATACACTTGCTTGATTTAATAGGGTAATATGATCTGTATATTTCTTTTTGAAAAATAACACATTCCAAGGCTTCATGAAAATTAAATTAGGAAATATTTCGATATCTACAGGATCAAGAGGAAAAGAAGCAGTAGAAGGCCAGATACCAGAAAAAGAGTCTGAAATATCACTATTGGGCGTGCGCTTCATGAAATCAAAAGCACTCTGTCCAAAATCAATTTTTACATTTTTCTGACTGTCAATATTTCTAGGAGTGAGATCGAACTCTTCGATTAAAGGCATCAGTGCAAGATGTGCGGCTGCGGGAATGAAACACGTATTTAAAAAATCTTCTTTGGGGTTAATCTTTAAACGCGGATTATAATCCGGAATAAGTTTTGACAGCAAAGTAAGTTGTTTACCATTTGCATCAACTTTCACTCGCGTTTTAGGTGCACCATTTGAAGGGCCCAGATCACGATAGAATTCTGCCATGGCTGCCGATAGAAAAAAATCATCAGGAACGTCATCTTCACTCAAATCATCAGGCACCGTTATTTCTACATATACAGTGTCTGGTTTATCTATGCTTTCTGGTTTATTAGCATTATGTTTTTTAACGAGCTTGTATGAATAAGCCTTATCAGCGACTTGATCACCCGTTGGGGTAAACGTATAAGCATTTGGGTTGTCTAATTTATTTTCAAATCCAGGTATCATGCAAGCCCCGCTTAATATTTATTTTATTATCTTAATCTATAGGCGCACGTAAGTGGCGTGGCCGTAATCCTGTAGCCAGCAGAGTAATAAAATACCCTGCTGCGCCTAGGGTGACTAATAAGCCTAAACCCAAAACGCGTTGTTTCGTATCCAGCAATAGCCAGTCACCAAAATGATTCATTATTAACACCAGTATAGTGACCATTATCGCATTTGCGCTGAATATTTGCACGGTGAATTTAAGCCAAGGACTTTGTAGGCGAAACTGTGCGTGACGGTATAGGCGTATATATAATAATGCTGCGTTAAGTAAGGCTGATAACGTTGTTGCCAAGGCCAAACCCACATGGGCTAAATGCTGCATTAATAGTGCATTGAGGGCGACATTGACAAATAAACAAATGACGGCGATGCGCACCGGTCCCTTTACATCTTGTCTGGCATAGCAGGCGGCCGCTAAAATTTTAATAAAAATAAACATCGCTAAGCCAAAACCAAAGGCCACTAAAGCACCTTGGGATTGGATTACATCAAAAGGCGTGAATTTCCCGTATTGAAATAAAGTCGTTAACAAAGGCCCGGCTATGACGATTAATGCGAGCGATGCTGGTATGCCGATTAAACATACACATTTTAAGGCCCAATCTAAAACGCCACGAAATGTTGTGTCATTTTGTTTGGCATGTTGTTTAGCCAAATGTGGTAGCACGACGGTTGCCAGTGCGATGCCAAATACACCTAAAGGAAACTGCATTAAACGTTCCGCATAATACAACCAAGAAACACTGCCTGGCGTTAAAAATGAGGCGAATATGGTCACGATTAATAAATTCACTTGCACAACCGAGGCACCAAAAACCAGGGGTGCAATCAAAGCCAGTAAACGTTTAACCGCTGGATCACGAAAGCTAATTTTCGCGCGTGGTAATAAGTGCATATGCCATAAAAACGGTAATTGCAGCGCTAATTGTAAAATGCCGCCTAATAACACACCATAGGCCAGTGCTAATATGGGCTCTGCTAAATGACCGCTTAACCATAACGTTGTACCTATCATCGCTAAGTTTAATAAAATCGGCGTTAATGCTGGAATGGCAAAGCGATTAAAAGTATTTAAAATGCCACTACAAAAAGCGGTGAGAGAAATAAAAAATAAATACGGCGCGGTAATTTGTAACATTTGGCTCGCCAGGGTAAAACGCTCACCGCCGACTTCAAAACCAGGGGCAAATAAACGGATGACTAAAGGTGCACCTATCATCAGTAAACCCATCACTAAAAATACGACTAAACCTAAACTGCCTGCAACTTTATCAATAAAATTACGAATCTCGCCTGGATTTTTAGTATGGTATTCTGCCAACAGCGGCACAAAGGCTTGTGAAAAAGCGCCTTCAGCCAAGAGGCTGCGCATAAAATTTGGGATTTTAAAGGCCACTAAAAACGCATCATAAGCAGGGCCTGCACCAAATACTGTGGCCACTAAAATATCCCGCACAAAACCCATGATGCGTGAGAGCAGGGTCATAAACCCTACAATAGAGGCGGATTTGGTCAGTTGTTTGCTCATGCGTAACCTTTTACATAATCTACTACACAGTTTAACACCGCATCGCCATAACGTTTTAATTTTTCATCACCAATGCCGTTTATTTGCAATAAGCCCTGTTTCGTTTCTGGCTTATGGATACAAATCTCTATCAAGGTTTTATCATGAAAAATCACAAAGGGCGGTAAGCCAGCTTGAGTCGCAATATTTTTACGTATAGCAGACAACTGGGCAAACAAAGCCTTATCATAATCCAAATGCGCCACTTTAGCTTTTTTATCGGTATGCTTTTTCTGGCGAAAAAACACCGCTTGCTTATCTTTTAGAATACTTCGGCTCAGTAAAGTCAATTGTAACAAGGGATATTCCCCTTGTGCGATCTGCAAATACCCTTGTTGAATCAAGCTTAAAATATAATGCTGTAGCTCCTTTTGCCCACATTCAGGCATTAAGGCATAAGTGGATAGGCGATCATGGCCTCGATTTAAGATATTTTTATTTTTAGATCCCCTCAATACATCTATCACATACTTCATCCCAAAACGTTCTTTGAGCCGATAAACACAGGATAAAATTTTCTGTGCAATCACTGTGCCCTCAATGACCTTCGTTTCAGACAAACAATTATCGCAAGCATCACAATGCGCTTGATAATATTTTTCACTAAAATAATTTAATAAATCAATTCTTCGACAACGCAGTGAAGCACAAAAGCTAAACATTTGCTCAGCCATTTTTTCTTTATGTTGCCGAACACCTAATTCAGTATGCGATTTAGCCAAATGTTTTTGCAGTAATAAATCTTGAAAATGATACAGCATCGTACATTCTGAGGCTAAACCATCCCGCCCTGCCCTACCCATTTCTTGATAATATTGTTCAATGCTTTTAGGCATATGCGCATGAATCACATAACGAATATTGGATTTATGCACGCCCATACCAAAGGCAACGGTCGCTACAATAATTAAGGCATCATCATTCATAAACGCACGCTGCGCACGTGAACGTTCATGTTCAGATAAGCCTGCATGGTATTTGGTAACGCGCTTACCTTGTGCTAATAAAAAATCATGGAGCTCATCAACTGTTTTACGTGTTGCCGCATAAATAATGCCACATTGATCCGCATGCAAAGCTATCTGTTCTAAGATTTGTTTATGCATATCTCCACGTTCAATAATACGAATTACCAAATTAGGTCTATCAAAACTGCTTTGCACTTTATGGGGATTATTTAATAATAACTGCTCACAAATATCTTGATTAACCGTTTGTGTCGCAGTTGCCGTAAATGCAGCGATGGCTTTATTAGGGAATTGTTCTTTTAATAAATGCATGGCCCGGTATTCGGGGCGAAAATCATGTCCCCATTGGGAAATACAATGCGCTTCATCAATAACAAAAAAACTAATATTAGCGCTTTTTAAACATTGTAAAAACCGCTCTTGCACTAAACGCTCAGGTGCCACATAGATTAATTGGTATTGATTTAAATCCGCGAGGACCTCATCAATTAACGCGAGCGCGACGCTGCTGTTAATAAAAGCTGCGCGTACGCCTTGTTGGTTTAAATACTCGACTTGATCTTGCATTAAGGCGATAAGGGGTGAAATGACTATAGTCACACCGTCTAATAATACAGCCGGCAATTGAAAACAGAGTGATTTGCCAGCGCCCGTAGGCAGAACAGCAAAGACATCTTGTCCTTGCATAATATGATCAACGATCTCTTCTTGATAGGGACGAAACGAATCATAGCCAAAATAGCTTTGTAATGCGCCGAGTTTATTCATAAATGATACTCACGTTAAACCGGGGTTGCTTCACCTTCGGTTCGCAATGAAGGCGTAACATGACTTTCAGAGGTTTTTGCTAATAAAGCCAATAAATCACTCATTAGCTCAGCGATTGCTTGCGTCATTAAAATAAAATCTACATCAAATTGTTGCTCTTTACTTTGTGCATCGCCTTCTTGGCTGGATTGCAATTTATCTTGATAGTCTAAACCACGCAGTACAAATTCACTGTTCAAATTAAATGTAACACGATCTTGCCAAGTGAGCGCTAATTGTTTTACTTGGCAGCCGTCTGTTAATAAAGACTGGATGGCCGTTGCTGATAAATTTTGTTGTTGACAGCGTATGGTGCGACTTTGTTGTGAAGGATCTTGCAAAACACAGGCTTTTTCAATAGCAAAGGTTTGCGGATAGGAATGGTGTTGCAGCCAATGCGTGAGTACATAACTTAAATCTTTTAACTCTGGCGAAATCAGCTGATGATCGGGTAATACTTTTTTCCAGCTATTTAAAAAATATCCGATTTCTTTTGGATGCGCGGCATTTAAAATTAAACAATTGCGTTTAGTATCCACATAGGCATATATTTGTTTTAAGCGACTAAAAGCGCGTGGCAACAGCGTGGCAATAATATCAGCTTGCAGTGCTTGCTTTTCTTTATAAGGTACTTTACGGCCTTGGGTGTGCTCGATAATTTTGATGCGCTCTTGCAAAGCTTGACGCACCACGGTTGAAGGTAGAATTTTTTCTTCCACTTGTAAACATACCATCAGATAACCGTTTGCGGCATGTACGAGCGGTGCATCGAATAAGATCCATAGGTGGGATAAATCCCATACCCACTGGTAATGAAGGCAAACACGGCTCAAAGACTAAGCCTTCAAGTGCCTGTGTTAAATAATCTGCTTGATATGGAATGCCTGCTTTGAGATGAAAATATTGTATTTGTTTAAACCACATGTGTTACTACTCCCTGTTAGATAGGGATTATACAAACATTATGGTCTATAGAGAAGTCCCTACATGGAAGTTATCCATGTAGGGAGGTGGCCTTACCAACCTTTGTTTTCTTCACGGTCATTAGGATTATGCTTGCCGTAAGGTTTAGCAGGTTGTTTATTGGTTTTAATTGATTTTAAATTTAAAGGCTGTTTTTCAGTATTAGGCTTTAAGTTTAAAGGTTGTTTAGAAATATTAGATTTTAAATTTAATGGTTGTTTTATAGTTTTTTTCATGATTATTCCTC
Source organism: uncultured Gammaproteobacteria bacterium (assembly GCA_963798975.1). GTDB lineage: Bacteria > Pseudomonadota > Gammaproteobacteria > JABCZS01 > JABCZS01 > JABCZS01. The sequence goes on from CAWCVU010000004.1 coordinate 75,399, forward strand.
ACATATTATAGTTATAATTGTCGCACTACTTAATGTTAGTTTAATTCCTAATTAAGTCCAGAAAGGTCACGGCGGTAGGTCAAATATTTTTTTATAGGTTAAACCCAGGCAAGCCTTTGTGGGATTACCCTTTATAGCCGTCAATTAAGAATTTATCTTATTGTTTTTGTTAGATAAATATGAATCGGATCGAAATCTACCTTCAACCAGCGGATTAAGCGTCCGACTCTCTCTCAGCTGAGCTAAAAATAAACCCATAGACACCCATATTTTATTTTATGGATGTCATGAGTTTCAATGAGTTTCATTGTCATGTTCTAGATCATGCAGGTATAGCTCTCACACAACGTACAGATGAAACTACGTCTTTATTATTACCGCCACCTAAAAAGATATTATCTAAATCCATAAATAATGCAGAGGTGGGATCAGGGTTTGGGGCATTAATAGCAAAGCCATAACCTTCAGTAGAACTCCAATAATCCTGTAGTTGAAAATTAACAAAAAAATGAGGTTCACATGCAGTATAAGGAGAATGGCATTCATAAGGTGGTTTGGAATTAGCCCCATAGGTCATTTGTTGTGCAACATTAAACATCTGCAAGGTTTCAAAAATGGAAGGTAGATACCAATCTTTGAATTTTCCGCCTCTATAGGTAGTACAGGCATTAAATGCAGAAGTGTTGGGTGGAGAAAATTCAGCTCTACAATCAGAATCATCATGGCTACAATAGGCTCTCTGATTAAAAAAACCACCGTAGATGTTGTAATGATCTGCACCGACAAAATCATTTAAGATGGAAGGTGCAACAGCCCAAGGTACATCCGCTGTGCGATCATTTAACATCATGGCAATTCCTTCAAAACCAGATGCACTAGGTTTGGGATCAACATAAATAACCATGCCCCAAGGTTTATGAGAATTTACACAAACTTCGCCATTTGAACCACACAATAAATCCCCTATTTTATAAGCAGATCCTAATTGTTCTGTGGTTGCTTCTTCTTTATTTACATAACCCACCCCATCATTTTTTGCTTCTTCAGCAAAAGCAAAATTAATTTTTGCTAAAAATATTACTAGTAATAATGAATACATTAAAGTTTTTTTCATTTTGATATCCCTTAGTAAATGATTTGCCACATGAATTATAGAACACATAATGAGACTCATCATGATCGCGTCAATCATAAGGATTGGTATCTACCTTCCAAAGAAGAATTTGCACTATTTCTTGATGGTAGACTGAGAAGTAAAGTGAATGTTAAATTAAATGAGGTTGGTGGTACCCAGCTGACAGATGAACATTTTGTTCATTATTGGACTTCATCACAGCAAGACCCCGTCGATGGAAAAGATATCGGTTTCTATGGGCCTCCTAGTATATACAATGAAGGGAAGGACACTGGTGGAATAGCGAGATGCATTCGAGATTTTACATATTAATTTTATTAGTGGGTCGTGTTGGGATCGAACCAACGACCAGCGGATTAAGAGTCCGACGCTCTACCAGCTGAGCTAACGACCCGATGATGTCTCATTATAACCTATGGGAGCTGGTTAATAAAATACTCGACTGCGCCTGGGGCAAGTACTAGGCCGTTTCTGAAATGGCCGGTGTTGAGGTATAAGTTTTCATAAGGTGATAGAAGGCCGATTACTGGGGGGCCTTGGGTGTTGTAGGGGCGAAGGCCGGCCCATTGGGCGATGATCTTGCACTCTTTTAGGGCGGGTAATAAGGTTATGGCGGATTCATAGAGTTCTTTATATGCGGCTTGGGTTGGGGTTTTATTGAATCCCGCGTGATATTCCATGGTGCTGCCGGCTAGGATTAGGCCGTCTTGGCGTGGAATGAGATAATGATTGTGATAGAGAACTATTTTTTTTAATAAATCTTTAGGGGCAGAAAATAATAACATTTGGCCTTTGACGGGCATAATGTTGGGTGCGTTATTTAATAGTTCACCGCTCCATGCGCCGGCGGTGATGATAATATTAGCGGCGTGATATGTTTTTTCTGCCGTACTTACACTGACCACTTTATTATTTTTACTATTTATTTTTAATACTTTTTGTTGTTCTAATAATTTAACTGGCGTTTGTTTTAGGCTTGAAATTAAGGCTTTTAATAAACGAGGGTTGCGCACTTGCATGACATCTGGCATCCATAATGCTTGAGGATCTATACCTAAATCAGATTGATGATTTTTTACTTGTTGTTCATCTAAGGCATGCATTTCAACCTGGTTTTGTTTCGCCCACTGCAAGGCTGGAATAATTTCTTGTGCATCTAATAATAATAAGCCACTGCGTTTGAGCTCTATATCTTGGCCTGTTTCTTGATTTAAAGCTTGAGCTAATTGCGGATAACGTTGTTGTGAAATTTTGGCCAAGGTGGTGATGAAATCATCATAGCGCCACGGATAAAGTGGGGAAATAATACCGCCGCCGGCCCAAGAGGCTTCTTGGCCGCAGTGCTGGGCTTCTAATAAGGTTACGCTGGCGCCGCGTTCATTTAATGCGCGCGCAGTTAATAAACCTATAATGCCGCCACCAATAATAAGAAAATCTGACATAGGGTAGGATTATATCATCATACAGAATAAATTTACATTTTTAGAGCTAGATATTGTAACGGCGGTTTTTTCATACAATCTTTTTCATAAAATAAATAACGATACATAATGTTAATAATGAAACCATCCAAAATAATAAATACCAGAAAATGGCTGTTTTAGCTTTTTGCTTTTCATACCACTTTTGCGGATGAATGCCCTTTAATAAAAATATTAAATGCGCAGATAAATTAACGCAGACAATATTTACAAAAAACAATATGCCGGCATATAAAAACTTTTGGTATTCTGCAAAACCTAGAAAGATCCCTGCCGCTACCAAGGGCGGCAATAAGGCCACCGCTACCATTACACCAACTAAAACGCTAGAAAGACGAGAAGTTAAGGATAAAGCGCCCGCGGCGCCAGATGCAAGTGCTAATATAACAGTTGCAAAACCAACATGAGTGCGTTGTAATAATAGCTCAGCATTACGCAAGTCATGAGGCCAAAGATATCCAATTACAATTGAAAGTATGAAGCAAGTTACTATACCTGCAGCATTAGTTCTTACGGATTGCATAAACAATTTCATGTCCCCTAACACAACAGAGAGTGCACTCGCAAGATTAGGCATCAGCATAGGGGCAATGACCATAGCTGCAATCACAGCGATCAAATTATCATCCAACAAGCCTAATGCTGCAACTATAGTAGAAAGTAAAGTTAAAATAATAAAATCGACATTAAGAATACTCTCAGTAGAAACTTGATGATAGAGTTCTTGGCGAGGCACTTCTTGAGATGGATTTGTTATCCTAAACCGATTCGGTTTAGGAGGTGCATAAAAACTTTCCTCTGGCAATATGGCCTCAGCCGTGGATATAATAATTTTCTTAAGTGCGTTTTTACTAATTTCAGACTGTACTGTATCGAGAAATGTTTGACTTGTTTCTAATGCAAGTGGGATAGAAAATATTACGTCCTGTTGATTAAAATCAGATATTTGCCATGAATCAATCATCTTAAATTCTGTGATCACTTTACATAATTGATCATATGCTTGTTTGGAAGCAATAATTTGGACAACCCTGATCGTCATGCCTATTCCTCCAATACATTTAATTGCATGTATTTTTTTGAATATTTTTTTCAAAGCGCCTAGCTATCTTTATTAAGAGAAATAACATATTCAATTTTTAACTTATTAAATCAACCTTAAATAATAGCACATTCTACAACTTGCTTTTATTTTTAGTGTTTTTGCGGTAGACTAGATATTTTATTGCTTTCTAACTAAGGGGGTGAAATGTATTTTATTCCAGATTTTCCCTTACAATTAAATACCTTAAGTTTATTTGGCGTGCTTTTACTTGCTGGTCTCATCGCTGGAGAAATAGCAAGACGTACCCGGTTTTTACCACAGATTTTTGGTTATACTGTTGCGGGATTTTTACTCAGTCCCAGCGTTTTCAATATTATAAATCAAACTACACTTGAAGAAAGCAGGATTTTTATTCAGATTTCATTGGGGCTTATATTATTTGACCTAGGCCGACACCTTGATTTTAAGTGGTTAATACATGATCGTGGATTATTGTATTCTTCAGTTGCTGAATCCATGCTCACCTTTATTTTTGTTTTATTTGTTTTATTATTTTTTAATCTGCCACTGCTCCCAGCGTTATTAGCAGCAACATTTGCAATTGCAACATCACCTGCTGTTGTCATGCTTGTTTCGCATGATCTTCATGCACAAGGGCCAGTGACAAGAAGAACATTAATGTTGACCAGCTTAAATAATTTTTATAGTTTAGTCATTTTTTCTTTATTATTGCCTATTACCTTGCTTTCAGTTGAATCAAATATAATGGATGCATTAAATCACTCAATTTATCGTCTTTTTGGCTCACTTGCACTAGGAGTTGTTGCATTTTTTACAACAAAATATATCGCCTATTTAACACAAAAATATCAAATGAAACAATTTGTACTTATAGTCAGCATGGTTGTTTTGACGATGGGTTTAGCCAATCTTTTAAATTTATCCACCATGCTTGCATTATTTACTTTAGGTGTGGCTGTACGTAATTTTGATACTCAACATGCACTTGTCGAAGTAGACATTGCCTGGTTAGCACGGCCATTTTTAATTTTATTATTTGTCATTTCTGGCTTTTACTTGCAATTTGAGGGTTTATGGCTTGCAGGTATCATAGTCCTAGCCTTTATAGTTGCGCGCATGCTTGCCAAATTTTCAGGCGTTTATTTGTTTTCCAAGAAAAGCCACTTAACGACTTCACAAAGTCTTGCTATTGGCCTTGCCTTAACACCCATGGGTGCTGTTGCTATAGGCATGTACAGTATACTTGAATCATCCAATCCTGAATTTTCACACCAACTTTCACTCGTCATTACTACTGTACTGACAGTATTTAATTTACTAGGTCCCATAGCCACACAAGTTGCTTTTATTAAATCAAAGGAAGTGTAGTATGACTTTTTCTGAATTGATATTTAAAGAAAATAAAACGCTCACTATGGGTGTAGAACTTGAACTCCAGTTAATTAATTTATACAATTGGGACTTGGCTATGGAAGCTAAAGATCTGTTGCGTCGCTTATCAAAAATCAGCCATCCAGGTGAGATAAAACCTGAAATCACTCAATCAATGATTGAAATTAATTCTTCAATTCATACCATGTATTATTCTTTACTTTCAGAACTACAAGAAATTAGAAATATTATAGCTAATGAAGCACTTAAAACACATATTGGTATCTGTGGGGGTGGCACCCACCCGTTTCAAAAATGGTGTCAACAACGTATTTTCCCAACCAAGCACTTTGCTTCACGTTCAGAACAATATGGTTATTTAGCCCAACAATTTACTGTTTTTGGTCAACATATTCACATAGGTTGTAAAACGGGCGATGATGCGCTTTACCTTTGCCATGCCTTAGCACGTTATATGCCTCATTTTATAGCCTTATCTGCCTCTTCACCTTTTTATCAAGAAGTAGATACGATGTTTGACTGCTCTCGACTTAATGTTATTAATGCTTTTCCATTGAGTGGTACACCGCCTTGGTTGCATACCTGGGAAGAATTTATTATATATTTCAAAAAAATGTCTGAGTTAGGTGTAGTTAACAGCATAAAGGATTTTTATTGGGATGTGCGCCCAAAACCTGAATATGGCACCGTTGAATTGCGTATTTGTGATACGCCTTTAACGGTTGAAAAGGCAGCCCTACTCGCCGCTTATGCACAACCCTTATGTGCATGGCTACTGGATGAGCGACCTGTTTTATCAAAAGATATTTATCTTACGTATCATATCAATCGTTTTCGCGCTACACGTTATGGTTTAGAAGCAGAAATCGTTGATCCAGTCCAACAAACAAAATTATTGCTGGCTAAAGACATATTAGAAACTTGTGACAAAATTGCAGTGCATGCACTTGCATTAAACAATACCGCAGCATTGGATCAAATTAAAGATAATGCAAAATCACTCTCCAATGATGCAAAATTGTTACGTAATTGTTTTTCTAAAGAAAGATCACTGAGCGATGTTGTACGTCTACAAGCAAAACTATGGCTAAAAAACGAAGATCTCACATAAAATGTTAATCTTCCCAACACTGAGTATTTTTTAAGTCCTTTTATAGAACTCGCTTCAACAAAGGGTCTTTTCCTGATTTTTTCTGTAATAGATAATCTTCAAATGTAGCAAATGCATTTTTACCTAAGCAAAGTAATGGCAATTAAATTAGTGATCGCCATTAATGCCATAAATAAATCTGCAATATTCCACACTAAAATAAGTTGCGATAGCGAACCTAAAACTAAAGGATAAAGTTAAAAATCTATAAGTAAACAAGCTCAAAGGGTGCTTATTGATAAACTCGAGATTGGTTTCACCGTAATAATAATTACTAATGATAGAACTAAAAGCAAATAAAAAGATACACAAAGTCAAAAAATAATATCCAAATGGTCCCATTTGCGAAATGAAAGCTTCCTGGGTAATTTGTACACCTTCAACGCCTACAATAAGCAGGTCCACCACGATAGCCGCTTTTATCCGGCACTTTATAGATTTGTGCAAGTGTATTTTCAATTAAGCTTGAAGCAGCGCCTATGAGTGCAATGACCCACATCCAAAAAACAGCCCCAGGGCCACCAATTGAAACGGCAATTGCAACACCTGCGATATTTCCAGTACCGACCCGTGAAGCTGCACTGATGCAAAATGCTTGAAATGGCGCTATAGCTTTATGCTTTTTTGCTGGGCGTTTAGCCACAATTTCAATGAGCATTTGTTTGACCAGTCTTATCTGTGCAAAACCCGTTTTAATGCTGAAATATAAGCCTTAAGCCAATTAGAGGGACTATCAACAGATAGGACCATAACCAATGGTTTATCCATTCGATAGTATTGTGAAAAATTTCTAACATCTCTATCTGTGTATCCTACTATAAATAACTAAATGAGCACCCTTTGCTTCCTAGGATACTCAAGCAGTTGTCATGTCGGGCTTAATTATACATGTATTTTATTAATATTGAATTCTCTCAACAGCAATAGCAGTGGCTTCCCCACCGCCAATACATAACGCTGCAATTCCGCGTTGTAATTGATATTTTTCTAGTGCATTTATCAAAGTTACAAAAATACGAGCACGGATGCACCAATAGGATGGCCTAATGCACAGACACCGCCATGAACATTAACTTTATCTGCAGGTAAATTTAAATCATGCATAGCTGCCATAACCACTACTGCAAAAGCTTCGTTGATTTCATACAAATCGACCATGTCAGCAGTCCAATGAATGTCTTGCAATAATTTTTTAATTGCGCCTACTGGCGCGGTAGTAAACCAAGCAGGTTCCTGAGAAAATTGTGAAAGTCCTATAATTCTTACTAAGGGTTTTAAACCTCTGCCTTGGCTTCAGGATCGGCGCATAATAACTACGTGCATGCGGCATCAGAAATAAGCTAGAATTAGCCGCTGTAACAGTACCGCCTTCTTTAAATGCAGGATGTAGATGAGGAATTTTTTCTGCTTTCTTGGTCATGGGCCCTTCATCAGTATCAACTATTTTTTCTGTTTTTTTATCTTTTACAGTCACGGGTGTAATTTCTGCTTTGAAAACACCTAGTTTAATAGCCTCTTGTGCACGTTCAAGGGATCGAATTGCAAAGGCATCTTGCGCTTCACGGGTAAAGTGATAACGATCTGCAGTGGCTTCTGCAAAAACACCCATTGATTTTCCTTTATCATAGGCATCTTCTAAGCCATCATGTAACATTTCATCAATAACCTTACCATGACCTAAGCGCAGGCCTGCACGTGCATCGGGTAATAAATACGGCGCATTGGTCATGCTTTCCATCCCGCCAGCGACCATGATCTTATTCATACTGGCAGAAATTAAACTGTGTGCCAACATAATGGCTTTCATACCTGAGCCACATACTTTATTCAGCGTGCTACAAGGCGTGCTATTCGGTAAGCCTGCACCTAATGCAGCTTGACGTGCAGGCGCTTGTCCTAGACCTGCTGACAATACACAACCCATGATCACTTCATCGATATCCTCTGGTTTTAACTGTGCACGTTGCACAGCAGCCTTAATTGCAGCTGCACCTAATTCTGTATTGCTGGGACTTTAGCAAATTCACCCTTGAAATGCGCCCATGGGCGTACGTGCGATACTGACTATTATAAGCGGATCATTTTGCATAGTATCTCTCCGTAAGTTGCATTATTTAATTAAACATACGGTGGACATAGGAAAATCTCAAGGCTAATGATTCTGCTATATTTATGCTTAATTTATAAATTAAGGAAATTATCATCTTATGAAAGCACTTGTCTATGTTGCAATAGGAAAAAAGGCATTAGAAGATCGCCCAATTCCAACTGTTAATTCTCCAACAGATGCCATCGTTAAAATCACTAAGACAACTATTTGTGGGACTGATCTCCATATTCTTAAAGGAGATGCACCTTCTTGCCGACCGGGTCGTATCCTTGGTCATGAAGGTATTGGCATTATTGATAAAATAGGTACGAGTGTTTCTCGTTTTAAAGTAGGTGACCGGGTGCTTATTTCCTGCATTACTGCAGATGGAACTTGTGATTATTGCCGTAAAGGGATGTATTCTCACTGTGTGAATGGCGGTTGGATATTGGGAAATACCATTAGCCGCACTCAAGCCGAATATGTGCGCATTCCATTTGCAGATACCAGCCTTTATAGATTCCGAGGATGTTGATGAAGAATCGATGGTTATGCTTAGTGATATTTTACCCACGGGTTTTGAATGCGGGGTGAGTGGCGGGTTAGACCAGGCCAATCTTTGGCGATTGTCGGCGCTGGTCCTATTGGTTTGTCGAGCATTATTAACAGCCCAATTTTATTCCCCAGCACAGATTATAATGATTGATCTGGATGATAATCGTCTCGAAGTTGCAAAACGCTTTGGTGCAACAGCAATTATCAATAGCGCAGATGGTAAAGCAGTGGAAAAATTAATGAAAATGACCAACGGGCTTGGTGTAGACACGGCCATTGAAGCAGTAGGTGTCCCTGCTACATTTTTACTCTGCGAAGATATTGTAGCCCCAGGTGGAATTATTGCTAATATCGGCGTACATGGCACTAAAGTAGATTTACATTTAGAACGCTTGTGGTCACATAATATTTCTATTACTACGCGTTTAGTAGATACTTTTAATACGCCGATGTTACTTAAATCGATTCAAGCTAAAAAACTAGATCCAAAATTACTGGTAAGTCATCGCTTCAAATTTGAAAATATCATCGAAGCTTATGACACCTTCGGCCATGCGGCTAAAACTAAATGTCTCAAAGTGATTATTGACCTATAAAGAATATTTTATACGTCGTTAATACATATGTATGCCGCCATTGATAGCAAGATTAGCACCGGTAATAAAAGCACTATTTTCTGACGCTAAAAAGCCAATCGCCCACGCAATTTCTTGAGGTTTAGCTAATCGGCCTACAGGAATTTGAGCAATTATTTTTTGCTTAATGTCTTCAGGAACCGTATTTACCATTCTACTGTCAACATAACCAGGCGATATACTATTCACCGTTACACCATGCTTAGCCACTTCTTGCGCTAAACTTTTAGTAAACCCATAAATACCGGATTTTGCTGACGCATAATTTGTTTGACCAAACTGGCCTTTTTCAGCATTAACAGAAGAAATATTGATAATGCGGCCATAATTACGATCTATCATGCCTTCGATAAACTGTTTTGTTACATTGAACATACTGTCAAGATCCGTATGCACTACTTTATTCCATTGCTCTGACGTCATGTTGCGTAAGGTGGTATCTTGTATGGTGCCAGCAGCATTAACCAAAATATCTATACGTCCAACCTCTTTTGCCATTGCAGCACAGCTGTCAAATTGCGTCACATCAACGTGTACAACACCTATATCAAATCCAAGTTTTTTTTGTTCCGCTTGCCAGAATTTCATTTTATCAAGTTCAGCAAAGTCTGCAGCAATAACTTTAGCACCCAAACCTAAAAAATGCTGGCAGATTGCCGTTCCAATATCGCCTATTCCACCGGTAATCAATGCGATTTTATTTTTCATAGATATCCTCTTTTTTTAAAATATTGTATATTTTATAAAGAATTAAATGCAGCAGTTTATTATGTCAATAAATATTTTAAAATACGGCGAGTTAAACTAAATAGGTTCGCTACTTACTTACAAGAGTATATTTTATGGAACAGAAATCTAACGCTAATGAACAGGATACTTTAAAAACACTGCCCCTGTCGGAAGTAGAAAAAAATTAGCATCCTCAAAAAATGGCCTCACTCAATCAGAAGCAGACAAACGGTTCATTCAATATGGCCCCAATGCGATTGAAGAAAAGAAAGTCAACCCGCTTTTAAAATTCCTTTCTTATTTTCGGGGCCGATTCCTTGGATGATCGGAATAGCCATTATTTTATCAGCTGTAGTTCGACATTGGCCAGATTTTTTCATTATCCTTGTTTTGCTCATTACCAATGCTGTAGTCGGATTTTGGGAAGAGCATCAGGCAGGCAATGCGATCGCTGCGCTAAAAGCAAAACTTGCCATCAAGGCCCAAGTAAAGCGCGATAGCAAGTGGACTATTTTGTCAACATCTGATTTAGTACCCGGCGATGTTATTCGTCTACGTTTAGGTGATATGTGCCAGCTGATGCACGTTTACTTGAGGGTGATCCTGTAGAGGTCGATCAGTCTTTACTAACAGGTGAATCTTTGCCTGCCACTTGTAAATCAGGTGAGGCCGTGTTTTCTGGCTCCATCATTCGTCAAGGAGAAATTATGCACTGGTTTATGCCACTGGTAACAAATACCTATTTTGGTAAAACAGCGCAACTGGTACAGGAAGCACATACTGTCAGCCATTTCCAACGTGCCGTGCTGAAAATTGGTAATTACTTGATTATGCTAGCGCTGGTTCTGGTGGCAGCGATTATTGCTGTGGCTATTACCGCGGCGACCCAATCCTGACTACTTTACAGTTCGCCTTGGTATTAACCGTAGCGGCAATTCCCGTGGCAATGCCTACGGTATTATCCGTGACAATGGCAGTTGGCGCGCGGTTGCTTGCTAAAAAAGAGGCCATTGTTACTAAGTTGTCTGCCATTGAAGAATTGGCGGGTGTGGATATATTGTGTGTCGATAAGACAGGCACACTAACCCAAAACAAACTAACCTTAGGTATCGCCTTTCATATTAACAATATAGCAGCGGAACAAGTGATCCTCGATGCGGCTTTGGCGTCACGTGCAGAAGATAAAGACACTATCGATATGGCTGTTTTAGGTGGTCTCAAGGAAGAATCGGTTCTTGAAGGATTATCAAGTGATTCATTTTCAACCCTTTGATCCCGTCCATAAGCGCACTGAGGCGACTATCAAGGGCCAGATGGAAAGGAATTTAAAGTACCAAAGGCGCTCCGCAAGTAATCATAGCATTGTCGCCAATGCTCCGCAGTCAAAGCTGATATTGAAAAAGCGGTTAATCATTTTGCCGCGCAAGGGTTTCGCTCATTGGGCGTAGCGCGTACAGATGAGAAGAATCAATGGCAATTTTTCGGCGTGTTACCTGTTATCTGATCCCCCACGATGCCGATGCCAAAGCAACCATCGCGACTGCAAAACAAATGGGTGTGAAAGTCAAGATGGTTACCGGTGATCAAATACCGATTGCCAAGAAATTGCGAAGAAGTTAGGAATGGGCACTAATATTTTCGATGCGACCGGCTTTGGTCAGATATGAAGGATAAAACCCTGAAACAACTAATAGAATCCGTTGAAAAAGCGGATGGCTTTGCCCAAGTATTCCCTGCAAAAAATTTGGTATCGTCAAAGTCTTGCAACAACTTGGCCACATAGTCGGGATGACAGGTGATGGCGTAAATGATGCGCCTGCTTTAAAAAAAGCTGATTGCGGCATTGCTGTTTCAAGCGCAACAGATGCAGCGCGCGCAGCGGCTTCTATCGTATTACTCACGCCTGGATTATCCGTCATTATTGATGCCATAAAAGAAAGTCGAAAAATTTTTCAACGAATGAATAGTTATGCAATCTATCGTATTGCTGAAACCTTGCGTGTATTAATATTTATGACCCTTGCTATTCTAATTTTTAATTTTTATCCATTAACAGCTGTGATGATAGTAATGTTAGCCTTACTCAATGATGGTGCTATTTTGTCCATAGCCTATGACAAGGTACATTACAAAAACCAACCCGAAGCCTGGGATATGCGTGTGGTATTAGGGATAGCCACGGCGCTGGGTACCATTGGTCCGGTGGCTGCATTTGGATTGTTTTATATTGGCCGATCGCATTTACCACTTACCGCATACAACGTGCAAACACTTATGTATTTGATGTTATCCGTCGCAGGACATATGACGATTTTTCTCACGCGGACACGTGGCCCCTTTTGGTCCATACGCCCCGCAAAGATTTTATGGATGGCGGTGCTGGGCACACAAACCGTGGCCACTTTAATTGCTGTTTATGGATTTTTGATGCCGCCTTTAGGTTGGACTTGGGCATTATTTGTTTGGGCTTATGCCTTCATATGGGCTCTTTTAAGTGATCGTCTAAAATTATTTACATATAGAATTCTTGATAAAAAAGGAAAATGAAATATTATGGCTTTTATCGAAAATAGAACTTTTGATGAACTTAAAATAGGTGACTTTGCCAGCATTAAACGTACATTGACACCAAAAGATATTGAACTCTTTTCTATTATGTCAGGTGATGTCAATCCTGCCCATGTGGATGCGCAGTATGCAAAAGATGATATGTTTCATAAAATTATTGCTCAAGGCATGTGGGGTGCATCATTAATTTCAACTGTTCTGGGTACGGAGCTTCCCGGGCCTGGTTCTATTTATCTAGATCAAACGCTTAAATTTACCGCCCCTGTTGCGCCCGGTGATACCGTTACGGTCACTGTCACTGTCGCTGAAAAGAAGGAAGATAAGCACATCGTTGTTTTAGAATGCAACTGCGTTAATCAAAATAATAAAACTGTGGTGAGTGGTGTTGCGACTGTGATAGCGCCCACAGTTAAAGTCAAAAGAGAGCGCATTGAATTACCAGAAGTGCTTTTTAGAAATCCTAAAGGAAAATGGTATAGAGACCTCATTAAATTAACCAAAGATTACACTCCGCTTAAAACAGCGATTGTTCATCCTGTTGATAAGCTGGCCTTACAAGGTGCGATTGATGCTGCCAAAGACAATCTAATTATCCCTATTTTAGTAGGGCCAAAAGATAAAATTATGGCTGCTGCCAAGGATGCAAACTTGGATATTTCCCACTACGAGCTTATAGACACTCACCATAGCAGTGAATCGGCTGAAGTAGCTGTAAAACTAGCAAAAGAAGGCAAGGTGGAAGCGCTGATGAAGGGGAAAATCCATACTGATGAATTAATGGGACCCGTTGTGGATAAAGAAACAGGTTTGCGCACAGCACGCAGGATAAGTCACGTGTTTTATGCAGAAGCGCCTAATTATTCCAAGCCGTTATTTCTCTCTGATGCAGCGATTAATATTCAACCTAATTTACAAGATAAAAAAGATATTACCCAAAATGCCATTGATTTGTTTCGCGCCTTAGGTTTTGGCACACCTAAGGTGGCCATAGTCTGCGCAACTGAAGATGTGAATGATAAAATGCAATCCACGCTCGATGCGGCTGCTTTAAGTAAAATGGCGGATAGAGGCGAAATAACAGGGGGTATTGTAGATGGCCCACTGGCTTATGATAATGCAATCTCTATGCAATCTGCACATGAAAAAAATATTCATTCTGAGGTTGCAGGCAATGCTGATATCATTATTGTTCCCGATATTGAATCGGGCAATATGCTTTATAAACAAATGACTTATATGTCCGGCATGGAAGCAGCGGGCATCGTCATGGGCGCAACAGTCCCCATTATTTTAACTAGCCGTGGCAGTGATGATATTTCTCGTAAAGCCTCTTGTGCTATGGCTTTAATATACGTGCGCAATAAGGAAAAATTAAATAATGACTGATGTCATCTTAGTGATTAATTCTGGTTCTTCCAGCATTAAGTTTGCAATTTTTATTGATAATAATGAGTTAAAGTTATTGTATCATGGTGAGATTGAAAGTCTTTTTAAGGCACCGATCCTTACCATTTTAAATGCGCAAGAAGAGCAGCTCATTAAACAAAAAATTCCGTCAAAGGGACACGAGGCGGGATTGCGGATGTTTTTTGATTGGCTTACACATTTGTCCTCGCCCGTTACCCTAAAAGCTGTGGGCCATCGTGTGGTACATGGGGGAACATTTTTCTTTCATCCTACTTTAATCACAAGCGATGCCATGCAAAAAATGAGTACCCTGATTCCATTGGCGCCTTTACATCAAGGACATAATTTAAAAGCGATTAGTATTATTCAAACAATTTATCCGCATATACCACAGGTAGCTTGTTTTGATACTACTTTTCATCGCACGCAAGGTAGACTTGCAACCTTATTTGCAATTCCTCGCAAATTAACTGATGAAGGTATTTTGCGTTATGGCTTTCATGGTATTTCGTATGAATATATTGCCTCCATTATCACCCAAAAAATTGGTGAAATTGGTAATAGACGCGTGATCGTTGCTCACTTAGGCAATGGTGCGAGTATGTGCGCCATGTATCAATGTAAAAGTGTTGCTACTTCTATGGGATTTACCGCGCTTGATGGATTAATGATGGGTACACGTTGTGGACGAATTGACCCAGGTGTATTGTTATACCTTCTCCAAGAAAAAAAATATACTGCAAAACAAATTGAAGATTTACTTTATAATCAATCAGGATTATTAGGTGTCTCAGGAAAAAGTAATGATGTTCGTGAGTTGTTGCAAAACTCCGATCGTCAATCACAGGAAGCCATTGATTTGTTTTGCTACCGCGCAGCACTAGAGGCAGGCTCTCTAATGGCAGCATTGGGTGGTTGTGATGCCTTGGTATTTACCGCAGGTATAGGCGAGCATGCACCTATTGTTCGCAAAAAAATAGGTGCACATTTACATTGGCTCATAAAAATTAATGATTCTGCTAATCAGAATAATGATACCGTTATTAGCGAAAAAGAGAGTGCTATTAGGGTCTGTGTCATTCCGACTAATGAAGAATATATGATTGCTAAACATACAAAAAAGGCTGCAAGTGCAGCCTTTTAAAACAGATTATAAGCACATTAAACTATTCTGCTCTTCCTGTTTTTGTTGATTTAGTAGCACGTGCCGCTTCTTCACTCACAGATTTCATATTTTGCTTAAATAAATCAAGATAAGCAGCTGCTGCATTTTGCTGTGTTTCAAATAATTCGTTAAGATTATTCATGCATTTATTTGATAGTTCATTCCATAATTTAGCTTGTAAATTAATGGCATCTTCAGGTTTTTTAATATTGTTAGGAAGATTTTGTGCATAATCAGCGCAAAGACTAAAAATCTCATTCCCTGCATTAATAGATTGGCGAGTATAAGCTTCTGCAGTTTGCATGGTAAGCTGACCTAATTGTGACATTGGCTTATATAGGTTACGGTTAAAATCGTTCATTTGTTCAAAAAATTGCATATTCATGATGTACACCCCTGTTAGTTTAGTTAATATAAAGCGTAGCTATTTAATAATAGGTTAAGTTATATAGCATGTCAAATAATGCGCAATACGTTCTTCGAGCCAATAGGATGGCTTTCCCATGGCCCTACAGCTAATAAACCCTACATGCCCACCATGTTGCTGTATATCCAAAGTGATATGTTGATTGAGTTGCTTTTGACTCGGGATCACTTCTTTAGGAATAAGTGGATCATCTTGTGCATTAATAATTAAAGTCGGTATTTGAATATTAGGTAAAAACTGTAGGCAACTACTTTGTGCGTAATACTCTTTCGCATTTAAAAAATTATGTAAGGGCGCGGTGATTTTATCATCAAAATCATGCATGGTTTTAATATTAGCCAATTCTAACCAATCAATGGGCATCGACATATTGAGTGCCATTTTATAGGCAATTGTTTTTTTTAAACTTTCAACAAAAGTATGCTCATAAATCTTATTAACCCCTTGGCTCAATTTAGCTGCAGTCGCTGCTAAATCAAAGGGAGCGCAAACTGCTATAGCGGTTTTAATAAAAGGTTGTGCAGAATTTTCGCCTAAATATTTTAATAATAAATTAGCACCTAGAGAATAACCTACCGCAACACAAGGTGCATTAGGGTAGCGAGCACGAATATGTTGCAGGGCAATGTCTAAATCATCTGTTCTGCCAGCATGGTAACTTTGTGAAATATTATTAATGCGCCCGCCGCTGCCTCGCAAATGCGGTAATACGGCACGCCAGTGATGATTTTTTGCTACCTGTAACATACCTTGAATATAACCAGAACGCACCGATCCTTCTAGACCATGTAATAAAAATAAAATGGGCGCATCCGTTTGTTCTGCTGATAGCCAATGTAATTCTAACGTATCGCCATCCGGCAAAGCAAGTGATTCCATTTCGGTATCTTGCTGTACGCGCGGGAATAATGCACCCGCCCAGGTTTGCAAATGACCATTAGCAAGCCACATGCACGGTTCAAAATCATTTACTGCCATTCATATATTCCTTTATTGTAATAACCACTTTGAAATAGCAGGCGGGATCTGCTGCTGTGATCTTTGAGAGCTATAAATACCAATATGACCGCCATCAAATGTGAGCTGATTATAATCTTTCGAACGAATATACTGCGGCATGCATTCAGATGCGCTTGGTGGAATAATGTCATCCGCTAATGCAAAAATATTCAATACAGGATGAGTGATCTTTTTTAAATCCACTAATTGACTGTTTAAATAAAATTGATTTTTAATTAAGTTGTTTTGCTGATACAGTTGGGTAATATATTGTACAAATGCGGCACCTGCTTGATCCGTCGTATCATATATCCAATGTTCCATACGCAAGAAAAGTGCCATTTTATCGGAAAGTGGATCTTCCTTAAGCATGCGTTGATATTTTAACCAATGGGTCGCACTCGGTTTTAAGCTAAAAAATATCAGATTCAGCAGCCATCCAGGCATATTTTGATATTGTTGAATAATGCCTTCAACATCCATATGCTCGACTATTGCGGTCAGTGTATTGTCTTTGGTGTGAAAATCAACCGCCGTGACCATGGTCACGAGTTTGCGAATTTTCTCAGGAAATAATGCGGTATAACATAAACTAAACGTGCCACCTTGGCAAACACCTAGTAAATCAATCGCATCTCGTTTTGTTGCCTTACGAATAAAATCAACACAACTATCTAAATAAGTTAAAATATAGTCTTCTAGTGTAAGATAGGCATCGGTTGTTGTGGGATAACCCCAGTCTATCATATAAACATCCATCCCCGCTTCTAATAACGGCCGAATCAATGAACGATCGGGTTGTAAATCTAAGATATAAGGACGATTCACCAACGCAAACAGAGTCAAAAGCGGCCGGGCTTTGACTTTAGGGTTTAGAGACTTATAGTGATAAAGTGCCATTTTATCCTGTGAAAAAACTAATTCTTTTTCACACTCACAAATATCTGCGCGTGGGAACTTCTCTAAAAGATTCATCATGTCCGTAAATTGTTGCTGATATGGAACAAGTAATTTTTGCCAATCCAGCGTCTCCTTCATATTATTCATACCCTTTCCTTTTTGTATCACACTGATTATGGGCTAAAATAATTATATTATGGAAAAAATTACACAAAATCAAACAACAGATAACCAAACCTATAATGGTCAAATATTTGACCGCGCCTTGCATGCTGCAGCTAGTCGCATCGTAGGGTCTATTTCTCCAGCGGCCATGCGCCTTGCTTGGGTAGATTGGTGGTTCCATTTAGCAATTTGTCCTGCAAAGCAGCTGGATATTATGCAAACTGCATTGAAAAATATAGAAAAATTTTCTTTATTTCTTACTCATAGCCATAATGAAGAAACATGTACCCCTTGTGCAGTTTGCCGTGAAGGCGATCATCGCTTTAAAAGCCCGGCTTGGAATGAATTTCCTTATAATGTTTATGCACAAGGGTTTATGCTGATGGAGCAGCTCTGGGGCGAATGCACCAGCGGTATTAAAGGAATAGACAAACATCATAAAAACTTTGTAGATTTTTTTGGTCGCCAATTATTAGATGTTTTTTCCCCCTCAAATTGTCCTTGGACTAATCCTGACGTAATCGCCCGTACTAAGGAAGAAAATGGTCTAAATTTTGTAAGCGGGTTTCAAAATCTAATTGAAGATTTTTCACGAACGCAACAAGGACTGCCCCCTGTCGGGACTGAACAATTTAAAGTAGGCGTAAATGTTGCCATCACACCTGGCAAAGTGGTTTATCGGAATCATTTGATTGAACTCATACAATATGAACCTACCACTGAGCAAGTGTATGCTGAACCCATTTTAATCGTGCCCGCTTGGATCATGAAATATTACATTCTTGATTTATCTCCCCATAATTCCATGGTGAAATATTTGGTCAGCCAAGGGCATACAGTTTTTATGATTTCATGGAGAAATCCTACCAGTGCAGATCGTAATTTGAGTTTAGAAGATTATGTGAACTTAGGGATCATGGATGCCTTGATGGCAATAAATACAATAATTCCCGGTAAAAAAGTACATGCAACCGGTTATTGCATTGGGGGTACTTTGCTCATGATCGCAGCAGCTGCTATGGCAGGACGTCAAGATGAACGTCTTAAAACAGTCACTTTATTTGCTGCACAAATTGATTTTGAAGATGCCGGGGAAATTTTATTATTTGTTGATGCAAGTCAAGTCAGTTATATCGAAGATATTATGTGGGAAAAGGGGTATCTAGATGGTGCCCAAATGGGTGGCGCCTTTAGTATGTTGCACTCCGCTGATCTCATTTGGTCACGCGTAATTATCAATTATCTCATGGGTGAACGTGAATCTCTCAATGATCTTATGGCATGGGATGCTGATACCACACGTATGCCTTATAAAATGCACTCACAATATTTACGCAGTTTATTTTTAAATAATGATTTAGTGCAAGGTCGCTTTAGCGTAAATGGTAAAAATGTATTATTACCAGATGTTGAAACACCATTGTTTGTGGTCAGTACAACGACCGACCACGTTGCACCTTGGAAATCCGTATACAAAATACATTTTTTCACAGATACCAATGTAACGTTTGTGCTCACAAATGGCGGCCATAATGCAGGCATATTAAGCGAACCTGGTCATCCCCATCGAAGTTTCAAAATGTTATCGCATATTGACACACATCAACATTTGGATCCTGAAGAATGGCAAGCAAAAACGCCAGATCGCGATGGATCATGGTGGCCTGAATGGTCAAAATGGTTGGCTGGACATTCTGGAGAAAAAGAAAAACCACCTTCAATGGGTGCACCTAAGTATCCTTCGTTATGTGATGCACCCGGAACCTATGTGCTAGAAAAATGATGCAACTATCATTAATAGGCTTATGGTAATACCACCAAATCTACCAGCGTATCTACATCTTCAATTTTGCTTTCCTTGGCCATGGTTGGCCAAACGTGGTTTATATAACCTTGTTCAACGCCAAGTTTAAAAGTTTCATGAGTGGTGATAGCATGTGAGTGTTCTATTTTATTATGCTTTTCAATTTTAGCAGCCAGATTAACAGCATTGCCAATTACCGTATATTCTAAACGACCCGAATCACCAATAATGCCAAATACTACAGGACCAGAAGCCAGTCCCGATCCCACATCCACTACCATTTCATTTTTTGCAATACGTTGCTGCCGCCAAACTATGACGGCCTGGACAATTTCATCAACTGCGCGCAATCCATCCGCGGCATAAGTGGTTGAATCACTGGTTGCACCAAAGCTTGCCATAATCCCATCGCCGATAAATTTATCAACAACGCCCTTGTGCTTCTGAATAATGGGTACTACTAAGCTTTGATATTCACTGAGCATTAAAATAACTTCTGTAGGCGATAACAGAGCTGTGGTTTTAGTAAAGCCACGCATATCGACAAATAGCACCGCCGCATTTCTTTTTTCACCTTGTCCTGCTTGCAGGGTTTGTTTTGATTGAGTAATTTTTTCAGCAATATCACTATCAAAAAAATATAATAAATCTTTGATTGCATGACTATTAGACGCACCGTGCCAGAGTACATTTCTCGCCCGATATGTTGCTAAAGTTAAAATGACTGTTATAAACATGATGACAAGTACTCTACCCAACTCGTGCACTAAGTAATGATAAAACTGTGCCGTATTTCCCTCGAGTATAGGTAATGTAGTTAAGATCAAGATTATCCACCCGATAGCAGCTGTGAGACCCGTAAGCAAAACGATCCATGGATCAAAGCGTAAAGTCCGCAAAATAATTAATACTAAGACATAGTTAATAAAATGAATATTCGTATTTACGATAATATCCTTCATGCCCTGAAACTCTAATTGATGTATTTTCGCAGCAGTTATCACTATGAACATTTCAGCAATAACAAATATTGCTAACAAAATATGCGTTAATTTTTTAGTATATAAAAATCCTAATCGTAGCAGTACTATACCGGCAAGCACCAACAACAGAACAGGATCGATAAATGCATGTTGAGTTAATGCATAATACTTAGTGCTTGCATATCTTATAAATAGTACGCCTATTATTGATAATTCTATAAAGATAATAATAAGTTCGCTGCTATATTGAAAGTTTATAATTTCATTTTTAACGCGTGATACTAGCGTTTGATAATCTAACTTTTTGTTCATTTATAAAAATTCTTTATGAATATCTACTGATGATTCTGATCCTATTTTATCATAATGCCCCTCTAACCATTCCTGAGCTATCTCACGCCCCTTGTCACGCAAGCGCATTAAAAAATCCCAATTGGTATTAAAGACGCTGCTTGCACCATACTCGGTCATGGCTTCATCTGCGCGTATAGAATGAATAAATATGCGCTTAATGGCCTGATCACTTATTTTATTCGTATCAATTAAATGGGTAAGAAAAGCAATCGCCCGCATTTCTCGCATCAACGAGGCATTAAAACAAACATCATTGATACGGTGCATAATGTCACTGGCTGTTTTGGGAATGCCTTTACGCACAATAGGACGAATATGGATAATCAAAATATCTGGATGCGTACAATCATAAATTAAAGGAAACAATGGCGGATTGCCAATGTAACCACCATCCCATAAATACTCACCATTTATTTCAACTGCCTGAGAATAAAGTGGCAAACAAGCTGATGCCAATACGGCATCAACACTTAATTGTTGATTGGTGAAAATGTGGATTTTACAGGTTTCTACATTGGTTGCGCATAAATGTATTTTTAATTTAGAATGCTTTTTTATGGCTTCAAAGTCGACAACTTTATTTATTATTTCCCGCAGTGGGTTGATGCCTAAAGGATTCAACTCATAAGGTGAAAAGGTTCGAGTGAGCAAATCAAAAAAAGGATAAAAAGGAGAAAACTCACTGTATTGTCCTTCCTCATTTTCCGTTGCACATACAGGATTAAATAAATTATGAGTAGTGCCCCAATCGCTGACCGTACGCCAAGCGTTATGCAATAAAGTACGCGCTTCTTCTTTATTATTATTGAGCAACCCTTGCGCTAACACAACCGCATTAAAAGCACCTGCACTGGTTGCGCTGATCCCTTCGATATCTAAGCGCCCATCTTCAAGTAAATAATCTAACGCGCCCCAAGCCAATGCACCATGCGCGCCACCACCTTGCAAGGCAAGATTAATCACTTTATTTGTTTTTTTCATAATATTATCTTGAATTAAAAAGAAAAATCATAAGAACGTTAACTATCAATGTAGTTAAAATAATTTTTTTTTGCAAGAAATTGCTTATTAACTCATATATTGGCCACCATTAGCAGAAATATTCGCACCCGTAATAAACTGATTTTCTGGATGGGCAAGAAAAGCAACAATGCGAGCAATATCGCCAGGCTCACCTAATCGTCCAACAGGTATAGATGCAATAATATTATTTAAAATATTTTCCGGTACATCCGCCATCATTTTAGTCTTAATATATCCTGGTGAAACGGTATTGACTGTCACGCCCTTTTTAGCAACTTCTTGTGCGAGCGCCATGGTAAAACCATGAATGCCTGCTTTAGCTGCAGAATAATTTGTTTGTCCAAATTGTCCTTTTTGACCATTAATAGAAGAGATATTAATAATGCGACCAAAACCTCGCTCACACATACCGTTAATCAAATGGTGTGTGACATTAAATGCGCTATTCAAATTAGTATTAATCACAGCTAACCAATGCGCAGGTGTCATTTTGCGAAACAAAGCATCTCGTGTTATCCCAGCGTTATTCACTAGAATATCAATCGGCCCTAATTCCTGCTCAACACTGCGTACCATTGCACCTGCAGAATCATAATCACTGACATCACCGTATACAGTCATAATGTGATAGTCCAGTTGCTGCTGTTGCGCTTGCCATGCTTTTGCAGCCTGGTGGTCACCCCCTTTACTATATCCCGCAGCGACATGATAACCCTCCAGAGCTAAAGCCTGACAAATGACTGTGCCAATACCACCGGTACCACCAGTGACCAATGCAATTTTTTTACTCATAAAAATATCTCCTTTTAATAAAATATTACCTACGGTATAACCCATTCGCTGGTAAACAAGACAAGGGCTCGCATTACCTTGTGTTGACGGAAAAGATTATTTGAGCTTAAGACATGAAGATAATTATTGTCAACTTCCTAAAAAAAAAGTACGATCACATCATCATGCAAGATGGATTTACATTTTTAGAGCTAGCGATTGTTCTTGGGATTATTGCCCTACTTGTTCTATTTGCACTGCCTAATGATGCGGTTTTTTTAGGCCGGCATCAAGCGCGCAGCGATGTAGAGCAATTAGTGCGAACGATTAACCTTGGCAGACAACAAGCCCTATTACGTGATGAATTAATAACCTTATGTCCTAATGATTTACAAACGTGTGGCGAAGATTGGTCGACGGGTTTGTTAGTATTCGATGAATTAGGACTAGTGATAACGTCGCTCGTGTTTAATAATAATGCAAAAATTATCTTAAACACATTCCCTTCTGGACATGAACATGTCTTACAATTTTCTGGCAATGGTTTTACTCAAACGCAAAATGGTAGTTTTTATTATTGCCCAGATGATATCACGCAAGCACAGCGCATTGTCTTTAATCAGGCTGGACGTGTATATGTGACAATTGAGGCTGCACAGGCGGAATGTGAGTCAATTCTTCCACTGTCACTCTAAAGCCACTGAAGGGTTTAATCACCCCCCAATGTTTGCAACTGGGGCAGAGCCAATATAAAGCTTGTGCGGAAAACCCGCAATTTTCGCAGTAATAGGCGGCTTCTTTACCTAAGAGTTGGCGCACGATATCGCGCAATAACATTAAATGACGCGCTTCTTCGCCGCTGCTTTCTTTAAAACGCAATTCAATCAACGTATAAATCGCGCGCACGGAAGGGCGCTTTTGTAATTGCTCTGCAATGGTATGAATATCACGTGGGTCAATAATATAATTCGATAATTGACTGGAAAAAGTCGCACAAATCACTGCACCTAATTCCTCGTGCAAACAACGTTGTAAAAAAGCATGAAACTGTTCGCTTTGTCCACACGCTTCATAACAACGTGCTAGAGGCATTAAAATTTCTGCTGTAAATTCAGGATTTTTCAATTTGACCCGTTGGTAATGAAGGATGGCCAACTGGTAATCTTTTGCATCAAAAGCTTGTCTGGCTTGTAATAATTGAGTACGCACACTTTTAGGATCAATTTGCAAAGCTTGTTTTAAATAGCGATTCATTTGTTCAGGCTGCGCTTGGTTAAGCGCCTGCTCTGCCAGTTCACAATAATAGTGGGCAATTAAGGGCGCCATGCTTTCATTGGTATAACGTTCAAATTGCATCGCCGTTGTAATGGCTTTATCCCAATCCCGTTCTTGTTGATAAATGTCGATTAAACATTGCAAACTCAAACGCATATGCGCTTTTAAACCCACTAATTCTTGAAATAAGGTTTCTGCTCTGTCTAACACACCGGCGCGCATATAATCATGGCCCAGTTCTAATAAGGCTTGTAAGCGATTGGTGCGACTTAAATCTGGGCGTGCAATTAAATTTTGATGAATACGTATGGCTCTATCGACTTCTCCGCGTCTGCGAAATAAACTGCCTAAAGCAAAATGGGTTTCGATGGTATCACTATCGACTTCAAGTAATTTAATAAATAACTCTAGGGCTTTATCGGGTTGTTCATTTAATAAAAAATTAAGACCGGTTAAATAGTCTTTAGAAGAAGAAAGATTTTTTCGCCAGGAAGAGCCGCGCGCGCCGCCTTTAGCCGCTAAATAACCCGAAAGAGCTGCAACGGGTAACAACAATAACCACAGTAAACTCAAACTCACAAATGATCCTTTACGGGCATGGCACGTAGATTATTGAGTTCTTGATTCAGTAAATTAATTTTTTTATTCAAGGCATAATTACGGTAACGGTATTGGATAGAGACTTTGATTTGCACTAAAAAGCCTAATAAACAGCCTAGAATCAGGGCAGCTAATAATAGTAATGATAAAGGTAATTGTTGTTTAGCAAAAAAATAATTCACCGTAACAAGTTCTGCATTGAGTAATGAAAAACTTATGGCAAAGAGTATGAGCGCGATGATGAAAATTGAGCTTAGAAGACGCATGGTGGTAACCTCTGGAGTATAACAACTAAATCAGGACGCAAAATCCCCCCTGCCTGCGGCCAGCCCCCTTTCCATAAAGGGGGCAAGAAGGGGTCACGCATTGAGCGCGAGGTGATTTCTAAAAATCCTACCCCTCAGCCTCATCCTCACTGTCGTCCTGAATAATCACCTGGCCACGCAGTAAAGAGGCATTGATACGATCGCGCAATTCTTTGCCCGGTTTAAAGAAGGGCACATATTTGCCTTCTAATCTTACCGCATCGCCGGTCTTGGGATTGCGCCCTATCCGCGGCGGACGATAATGTAACGAAAAGCTACCAAAACCACGGATTTCAATCCGTTTACCCTGGGTTAAAGCCTCGGCCATACACTCAAGAATAGTTTTAACTGCAATTTCTATATCTTTATAGGCCAGATGCACCTGTTTTGCAGCCAGCTGCTCTATGAGTTCAGATTTAGTCATCATATCCCTACGTTGTAAAAATCAATACTCCTAATAATAGCTTATTTTTCATCGTGTTGTGATGAACTACCGATTTTTTCTTTAAGCAAGTCTCCAAGCTTTGGCGCATCATGGCCTTGATTATCTAAGGTAGAAGCATCATAAGCATTATCCAACTCATCTTTAGCCTTAATTGATAAGTTAATCATGCGATTTTTCTTATCTAAACCAATAAATTTAGCTTCAATGGTGTCGCCTACTTTTAGATGGGTACGTGCATCTTCAACGCGGTCGGGTGCTATTTCAGAGGCACGCAGATAACCTTGCGCACCATTGGTGAGCTCAATTTTTGCGCCTTTAGCATCCACTTCAATCACAGTACCGCTGACGATCGAGCCTTTTTCAAAACCCGCAGCAAAATTAGAATAAGGATCTTGTTCTAATTGTTTAATACCTAAGGATATACGTTCACGTTCCGCATCAATGGCCAAAATCAAGGCTTCAATTTCATCACCTTTTTTATACCCACGGACGGCTTCTTCGCCAGGTTGAGTCCAAGAAATATCAGATAAATGTACAAGTCCATCGATATCACCTTCTAAACCTACGAAAATACCAAAGTCAGTGATCGATTTAATGGCGCCGCTGACCCGTTCATTTTTACCATGTTTCTTCGCAAACTCTTCCCATGGATTATCAATACATTGTTTAATCCCTAAAGAAATCCGGCGACGCTCTTGATCAATTTCAAGCACTTCAACCGGCACTTCTTGTTCTAACTTCACCACTTTGCTTGGGTGAATATTTTTGTTGGTCCAATCCATTTCAGAAACGTGGACCAAACCTTCGATACCGTTTTCAATTTCAACAAAACAACCATAATCAGTAATATTGGTTACTTTACCTGTTAAGCGTGATCCGACCGGGTATTTATTAGTAATCGTAACCCAAGGATCATCACCCAATTGTTTCAAACCTAAAGAAACGCGAGATTTATCTTTGTCGAACTTCAAGATTTTAACTCTGATTTCATCGCCCACAGCCACGACTTCGCCAGGATGTTTAACACGTTTCCAGGCCATATCAGTAATATGTAATAAACCATCGACGCCGCCTAAATCTACGAATGCGCCGTAATCAGTAAGATTTTTGACCACACCCATCACTTCTTGGCCTTCATGTAATTTAGACAAGAGCGCTTCTCTATCAGGTGTTGCTTCAGATTCAATAATGGCTCTGCGTGAAACGACCACATTATTACGTTTTGCATCTAATTTAATGACTTTGAATTCCATTTCTTTGCCTTCGAGCTGTGCCGTATCACGCACAGGACGAACGTCTACCAGTGAGCCGGGTAAAAAGGCACGAATAGAATCAATTTCAACGGTAAAGCCGCCTTTTACGCGGCCAGTAATAGTACCCAGTATGCTTTTACCTGATTCATGAACTTGTGACAAATAACGCCATGCATGGGCGCGTTTTGCTTTTTCTCTAGATAATTTGGTTTCGCCGTAACCATCTTCAATGGCATCTAACGCGACTTCGACTTCATCGCCTTCTGCAACTTCTAGGTTACCTTGTTCATCTAGAAATTGATTAATCGATATGGTGCTTTCTGATTTAAATCCAGCATCCACAACCACATAATCGGGTTGGATTTGCACGACACGGCCGGTGACAATTTGGCCGGGGTATAATTTGGTCTTTTGCAGCTGTTCTTCAAACAAATCGGCAAAACGTTCATTTTTCATAAGATTTCAGTCCTATCGGGGTCTATGACCCACTGGGTTGGGGCCCTTACGGGCGGGTTAATGGTACTCACTTCTCAAACAACTTCAAAATATGGGCCTTTACCGCAGGAATGTCCATTCCTGTTGTATCTACAGCAATCGCATCCGGTGCAGGTACTAAGGGCGAAACAACACGTTGCCTGTCTCGTTCATCACGTGCGGCTATCTCATTTTGCAGTGCGTCAAGATTAACATGAATTCCCTGCTGTTTCAACTGGTTATAACGTCTTTGCGCACGCTCTTGTATACTGGCAGATAAAAAGATTTTTAAACAGGCATCAGGAAAAACCACAGTCCCCATATCACGTCCTTCGGCAACTAAACCCGGCATTTGACGAAAACTACGTTGTTTAGCTAATAACGCTTGGCGAACACTTAAATAAACACTGATTTGTGAGGCCCTATCACCGCAGGACTCTTGCAAAATGTCTGCACTGACTTCTTGGCCTTCCAGAATAAATCGTGTGGAATCATCTAATGCATTTGGGATAAATTGTACATCTAATGTTTCTGCCAACGAAGTAAGCGCTGCAATATCATCTAGGGCAACTTGATGTTTTTGCGCACACAAGGCCAATAATCGATACAGTGCACCACTTTCTAACAAGTGCCAGTCCAGCTCTTTAGCGAGCAGGCGACTAATCGTGCCTTTACCCGAACCACCGGGTCCGTCTATCGTCACTACCTTCGCCTGCTCCTGAGGCACTTTATCCATAGTGGCGCTCAAAATCTCGCATAAAATCAACGAGGGCTTTTGCACCTTCTATAGGCATGGCATTATATAAACTTGCGCGCATACCGCCGATGCTACGATGTCCTGCTAAATTATATAAGCCTTGTTCTTGCGCTTTTTGCAGAAAAACAGCATCTAATTTAGGATCAGACAAAGTAAAGGGAATATTCATTCGTGAACGGCAATGCACTTCAACTGGATTATTATAAAAATCAGAGGCATCGATCGCCGCATACACTAAATCAGCTTTGAGTTGATTGCGCTGCGCCATAGCAGGCAAACCACCTTGGGCAATTAACCATTTAAACATCAGCCCTGAAACATACCAAGAAAATACTGCGGGCGTATTACAGCAAGAGTCTTCAGCGATCATTTTGCGGTAATTGAAAATAGTCGGAATGGGATAACGGCTAGGCTTGATCACATCTTCTTTAACGATAACTACTGCCATGCCTGCTGGACCAATATTTTTTTGCACGCCCGCATAAATCAGGTCATATTCACTCACATCAATGGGTTGTGATAATAAATTAGAGGACATGTCTGCAACCAACGGAATTTTAACTTTAGGAACCCAGCTAAATTCTACGCCATGTATGGTCTCATTGGGCGTGTAATGTAGATAAGCCGAATCCTCTCGAACTTGCCAAGAGGCTTGATGAGGCACACTGGTATAACGAATCGCTTTAGTATTGGCTACAACATTAACGTCACAATAAAGCTGCGCTTCTTCAACTGCCTTTTCTGACCAAACACCCGTTTGTACATAATCCGCACTGCGCGCATCACCCAGTAAATTCATAGGAATAGCCGCAAATTGTCCTGTGGCTCCGCCTTGTAAAAACAAGATCTGGTAACCCGAGGGAATATTCAACAATTGTGTCAAATCAGCCTTACTTTGCTCAACAATTTGCATAAATTCAGCACCACGGTGACTTATTTCCGTGATGGCTAAACCATTATGAAAATCCTTCAAGCTATGAATAACCTCTTGCATGACCTCAGGCGGTAATACAGCAGGACCTGCGCAATAATTGTAAATAGGGTGAGTCATACTGTGCTCCTTATCAATGACTTTTTACATTATCGCACGAAGGGGAAATATATGACAAGAAATAGCTATTTCTTTATAATGCTTAATTATGAAAACCTTATTTGTCTCGGACCTACATTTGAACCCCCAGCGGCCTAAAATCACCCAGATTTTCTTAGACTTCTTAAGTCAAGAAGCAAGTGGTGCACAGGCTTTATATATCCTGGGTGATTTTTTTGACAGTTGGATAGGTGATGATGCCATGGATGATTTGGCAATAAGGATTACCCAAGCCTTGCATCAAGTGGTGGATGCAGGCGTAACAGTTTATCTGATGCCGGGTAATCGGGATTTCTTATATGGCAAAGTCTTTGTGCAAAAAAGTGGGGTGATTTTAATTCCTGACCCGATAGTCATCAATTTAAATGGAACACAAACGTTATTAGTTCATGGCGATAGTTTATGTAGCAGCGATCGAGGCTTTCAAATTTTCCGTTATTTTATACGCCATCCCATCTTAACCTGGATTTTTTTACACACACCCTTAAGTTTTAGAAAAAATTTCGCACAAATGTTAAGAAACAAAAGTACGACCAGTAATCAAAAAAAATCGGCTTATTTAATGGATGTAAATCAAAAAACGGTTGAAGATTTAATGCGTAAATATCAAGTGTTACATATGATACATGGCCATACCCATGATCCGAAAGTTGTTGAATTTGAATTGGATGGGAAAAAGGCAACAAGAACTGTATTGGGTTCGTGGGAAACGGATAAATATGTTCTAACAAAACCGTCTTTATAGGGCGAAAGATTTTTCGCCCTATAAACGGGGCCAGACATTTATGTGCTAGTCACACAAGCTGATTTCCAGCCGGTTATTTCTAACAAACCTTGGCCTATCATTGCGGGTGATTTTACTGTTTTAACACCGGCTGCTTCTAAGGCTTTAAATTTTTCAGCTGCTGTGCCTTTGCCGCCTGCAATAATAGCCCCAGCATGGCCCATGCGTTTACCTGCAGGAGCAGTCACACCAGCAATATAAGAAACCACGGGTTTTTTCACATGGTGTTTAATAAATTCTGCGGCTTCTTCTTCTGCAGTGCCACCAATTTCGCCGACCATAACGATCGCTTCGGTTTGTGGATCTTTTTCAAATAAGGCTAAAACATCAATAAAATTCGTGCCTGGAATAGGATCGCCACCAATACCCACACAAGTACTTTGGCCATAACCCTAATCTGTGGTTTGTTTAACTGCTTCATAAGTTAAAGTGCCTGAACGAGAAACAATACCGACTTTACCCGGTAAATGAATATATCCTGGCATAATACCAATTTTACATTCACCAGGAGTAATAATGCCTGGGCAATTAGGGCCAATTAAACGAGACTGGTTTATCTTTAAATAATCTTTCACTTCAACATATCTAAAACAGGAATGCCTTCAGTAATACAGACAATCAATTCAATGCCTGCATCTACTGCTTCAATAATAGAATCTTTACAAAATGGTGCGGGAACATAAATAACACTGGCATCTGCACCAGTTTCTTCTACTGCTTCATGTACGGTATTAAATACGGGTAAATCTAAATGTGTTTGCCCGCCTTTACCTGGCGTGACACCACCCACCATTTTAGTACCATAGTCAATGGCTTGTTCAGAATGAAAAGTTCCTTGTTTGCCGGTAAAACCTTGGCAAATCACTTTCGTGTCTTTATTAATTAAAATACTCATTATTACTCTACCTTGTTAACTGCTCGCAACGACTTTTTTGGCTGCATCGGTTAAATCGCTTTGCTGCAATAATATTTAAGACCACTTTCTTTTAATAATTTCTGCGCCTAATTCAGCATTATTGCCTTCTAATCGAACCACCACAGGAACTTTACATTCCAACTTCAGCAACTGCACTAATAATACCGTCAGCAATCAAATCACAACGAACAATACCACCAAAAATATTAACCAAAATGCCTTTAACATTTTTATCAGAAAAAATAATTTTAAAAGCTTCTGTAACGCGTTCTTCAGTTGCACCACCACCCACATCTAAAAAGTTAGCGGGATTGCCACCGTGTAATTTAATCAAATCCATGGTCGCCATGGCAAACCTGCGCCATTCACCATGCAACCAATATCGCCTTCTAAAGCGATATAATTTAATTCCCATTCGCTGAGCACGATTTTCCCGTTCATCTTCTTGGTAGTATCACGCATGCTCGCTAATTCAGGTTGACGATAAAGCGCATTATCATCAATATTGATTTTGCCATCTAAACAAAACAAATGACCATCTTTGGTAATCACTAAAGGATTAATTTCTAACAAACTTAAATCACATTCAACAAACAATTTACCTAAAGCCATTAATAATATGCGTAAATTGTTTAATTTGATTATCATTTAAACCTAAGCGCAAAAGCCAATATCACGACATTGATAAGGTAATAACACCCACTAAAGGATCAACGACAACTTTTAAAATTTTTTCTGGGTTTCTTCAGCTACTTTTTCAATTTCCACGCCACCTTCTGTAGAAGCCATAATCACCACGCGTTGTGATAGCACGATCAATCACTGCACCTAAATATAATTCTCTCTCAATATCACAGGTTTCTTCAATTAATACTTGATTAACGGGTTGACCTTTTGCATCTGTTTGATAAGTCACCAAACGTGTACCTAACAATATTTTGCACATACTTCTCTAATTCTTCTTACGTTATCAACAATTTCACACCACCTGCTTTACCGCGACCACCTGCATGCACTTGAGCTTTCACCACCCAACGTTGTAGCACTTAATGTTATCGCAGCACGCTTAACTGCTTCTTCGACATTCTGAACAGCACTTCGCTGTAGGAACAGGAATACCATATTGTGCAAATAATTGTTTGGCTTGATATTCATGTAAATTCATTTTACATTTCTATCCTTTTATACGAGTTTCTCAACAATTTAATCCTAATGCAATCGTGCGGGATCTTCTAATAATTCTTTAATCGTCACTAAAAATCGAACTGATTCTCTGCCATCAATAATTCGATGATCATAAGAAAGGCCACATACATCATCGGCCGAATGACAATTTGGCCATTTTCAACAACCGGCCGTTCTTCAATTTTATGCATGCCTAAAATAGCACTTTGAGGTGGATTCAAAATAGGTGTTGATAATAATGAACCAAAACACCGCCATTGGTAATGGTAAAAGTACCTCCCGTCATTTCTTCCATGGTTAATTTTCCATCTCTTGCTTTATTCACCATAATCAGCAATTTGTTTTTCAATGTCTGCCATACTTAATGTTATCGGCATCTCGTAATAATAGGAACCACAAAACCACGTTCAGTGGAAACCGCAATGCCAATATCATAATAACCATGATAAACAATATCATTGCCATCAATAGAGGCATTGACGACCGGAAACGTTTTAATGCTTCAACCACTGCTTTAATAAAAAATGACATAAACCTAAACTACGCCATGATTTTTTTCAAATGCATCTTTATATATTGCTGACGCAAATCCATGACGGCTTGCATATTAATTTCATTAAAGGTGGTTAAAATGGCGGCATTATGTTGTGCTTGCAATAAACGTTCTGCAATTCGTGCACGTAAACGTGTCATGGGCACTCGTTTTTCAGACGCGTGCTGCCGATACTGCGCTCAGCGCTTCTGGCTGAATGAATCACATCTTGTTTTGCGTCACACGACCGTCTTTACCTGTGCCTGTCATTTGTGCTGAGCATCAACGTTCATTTTTCAGCCGACTGATACGCGCACTGTGCAGGATTAGGATCAGCTGCAGGTCGCTCCGCTTTTGCGCTGGTTGTTTCAGCTTCGCGTTGTGTCTGCAGGTTTAGCTGCAGTTGTTCAGGCAGCTGTTTGGTTTTGCTCGGCTTGCTGCTGTTTGCAGCACGCTTCCCTGCTTCAATAATCCCAATAACTTGCATTGGCTTGTACACAGTTTCACCTTCGTTGTTACAATATTTCTTCAATACGCCATCTACAGGCGCTGGCACTTCAAGCATTACTTTATCTGTTTCAATATCCACTAAATTTTCATCGCGATTAACTGTATCGCCGGCTTTTTTATGCCAGTAGCAACGGTAGCATCAGCAACTGATTCCGGTAACATGGGTACTTTAATTTCAATTGCCATATAGTTCCTTATTCTTTTATCGCTAAGGCTTGTTCAACTAAATGCATTTTGTTGCTGTCACATGCACAGTAATGCATACCCCACTGCAGGTGATGCAGAGGCTATCCTTCCCGCATAACGCTAACGTTTGATTGCTGGACTCAAGCATGTCACGTAAATGATGTTGAGTAGCAATACCAAGCACCTTGATTTTTGGTTCTTCTTGACACCAAACAATTCTTTGCACTCAGGTATAATGCTCCAATATCTGCTGTCAATTCATCTTCAGGAAAAGGATAAAGTTGTTCAATGCGAATAATTGCTACATTATGCACGTTTTCTGCTCGACGTTTCGTTAATAAATCATAATAAACTTTACCACTAGCATAATAATCACTCGTTTTACTTTTTTAGCATCTAATGTCATCAATTTCAGGAATGACTGGTTGAAATTCACCTTTCGCTAAATCATCCAAAGTAGAAACCGCTAATTTATGCCGCAATAAACTTTTAGGTGTCATCACAATCAAAGGCTTACGATAAGGACGCAACATTTGTCTACGTAATAAATGAAAAATTTGTGCAGGCGTGGTTGGCACACAAACTTGCATATTATGTTCTGCACAAAATTGCAAAAAACGTTCTAATCGTGCTGAAGAATGCTCAGGCCCATGACCTTCATAACCATGCGGCAATAACATGACCAAACCACACAAACGTCCCCATTTTTGTTCGCCTGAACTAATAAATTGATCGATCACCACTTGAGCACCATTGGCAAAATCACCAAATTGCGCTTCCCAAATCACTAGCGTATTCGGTTCAGTGGTTGCATAACCATATTCAAACGCCAACACCGCTTCTTCAGATAATAAAGAATCATAATATTGAAATGCGGCTTGATTTTCGGCTAACATGGCTTAAGTGGAATATAAACTTCATCCGTTTTTTGATCATGCAATACCGCATGACGATGAGCAAAGGTACCGCGACCACAATCTTGACCACACAAACGAATCGCATAACCTTCATCTAACAAAGTGGCATAAGCTAAAATTTCAGCATAACCCCAATCGATAGGCAATTCCCCTCTGTCATTTTATGTCTATGCTTCAATAATTTTTGCCACTTGTGGTTGCAATACAAACCGTCAGGTAATGTTTCTAATTTTTTAGCCAATTCATGTAATTCTGTTTAGGTCAATATGCGGTATCGACTGTTTGATTCCAATCTTGTCTTAAATAAGGCTTCCAATCAACTTGCATATTCATAGACTGGTCGCTTGTACTTATGCTTCGACTACCACTTGTTGCCTTAATCTAAATGCATCTCGATAAGCATTTTCTAAGTCACTGATTTCTTCTGCGGTAATAAACCCACTTCTTACTAATTGTTTACGCATAAATGCACTGCGGCGTTGTCAGTGATTTATGAATTTTTGATACATCAAAGGTTGAGTTGCGGAAGGTTCATCTGCTTCATTATGTCCATGACGGCGATAACAAACTAAATCAATCACCACATCTTTTTTAAATGTCATTCGATAATCAAATGCAAATTGCGCAGCAAAATACACAGCTTCAGGATCATCACCATTGACATGAAAAATAGGTGCATCAATCATTTTAGCTACATCGGTACAATAAAGTGTTGAGCGTGCATCTTGCGGATTACTCGTGGTAAATCCAATTTGATTATTAATCACAATATGAATGGTACCGCCGGTACAAAACCGCGTGTTTGCGACATATTAAATGTTTCCATCACCACACCTTGACCGGCAAATGCAGCATCACCATGAATAAAATCGGCAATACTTGTTTTTGTTCATCGTATCATGACGTCGCTCTTGACGTGCTCGCACCGAACCTTCTACAACGGGCGAAACAATTTCTAAATGAGAAGGATTAAACGCTAAGGCTAAATGACGATGCCATTGTGTAAGTTTGACATATCAGAAGAAAAACCTATGATGATATTTTACATCTCCGGAATGATGTTCTATAGGTCGTTTTGCCTTCAAATTCTTCAAATAAATCTGCTGGGCGCTTTGCCCAATACATTCACTAACACATTTAAACGACCACGATGCGCCATGCCAATCACAATTTCTTTCACACCCTTATAGCACTACTGATTGAATCAATCTCATCCATGCAGGGAATTAAACTATCACCGCCTTCTAATGAAAAACGTTTTTGCCCTACATATTTAGTGCCTAAATATTTTTCCAAGCCTTCTGCTGCAATTAATCGATTTAATATGTGTTTCTTTTTTCATGGTGAAAATTGCGATTGCGGCCAGCGCTGTTTCTATACGTTGCATGAATCCAATCACGTTCTTCAGTCGCTGATAATATGCATGTATTCAATACCAATAGTAGCCGCAATATATTTTCTGCAAGCGCTTGATAAATTATCTGCAAGCGTAGCTTGATTGGATAATCCACTAAACGTGTATTGAAAAACGTGTATTTAAATCATGCTTCAGTAAAAACCATAATAATCCAGATCTAAGCTCAGGCAACTTGTATGACATTTGTCAATTCCAGCGGATCTAATTGTGCATGCTGATGACCGCAGCAACGATAGGCATTAATCAAATCAATGCACTTGCTTTGTTTGTTGTTCAGTCATGGATCTGCAGCTACCTACAGAGCTCATGCACTGCTTTGTGTTGTCTAGCATAATTCTAAAAAGTGCTCTGCTGATATCGGTAAATGCGCTACTTCAGTGCTCTGATTAGTCGACGTTGTAAAGCATCAAAATATTGCACGCCATATCTGGCATCAACACTATTAGGATCTGCTAAATATTGTTTCATAAAGATCTTCGAAATAGCCTGCATTATCCTGCAGACAAGATAAAGAATCTTGCCATAAATCTTGCATTGATTTGTTGCATAGTATATACTCTACAATATCTTCTTCAACATTTCGATGTGCGAATATTAGCTAATCGCTTTGGTAGGGTTTAAGCCTTTAGGACAAACATCCGCACAATTCATAATACCACGACAACGAAATACACTAAAAGGATCAGTCTAAATCTGCTAACCGTTGCTCGTTTTGCGGTATCACGACTGTCAGCAATAAAGCGATAGGCTTGTAATAAACCAGCAGGCCCCATAAATTTATCAGGATTCCACCAATAAGAAGGACAAGAAGTCGTACAACAGGCACATAAAATACATTCATACAAACCATCTAATTTCGCTCGTTCTTCAGGGGATTGTAAACGTTCTTTTGCAGGGAGCGGTTTATCATTTTGTAAATAAGGTTTAACTTTTTCATATTGTTCATAAAATTGTGTCATATCAACGACTAAATCACGAATAACAGGAAAACCTGGCAAAGGCGAATGACAATGGGTTCATTTAAATGCAGAAAATGGCGTAATACAAGCCAAACCATTTTTGCCATTGATATTCATGCCATCGGAACCACACACACCTTCACCACAAGAACGACGAAACGTTAAGGTTTCATCTGATTTGTTTTTAATGCATCAAGTGCATCCAATACCATGATGATCAGTTATGTTCTTCAACATCAAGCTCATAATCTTGCATATAAGGTTTGTTATCTATTTCTGGATTAAACCGATAAATTGAAAAATGCATATTTCAACCATCGTCAGACATTACTATCCTCTTTAGTGTTAATCGCGTTCATTAGGCTCAAAGGCATCCATGGTTTCAGGTGCATATTTACCGGCACGATAATGCAATGTGTCCATCTGCAAAATAAAGCGAATGTTTAAGCCAATTTTTATCATCTCGATCTGGATAATCATACGTGCATGTGCACCACGACTTTCTGTACGCACATTCAGCACGATACAGCTGTCGCAATCGCACGTTGCCATTAAATTATCTAATTCTAACGCTTCAATACGCGCTGTATTAAATACACTGGCTTTTATCATTTAATGCTGGCATGCTTTAAACGTTCTCGCAATTCTTCTAATTTCTTAAAGCCTTCTCGCATCTGTTCTTCTGTACGAAATACACCAAAATCATTTTGCATGACTTTTTGTAAATCATGACGGATATCTGTCTACACTTTCGCCTTGCTTATTGACTATTCCAGCGATATAGACGCGTATCCATGACCACTTCGATAGTCGCTTCTTTACAAGCGATAATCGGTACTTGATCACTACTGCTTTCTTCAACATGAATACCTGCTGCACGACCAAACACCACTAAATCTAATAATGAATTTCCGCCTAAACGATTTGCACCATGCACAGAAACACAAGCACATTCACCCGCCGCATATAAACCTTCAACAATTATCTTTGCCTGTTGTATCACCGTTAATCACTTGACCATGATAATTGGTTGGAATACCACCCATCATATAATGACAAGTCGGCACCACAGGAATAGGATCTTTAACTCGGATCAACATCCGCAAAAGTCATCGCCAATTCACGAATGCCCGGCAAACGTTGTATTAATTAATTCTTCGCCTAAATGATCTACTTTTAATAAAACATAATCACCTTTCGGGCCAGAACCACGTCCTTCACGAATTTCAATCGCAATGAACGTGAAACAACATCACGGCAAGCTAGATCTTTTAAGATGGGCGCATAACGTTCCATAAAACGTTCACCATCTTTATTAATTAAATAACCGCCTTCACCGCGACACCTTCAGTCACTAATACACCGGCACCTGCAATACCAGTAGGATGAAATTGCCACATTTCCATATCTTGCAAGGGAAACCAGCGCGCAACACCATGCCTAAACCATCGCCGGTATTAATATGCGCATTGGTAGTCGATTGAAAAATATGCCCTGCGCCACCGGTTGCTAAAATAATCGCGCGTGCTTGAAAAAATACAATTTCACCGGTTTCAATACACATAGCCATAACACCGGCAACACCGTCTTTCGATTTTCACTAAATCAATGGCAAACCATTCATTAAAAAATGTGGTTTTAGCTTGTAAGTTTTTTTGATAAAGCGTATGCAATATGGCATGTCCGGTACGATCAGCCGCTGCACAGGTGCGATGCAGCTTGTTCACCACCAAAATTCTTAGATTGACCACCAAAAGGACGTTGATAAATTTTGCCATTATCTAAGCGAGAAAATGGCAAACCCATATGTTCTAATTCATAAATGGATTCGGGCGCATACTTGCACATATATTCAATAGCAGTCTTGATCACCTAAAAAATCTGAGCCCTTGACCGTATCATACATATGCCAACGCCAATCATCTTCATCATTTCCTAACGCTGCATTAATGCCGCCTTGCGCAGAAACCGTATGAGAGCGCGTTGGAAATACTTTTGAAATAACGGCCACACTACCGCCTTTAGAAGCCAATTGATAGGCTGCACGTAAGCCTGCGCCACCGGCACCCACTATCACTACATCAAATGTTTGGGCCTTTAGTGACATCTATACACTCCATAAGATTTGAATGCCCCAGAACAGGTAAATCACCAGGGCTAAAACAACAGCTATTTGTAATAACAACCGTAAGCTAAAACTTTTAATATAATCGGTCAGCACCGTCCAGATACCTATCCAGGAATGAATGAGCAAACTTAATAAAGCTAATAAGGTAAATATCCGCATAGCGGTATGGTGATATAAAGCTTGCCAGGTGACAAAATCTAATCCTGGATGGCAGAGCACATAAATAAATAAAAAGCTCACATAAAAAGCTAAAATGACTGCACTGATCCGCTGCCATAGCCAGTCGCTGACACCATTTTGTCCAAAAGCCAATACGCTTTTTACCATAACCATATCCCCAAAAGCAGCGCAACGATAAACGTAATAAAGAGCGTGAGCCAGGCACCTAAGCGCCCGCCTTTTAAACTATCACCCCAGTGAAAGTCCATCAACAAATGACGCACACCTGCAATCAAATGGTAAAACAATGCAAGCAAGCTCGCCCAGATAAAAAATTTAATCAATGGATGCGCAAAAAAGCTTAACACTTGATTAAATCCATCCGCGCTACTCAAACTACACGCGAGTAAAGCCAGTAAAGCTGGGATGAGTAAAAATAAAATTACCCCAGAAATACGATGTAGAATAGATACAATTGCCGGCACGGGGAAGGCAAATGTCAACAAATTTAGATTAACAGGTCGTTTTGGAATCACGGTAAAACCTTACAGATATAAACACCGGCACAATTATAGGCCTAATCGCCTTTAAGAACAATAGTTTATTATCTTAAAAACAATTAAATTTATTTATCCTGCGAAACCACCCCGGGGTGTGCTATGATTTTGCTCAATAACAACTAATGGACACCCCCATGACGGATAAAGTCGCAAAACTTAATATTGAAGGTCACACTTTAGATTTACCTATAGTCACAGCTACTTATGGCCCACACCTAGTGGAAATTGCAGCTTTAATTAAGCATGATTTTTTTACTTATGACCCCGGATTTATTTCCACCGCTTCTTGCCGCTCAGCCATTACCTATATCAATGGTGACAAAGGGATCTTATTACATCGTGGATATCCCATTGATCAATTGGCCGCAAAAACTGATTTTTTAACAACAGCCTATTTATTATTAAAAGGTGAGCTACCTAATTCCGAACAAGCCCAAGATTTTAAAAAAACCATAGCCTCGCATGCTAATCCACCGGCTATAGTCCAACAAACCCTACAAGGTTTTGCCAAGGGTGCGCATCCTATGGCGATGTTAATTAGTTTGATGGGTGCTTTGGCTGGATATTTCCATCCAATTAAAGTACGTGATCCTGTAGAACGTAAGCAAATGATTGAACAACTGATAGGCTATATGCCTGCGCTGGTGGCTTGGAGTTATCAGCACCATATCGGACATAAAACCTATACACCCCGGCCTAATCTTAATTATGCTGAACAATTTATGTATTTATTATTTGATGATCATCGCAGCAATAATCCCATACTCAATAAAGCCATTGATCGCATTTTAATTTTACATGCCGATCATGAACAAAATGCTTCAACATCGACGGTACGTTTGGCAGGTTCAACGGTCGCTAATCCTTATGCATGCATCGCTTCAGGTATTGCCGCCCTATGGGGACCTGCACATGGCGGTGCAAATGAAGCCGTTATTAAAATGCTCACTGAAATTGAAGATGAAAAAAATATTCCTGATTTTATTGCAGAGCAAAAGACAAAAATGGCACCTTTAGGTTAATGGGCTTTGGACATCGGGTATACAAAAATTACGATCCACGTGCAAAAGTAATGAAACAAACCTGCGATGAAGTCTTAAAAGAATTAGGCACTACAAGACGATCCTTTATTTAAAATTGCATTACAACTAGAACACATAGCGTTGGAAGATGAATATTTTATTCAAAGAAAACTCTATCCCAATGTGGATTTTTATTCCGGCATTATTTTGCGCGCCATCGGCATCCCTACTGAATTATTCACCCCCATTTTTGCACTGGCTAGAACCGTTGGCTGGTTAGCACAATGGGGTGAAATGTTGGATGATAATGATTTTAAAATTGGCCGTCCTCGCCAATGGTATACGGGCCCAAAAGAAAGAAATATTTAAAAACA
This sequence comes from uncultured Gammaproteobacteria bacterium, assembly GCA_963798975.1. GTDB lineage: Bacteria > Pseudomonadota > Gammaproteobacteria > JABCZS01 > JABCZS01 > JABCZS01. The sequence goes on from CAWCVU010000004.1 coordinate 116,045, forward strand.
AGGTGCTTTATATACTAACCCTAAAGCGTCTGCTACAGGTTGGCAGGTCACTTGTCCTTGATAAATATTGAGTCCCGCAAGAAAATGAACATCATCATGCAAGGCTTGTTTTAAGCCTTTATCGGCAAGCGCGGTAATAAACGGCAGCGTGACATGATTCAAGGCAAACGTAGAGGTTCTAGGCACCGCACCCGGCATATTGGTCACACAATAATGAATAATCCCTTCTTCTTTATAAACTGGATCATCATGCGTTGTGGGTTTTGAAGTTTCAAAACATCCACCTTGATCAATAGCTATATCAATTAATACGGACCCTTGCCGCATCGTCGTTAACATGTCCCGCGTGACCAATTTCGGTGCTTGCGCGCCGGGTACCAATACGGCGCCTATGACTACATCTGCGGTTTTGATATATTCTTTAATAGCTTGCTCAGTCGCAATAACTGTTGTTAATTTGCCGTCATATAATTCATTTAACTCGTGTAAGCGCGCAAGTGATTGATCAATCACCGTGACCTGTGCTTCCAAGCCTAAGGCCATACATACTGCATGGCTGCCCGCTTGTCCTGCACCTAACACTAATACATGAGCCGGTGCCACGCCCGGCACACCGCCTAATAAAATACCACTGCCACCACAAGGTTCTTCTAAATAATGAGCAGCGACTTGTATAGACATGCGTCCTGCGACTTGACTCATGGGTGCCAGTAATGGCAAACGACCTTGGGCATCAGTAATGGTTTCATAGGCTATTGCTGTGCAACCCGATTGCATTAATAATTCTGTTTGCTGTTGATCAGAAGCTAAATGTAAAAACGTAAATAAGATTTGATCGCTGGTTAATAATTGACATTCCTGCGGCTGAGGCTCTTTGACTTTTATGATCAGTTGCGTCTTGGTAAAAATATCGTGGGCTGATTTTATCTGGGCACCAGCCTTTTGATAAGCCGCATCATTAAACCCTATGCCTAAGCCCGCATTAGACTCCACCCATACTTCATGACCACGGGCTAGCAATTGCGCCACACTTGCAGGCACTAAACCCACTCGATTTTCTTGAGTTTTGATTTCTTTGGGCACACCGACGCGCATTTACTTACTGATACCTAAAGCATGCAAGGCTTCTAGTATGGATTCTAAACGATCGGTTTGTTTACCTCTGGCCATATTTTCGCCCTCAGCAATTTCCAATAATTCTTCGTCATAACGCCAACGCTGAAGAATTTCAATTTTTTGCTCGTGAGTTAAATCACTGGCATGTAATACTTGTATCGGATTTTCAAATTCAGAAGTGGGATCCAGCAGCGCTTTTTTAATATCGGTCATTTAATGTCTCCCAAAGAGTGCAATTGCAATTAGATTCTTATAAGATAGGTGAAATAAAATTAACACACAAGTTATGAAGAATGCAGGTTTTACTTTAATTGAAATGCTTATCGTCTTGCTGATTATCAGCATGATAGCCCTCTTCGCCTACCCTAATTATACAAGTTATATTTATAAATCAAATAGATTAGATGCCATTAACAGCTTGTTTCATTATCAAGCCTTGTGGCAGCGTTGTTTTTTAAATCAACCGCAAGTGGATACCTGTTTACAAGAAATAGGATTAGCTGCTGGACAAACACAATATTCATTGTCGAATCAATATCAAATCAGTACTTATCAGAATGATACAATGATTACTTTTATTGCAAAACCGATACTGGCTCAAAGCAAGGATCAAACCTGTGCAGAATTTTTATTAGACACGCAAGGCGGTATGAAGGCTTATGACCACCAACAAAAAGAAACAACCCTTATTTGTTGGTAATCAGCTTATCAATCAGTTGCGCTGCAACGGTGGGCATACTGTAAACATCTTGAGTTTTACTAAACTGATAGGCTTGCTGACGATAACTATTTAACTTTTCTTGGGTTAATATTTCTTTTAAAGCATGATTTAACTGTGTTTGTGAAAAAGGGTTTGGGAGGACTAATCCTGCACCAGATTCTTCAACATAATGCGCATAACCGCATACGGCTGTTGTTAATACAGGTAAACCTGCAACCAAGCTTTCCAATAATACGAGTCCAGCGACTTCGGAATATGCAGGATGTAGTAATAAATCGGCCATCATTAATAATTCAGGTACGTTGTCACTTGCGCCTAAAAACTTGATCTGCGCCGATAAATTTAACTGTTTAATTAAAGATTGATAAGGCTTTAAACGATCGTGTCCTGCTATCCATAATTGACTGGTTTGTTTAAGCGCTGGCGGTAAACTCGCCATGGCAATGAGTGCACGATCCAAACCTTTAGTTTTAAAAGAAGAGGCTAAAAACAGAATGATTTTTTGTTTTTCATCTATGCCCTTTTGTTGGCGTAATAATTCACGTTGTTGCAGGGCCTGCTCGGCTACGCGACGACTCGGATCTATGCCAGGTGGTAATAAATGAAACCGGTCGGGCTGAGTGTGATAATAATGCGAAAAAATGGCTTGTTGCTCTGGATTAATTAAAAAAATATGTGTGTTATGTTCCGGTGCAAAAACGGCTGCTTCTAATTTTGTATAAGTGCGCGCACGTGGTAGGTAGGCATTTAATTTTTTATTTTTGGGTGCATAACACGCATCTGCCGCATAATAAATATCTAAACCCGGCATTTTATTAAAACCAATAATGCCATCGTAATGATGAACTTTAATAAAGTCTTGTACTTTTTTGGCAAATTTTTCGCAGTGACCATGATTGCTTAAAGCAAAGGTAGGCAAACAATGTACAGTGATATCTGGAATAGACGGGCCTTCCCAGGTTTGCGTAATAATATCAACCTGACAACCTGCAGCTATACATGCTTTTGCGATGCGAATACAATCACGTTGCAAACCACCATAAGGAAAATAATGAAATAAACAAAAAAGTAATTTCATAAAATTACGCTTGCTCTCTTAAAACACGCGGCAAAGCAAATTCCATATTTTCAATCGCGCCGGTAATCTCGATAATCTGATCTTCTGCGCCCCATTCTTTTAAACGCGCGATGATTTGTTGCACCAATACTTCAGGTGCCGAAGCACCGGCTGTGATCCCGATGTTATTTTTATTTTCTAGCCAAGTTTTTTGCAATAAATCAGGGGAATCTAATAAATAAGCGGGTGTGCCTAAATGCTCGGCCAATTCACGTAAACGATTGGAGTTAGAGCTATTTTCTGAGCCTACCACCAGTAAGACATCGCTCATGGTTGCTAATTTACGCACCGCATCTTGACGATTTTGCGTCGCGTAACAAATATCATCATGTTTAGGCCCTTGAATATGTGGGAAACGTTTATATAAAGCAGCAATAATGACTTGCGTTTCATCCACCGATAAAGTGGTTTGAGTCACAAAATGTAAATGTTCCGGATCACGCACGGTTAATCCCGCCACATCCGCACTATTTTCTACCAAATACATTTTGCCCTTATCTGCGGGATAATGGCCCATGGTGCCTATGACTTCAGGATGCCCTGCATGGCCAATTAATATACATTCATGTCCGGCACGCGCAGCGCGCACGACTTCCATATGCACTTTAGTGACCAGAGGACAGGTCGCATCGATAATGGTTAAATCACGGGTCTTGCCTTCATCATGAACTTGTTTAGCTACGCCGTGGGCACTAAAAATAACGATGGAACCATCAGGTGCATCAGAAAGCTCTTTAACAAATACGGCGCCTTCGGCCTCTAAACTTTTAACCACAAAGCGGTTATGGACAATTTGATGCCGTACATAAACAGGCGCACCAAAGAGCACTAAAGCACGTTTTACAATTTCAATCGCCCTATCAACACCGGCACAAAAGCCACGAGGGTTAGCAAGTAAGATTTTCATGAGGCTATTTTACCATAGAAATAGCCTTTCCCTCTTGTTTTTTTCATAAGACCTCTTTATGATTCGCTCATCAGATTGTTTTAACAAAAGGATTTAATTGCATGAACACTATCTCTCGTAAAGTTTTTCTAGGTTCTTTAACCTTCATGGCCTCTAATTTTGCTCTTGCACAAGAAATAGCAACCGCGCCTCAACTAGAGGGTGGCCTTACTGCTTCTATCGGTACTTTCTATGTTGTGCCTTCTACCGATGACACTGGTTATTTGTTACTTCATGATGCCACTGGCACGGTCAATCAAATAGATATTCTGAGTAATAACAACGATTTTGAATTTGGTTATGAAGCTTCATTAGGTTATATTTTTGAAGACACAGCCAATGGCATCGAGTTGTTTTACCGAGGTTATGATCACAGTAATACTTCGGGTCCCAACAATGGCGTTTTTGATATCTCAGGTACCACCATTAACAACATGTTAAACACCTTAGATACCGAATTAAATGCCGTTGACTTAATGATAAGTCAATACCTGGATATCGGCACGCATATGCAGCTGCGTATAAGTGGTGGTGTTTCTTATGCTGATATTCAGCAAGAACAAAGTTTTTCTGGTGATATTGTGGATGGTAGTGGTATTGTTACAGATACTTTTGCTGCATCAGAAAAAAGCAAGTTTACAGGTTGGGGACCTCGTCTAGCTATGGATGGTCGCTATGATTTTGGTGAAGATATTGCTGGTTTTGGGATCGTGGGTGGGGCTTCTTTAGCCTATTACCTAGGTGATACTGATTTAACTGCGAAGGGTGCTAGTACCTCAGTATCACCTGCTGCCAATAAACCTGTTGAGGTCACTCAAAACCTTAATAATCATGCTATAACCAATTTAAGAGGTAATTTAGGTATCGACTATGTTTATTTCTTTGATAACGATGAGCAGTCAACTTTAGGTCTTGAGCTTGGTTATATGGTTGACTATTATGCTGATGCCGTTTCAAACTATAGTAATGTGGCAGCCATTGCCAGCACATCTTCAGAAAACTCGTCGCCTGTAGCAACACTGAACTCCACTACCGGTCCTCTGACCTTCAGCGGTCCTTATGTGGAATTAAAGGGTGTGTTCTAAACCCTGTGCTGTAATAAAATCAAAGGGACACAGTGTGTCCCTTTTTTTTGGCCCTAGGTCGCTACTTAGTCATTTATCTCAAGCTTCATTATTTTAACCCGATACAACAAGCAATATCGCCCATTTGGGTACTAACAATAAGGAAAATAATGATGAAAATAAAAAATATTTATTTAGGATCTTTAACTTCACTAGCTATTATGGCTACATCTGTAGCGCATGCTGAAGAAATGGTTACTGCTCCTTCACTAGAAGGCGGTTTTAGCGGTATGCTCGGGGGATTTTTATTTACACCTAGCGTTAACAATAAAGCTTATGCTGTTAATCGTAATATTGATGCTGATAATAATGTGCTTAACAGCTCTACTGCTAATAATAATGCTAATTATGATACGGGCTGGCAAGCTGCTATTGGTTATGTGTTTGATGACACAGCCAACGGTATTGAGCTTTCATACCGTAGCTTTGATGGTTCTAACAACGCAGGCCCAGCAGGTCCATTTGAGACTAATTTCAATGATGATGGCTTCTTTACCGGACGCGGGTTTGGTGCGCAAACGGATGGCACCAACAGCAACCAAGATAACCAATATCAAAATTGGGATTTAATGGCCAGCCAATTTTTAGACATTGGTACCCATATGCAAATGCGTTTTATGGGCGGTGTTTCTTATCTAATGGATTTGGATCAAACCACTAAACTAAATACTGATGTGAATGGATATGCTTATGCTTATACAAATATTCCTAAACATAAAGAAATTAATTTAAAAGGTGATCTCGATGTTTATGAACAAATCAAAAGTGAATACAGCGGTTGGGGCCCACGCGTGGCAACCGATGCACGCTATGATTTCGGCGAAATGATTGATGGTTTTGGTATCGTGGGTGGCGCTTCTTTGGGTTATTACTTAGGTAAACAAGAAAGCACAAGCACACTCAGTTTCGGCGCTGATGGCTGTTTGAGCAATCATCATATTGGTGATGAATGTAATGGTTTTCCTATTGAGGGTTCTGCAGGTGCACGCGCAGAAGATAATAGTGATAGTCATGCGGTTACTAACTTAAGAGCCAATTTAGGTATCGATTACGTGTATTACTTTGATAACGATGCGATGTCTACCTTGGGCTTAGAATTAGGTTATGAAGTGGATACTTACTTTGATGGCGTGGCGACTATTAGTGCCTTAGGTGGTGATACTGATGTAACTGACGTTACTTTCAGCGGTCCTTACTTAAATCTCAAAGGTGTGTTCTAAAAGTTAATACCTGTTTGGTATGAATCAAAAGGGGCATCATGCCCCTTTTTGATTTTTTCTTTATCTGCGCTAAGTTGCAATCACAACAAATATAATATAAATTAAGTTGATATATCAATTTCTTCTTTCCATTGAACATTAAACTAAGGATAGTCATTATGCAAACCAAACATTTTTATTTAGCTTCTTTAACACCACTAGTGCTCGTGGCTTCTTCACTGTCTTATGCGGACCAACCTGTCAATGTACCTACTTTAGAAGGTGGACCCACTGCTTCTATAACAGCCTGGTATGCCGTTACTTCTGCAGGCAATGAAAATTATGGGTTTAGTGGTAATCACGAAGATGATGCTAATTCCGTATTAAATGTAACACCTGAATATAACTTTGGTGTGGATGCGTCTTTAGGTTATATCTTTGAAGATACCGCCAATAGCATCGAACTTTTATATCGCTATCAAGATACCAACAACTCTGATACCGATGAGGGTAATTTAGGCCATGAAGGAGCGGGAGAATTACACAGCGAACTCGGTTATGAACTCAATTCTTTTGACCTTGTAATTGGTCAAATTATTGAAGTAGGTGAAAGTATGGATATGCGCTTTACCGGTGGTCTTGCCTATGTAGAAATTGATGAATCACAACATACTTCATTTCATGAAGAATTAGATTACATAGAACATAGCGCTGAAATTGATGAAAAAAGTCATTTTTCCGGTTGGGGCCCACGCGTAGGTATTGATGCACGTTATGACTTTGGCACGGGTGTTGGCATTGTGGGTGGTGGCTCTGTAGCCTACGTTTTAGGTGATCTAGATACCAGTGAAAGTTTAACGCAAACACATCACCACCACACTGAAGATGAGCTTATAAAAAATGATATCGATAACCACGCAGTTACCAACCTAAGAGGCAATTTGGGTGTTGATTATGTTTATTTTTTTGATAATGAAGAACGTTCTACGATGGGTATAGAATTAGGTTACCAAGTCGATTACTATTCCGATGCCTTGGGCACAGTGGGCAGTGCAGAACATCCAGATATTGATACTTTTGCTCTTACTTTTAGCGGACCTTACCTCACTGTAAAAGGCGCGCTCTAAGTTTTATTCATCATACTAAGGAAAGTAATCATGCAAGTAAGAAATATTTATTTAGGTTGTTTAACACCTTTAGTGCTTATCGCAGTTAGCACTGCGCAGGCACAGATCGTCACTGTTCCTACTTTTGAAGGCGGTTTTTTTACTGCTTCTGTGGGCACATGGTATGCAACTCCATCTGCAGAAAATGAAGCCTATGGTGTTCAACACACAGATGACTCCACTTCTATCTTAAATATAACGCCCGATTATCATTTTGGTGCATTGGCTTCCGTCAGCTATATGTTTAGAGAAACTGCGAATGATATTGAACTGTCTTATGTTCATTTTAATAGTTCTGACTCTGATTCTATTGATAATCCAACCGAAGCTCATCGTCTACACAGCACTTTGAAATATGAACTAGATTCACTTGATTTAATGATTAGCCAATTTATTAATCTCGGTAGGCATATGCAGGTTCGTTTTAGTGCAGGTTTAGCTTATGTAGAATTGGAGCAGCAACAAAATAATTATTTACATGAAGAAGATGCTTTTGGCAAAACAGATCTGTTAGACCAAAGGAATGAGTATATGGGTTGGGGGCCGCGTTTGGCCATAGACTCACGTTATGATTTCGGTCAAGGTTTTGGTATTATAGGTGGCGGTTCTGTTGCCTATTTTACGGGTGATTTAGATGTAACCACCACTCAAAATAATGAAATGAACAGCACAACCAACGATCTCGATGATCACGCAATCACTAACTTACGTGGCAATTTGGGTGTAGATTATATTTATTATTTTAATAATGATGATCGCTCCACTATCGGCCTAGAGTTGGGTTATCAAGCAGATTATTATGCCGATGCGATAAGCACCCTTGAGACCATTGACGGCACTGACATAGATAGTCTTTCACTGACGTTTAGCGGTCCTTATTTAAATATCAAGGCTAAGTTGTAAGTTCAAAATCCCTGGCCTACGACCGGGGATTTTTTTAGGTGCGTTACGCCAATATAGCAAGCACTTCTTCTAATTCACTAATAATCTGTTTGGCTGGCAATGATTCATTGCGTGGGGTAAGTTGTTTGCGGGCACCTGAGATGGTAAAACCTTGTTCATACAATAAAGTGCTGATTTGACGCACCAGTTCAACATCTTCACGAATATAATAACGACGATTGCCCCGACGTTTACTGGGGCGTAATTCAGTAAATTCTTGTTCCCAATAACGTAACACATGAGGTTTAACGCCACATAAACTACTGACTTCACTGATGGTAAAATAACGCTTTTGCGGAATTTCAGGCAGCACGCTACTCGTCATCATTAATGCCCTGTTGTTGCTTAATGTGAGCCGTTTGTTCTTCTACTTTTGCCTTGAGCTTTTGTCCAGCACGGAAAGTCACCACACGACGTTTAGTAATTGGAATTTCTTCCCCGGTTTTAGGGTTACGTCCTGGACGCTCACCCTTATCACGCAAAGTAAAATTACCAAACCCAGACAATTTAACATGCTGGCCTTGTTCTAAGTAAGCCCGCACTTCTTCAAAAAAAAGCTCTACCATATCTTTGGCTTCACGCTTATTTAAGCCCACCTCAGTAAATAATTTTTCAGCTATATCTGCTTTTGTAATTGCGCTCACGGCTTAATTCCTTATCGTTGCTTGGTAAGTTTGCTCTAATGCGTGAATCATATTTTGAATCACTGCGTTAATTTCTGCATCCACCAATGTTCTATCCGACGATTGCAATATAATGCCCATCGCCACACTTTTTTTATCACTAGGCATTCCTTCGCCCTGATACACATCAAAAATCTTAATCTCTTGCAATAAACCCGATGCCTTAGCTGCAACCACTTGACATAAATCTTGTGCCGCAATCTTTCTATCCACAACGATTGCTAAATCACGCCGTATGGACGGGAATTTAGAAACCTCTTCATAACGCGGTGTTTTACTGGCTAATAAAACGTCCAACTGCAATTCAAATACAAACACTTTGCCTTTCAGTGTCAATTCTTTGGCAATATACGGATGCAATTGCCCGACATACCCCACACAGTCTTGATGATGCATTAACAAAGCACTTTGGCCTGGATGTAATGCAAGATGAGGTTCTGTGCGCCAAGAAAATTCCCCACTGCGGCCAGTTAATGACAATAAAGCCTCAACATCACCTTTGATATCATAAAAATTAGCATCACGCTTGGGTAATTGCCAATGTTTTTCACCTTGTTGGCTCGTTAATACTCCGGCTATCCAAGGTTGTTGATTTAATTTATCCCCTTCTGGGATAAAACATAAACCCACTTCGAACAAACGCATTTGCATTTGCTGTCTATTTTGATTGTAGCAAAGTGCTTGTAATAAACCAGGCAATAAGCTAACACGCATCACAGCCATTTGACTGCTCATGGGGTTTAACAACGGCAAGCCCTTTTGGCCTGTTAATAATTCCTGTATAGCAGGGTCAACAAAACTAGGTAATCAGTTCATGATACCCTCTGGCCACGCACAATTGACTGAGTTTATCTTGAGACAATACCGCCTCAGGGATTGCTATGGCGCTTAGAGCTAATTCTGGCGCGTGACTGGAATATGTTGAAAGCCATAAACCCGCGCCAACTCTTCGATTAAATCTTCTTCGATATTCACATCAAAACGAAAAGACGGAGGAATCACTTGCCAATTATTATTATCTCGGTTCGTGACTTGCATCCCTAAACGTTCTAAAATCGGTGCAACTGGATTTTAGGAAATCGATACCCAAAATTCGATTAGTCTCTATCCGCACGCAAAGTTAATATTTTTTTTAAGCTCTTGCATCCGGCCCGATAACCGTCATGGGCCCTGCTTGTCCACCCGCAAATTCAAAAAATTAAACTACTGGCGCGTTCCATCCCGATAAGAACACTAAAGCCGGATATCAACACCTCGTTCAAATCGATAAGCACCATCACTTTATTAAACAATCGAAACAAGCGATTTTTCCCGCTGCACACTCAGATGTGGACAAGAAAACGTTAAACTCTCTAAAAAAATTGCTTTAGTCTCAAGGCTGACGCCGGAATTTAAAACCGCCCATGACGCCGGCAAGAGCCAGAGGATTATTTTCATCGGCTATCACTAAAGTGCGCGCATCTAATTTGGCCAGTGTTTCATCTAATAGCTTTAAAGTCTCGCCGGGCTTTGCATCGCGTACAATAATTTCTGAGCCTATTTTTTTCTAAATCAAAAGCATGCAAAGGCTGACCCAGTTCAAACATCACATAATTTGCAATATCAACAATTAAAGAAATACTGCGCACCCCTAAATGTTTTAAACGTTCTTGAATAAATAAAGGCGTATAGGCCTGGCATTATCGATGCCACGAATCACGTGCCGAATAATAAAGGACAATCCGGATAAATATGACAGGCAGGTTTTTTGTAAATCACAAGTGATCTGAACCGTAGGTATAGATCGTGATGTTAATGGTGTTCGTGTGAGGGCCGACAATTTCTTGGGCCACTCCTTGGATACTTAAACAATCGCCACGATTCGGCGTCAAATCAATATCAATTAAATGATTGCCCGCTTCTAAAGTCTGCAAGTCATCGACTTCTAATCCTGAAAGACTGAGCAAATCAGCAAGAGCCTTAATATCTTGTTTAGGATGAACCCAGTCGCGCAGCCAGTGTTCTGTGACTTTCATAACCCAACCTTGTTAAGCAAATTGTTTTAAAACCGGAGATCATTTTCAATAGTAAACGTAAATCCGGAATGCCATAACGCAGCATCACCAGACGCTCAAACCCATACCAAAAGCAAAACCGGTGTAACGTTCACTGTCAATATTACAGGCGTGTAAAACATTCGGGTGCACCATGCCGCACCCTAAAATTTCCAACCATTTTTCACCCCAAGCCACATCGACTTCGGCAGAAGGTTCGGTAAAAGGGAAATAAGACGGCCGCATACGGATTTTTCAATTTTTTCAAGATTGTTTGAGTATGCTGTGCAATAAACTCTTTGAGATCTGCAAACTACTGTTTTCGCTAATCAATAAACCTTCAATTTGATTAAACATTGGTGTATGAGTCATATCATGATCGCGACGATATACACGTCCAGGCGCAATTAAACGAAAAAAAGGCGGCGTATGGTTTTGGGATATAATGAATTTGTACCGGAAAGGTATGGCTGCGGAATAATCGACCATCTGCAAAATAAACCTGAATTGCGGCATGGCGCGTGCAGGACGGCGTTCTGGGTATTCAGTGCAGTAAAATTATAAAATTCAGTTTCACCTTCTTCCGGGCCTTCCATGGCGCCAAAACCGTAGGGATTTAAAAATTTCTATTAAATGTTGCAGTGAACGGGTTAAGGGGCGCAAGCTGCCTTATTTATTATCGATACCCTTGGCAAGGTCACATCGATGGTGTCACGTGCTAATTCTTGATTTAATTGTTGTGTTTCTAAAAATTGGCGACGATTTTGTAAATTGTTTTCGATTAAATCTTTGGCTTGATTAATTAATTGTCCCGCTTGTGGATGTTCGCTTTCAGGAAGTGTGCCTAGCGTTTTAAGCAGAGCCGTAATTTCACCCTTTTTACCTAAATAATGCACACGCAATTGTTCAAGCGCAGCTAGATCTTGTGCGGTTTCAATAGTTTCTTGGGCTTGTTTAATAATTATTTTAAGAGCGTCCATGATTCCCCATAAAAAGCGAGATCCCTGAATAGCCATCATCCTTGTGCAAGCGAGGATGACGGCTATGTGGAAAAAACATCACACTAGCGCTGCTTTAGCCTGTTCCACTATCCGTTGAAAACTCACGCTATCAAACACAGCAATATCTGCTAACACTTTTATCTATTTATTCAATGCCAGCTTTATTTAAGCAATCAATCAAACGGCTATAACTGAGGCCAAATTCACGTGCAGCAGCATTGATCCGTGCTATCCACAGACGACGAAATTCTCTTCTGCGCACCCTGCGATCACGATAAGCATATTGTTCTGCTTTAATAACCGCTTGTTAGCTACACGATACACACGCGAGCGTGCGCCGTAATAACCTTTTGCTTTCTTTAAAACCTTTTATGACGTGCCCTTGCGGTAGTTCCTCTTTTTATTCTCAGCCATGGTACACCTCTACTCTTGCGCTAATAATCTACGGACCAATTTTGCATCACTTTCACACAAACGGCCTGGATGGCGCAAATTGCGTTTACGTGCTTTCGCTTTTTTGGTCAAAATATGATTGCGAAACGCGCAGCGGTGCTTCACTTTCCCCGACTTATTAACCCTAAAACGCTTTTTGGCGCCTTTATTGGTTTTTAACTTAGGCATAAACAACCCCTTTTTTTCTTCACCTGTTTTAATTAATAAAATAAACAAAGAGGTACAGGCTTACCCCATTTATTTACCCTGACTACTTAGCCTTTTTATTAGAGGCGATTAACATACCCATTTGCCGTCCTTCTAAACGGGGATGTTGTTCAACTATACCCAACTGCTCAATGTCTTTTTCAATGCGTTTGAGTAATTCAAAGCCCAAGTCATTATGCATGACTTCACGGCCACGAAATCTTATTGTAATCTTGACCTTATCACCTTCTTCCAGGAAGCGTATCAGACTTCTTAATTTCACTTGATAATCGGCTTCTTCGGTCGTAGGCCGTAATTTAATTTCTTTAATTTGGATTTGTTTTTGCTTTTTCTTCGCCGCGTGTTGCTTTTTACGCTGCTCAAATAAAAACTTACCGTAATCCATAATGCGACACACCGGCGGCTTTTCATTGGGAGCAATCTCAACCAAATCCAATTCTGCCTCACGCGCCAAGCGTAATGCGTCCTCGATTAACACTATCCCGAGCTGTTGACCTTCACTATCAATCAAGCGCACGTCCCGTACCCTGATTTTGTCATTTAAGCGAATATTCTTACTGATCGGTCTGTCCTCCAAATAAAATTATACCCGTGCACGCTTAGCTGTTTCAGCTTGTAAATGCAAAATAAAAGCATCTAAGCTCATCGCGCCTAGATCCTCGCCATTTTGTTTTCGCACCGCAACGCTTTGATCTGCAAGCTCTTTTTTACCTAATACTAACATATAGGGCACACGCTGCAGGGTATGCTCACGAATTTTAAAGCCTATTTTCTCATTTCTCAAGTCTATTGTCACTCTAAATCCTTGTTCTTGCAACGCTTTTGTTATTTCTTGTGCATAATCAGCTTGTTCAAGGTCAAATTCAAGTACGCTGACTTGTGTTGGCGCCAGCCATAAAGGGAAATTGCCAGCATAATGTTCAATGAGAACACCAATAAAACGCTCAAGAGACCCAGAAATCGCCCGATGCAACATAACAGGCACATGTTTAGAACCATCTTCAGCAATATAAGTCGCACCTAAACGATCGGGCATGGAAAAATCAAGCTGTAAAGTCCCACATTGCCAGACACGATTTAAACAATCTTGTAAATAAAAACTAATCTTAGGGCCATAAAACGCGCCATCGCCCGGCTCTAATTTCCAATCCAGTCCTGATTTTTCAACACGCTTTGCAACGCATCTTCGGCTTTATCCCACAGGGCATCTGAACCCACGCGCTCGGCTGGGCGTGTTGATAAACGCACGCTCACATCAGTAAAACCAAAATCTTTATACACTTCTAATAGTAAAGCAATAAAACGTTGGGCTTCACTTGCAACTTGTTCTTCAGTGCAAAAAATATGGGCATCATCTTGCACAAAATGACGCACACGCATTAAACCATGCAAGGCACCGGAAAGTTCATTGCGATGACAAGAACCAAACTCGGCTAAACGCAGCGGTAAATCACGATAACTTTTAATACCTTGATTAAACACTTGTACATGGCAAGGACAATTCATGGGTTTAATCGCATAATCATGTTCTTCGGATTCAGTGATAAACATTTCTCGCTGAAATTTTGCCAATGGCCCGATTTCTCCCATAAGACTTCTATCTAAAATTAGCGGTGTTTTAATTTCTTGATAGCCATCAAGTTGTAATCATTTTACGAATATATTGTTCAATCACTTGATAAATCGTCCAACCTTTAGGATGCCAAAACACCATGCCGGGTGCTTCTTCTTGTAGATGAAATAAATCCAGTTGTTGACCAATTTTACGGTGATCACGTTTATCGGCTTCTTCAAGACGAAAGAGATAAGCATCCAGATGTTTTTTATCTGCCCAAGCAGTCCCATAAATGCGTTGCAACATTTCATTTTTAGCATCACCGCGCCAATAAGCACCGGCCACTTTTGTTAATTTAAAAGCTTTTAAATACCGCGTATTAGGCACATGTGGTCCACGGCATAAATCAATGAATTCGCCTTGTTGGTAAAGCGATAGCGTTTCACCTTCTGGAATCGCACGTATAATTTCAGCTTTATACAATTCACCCATTTTGTGAAAAAATCAATGGCATCGATACGCTTCATCGTACTGCGTGAAACGGGTAAATCTTGTTCAGCAATTTCTTGCATTTTATTTTCAATAGCTGCTAAATCATCAAAAGAAAATCCGGTCGAAAGCAAAATCATAATAAAACCCATCTTCAATCACAGGACCAATGGTCACTTGTGCGCGAGGGAATAAACGTTGCACCGCTTGTGCTAATAAATGCGCAGTTGAGTGACGAATAATTTCTAAACCTGCATGGTCTTTACTGGTAATAATTTTTAAATTCAGCATCATGATCAATCAGATAGGAGGTATCTACTAATTTATTATCAATTTGCCCGCCAGCGCAGCATCGGCTAATCCTGCACCAATAGATTGCAGCCACTTGCATACCGTTACCGGATTATCAAATGTCTGTTGACTTCCATCAGGCAAAGTAATGACAGGCAATCATAAACTCCAAAATAGAATATGTAGGCACGAGTGGGATCGAACCACCGACCACCACCATGTCAAGGTGGTGCTCTACCACTGAGCTACGTGCCTGAAAAATGCTCATGGAAACCTGGAATTTTATCCTAAATTACTAGCAGATGGTAGTGAAATCATGTTTATCAAAGAAAATAACCCTAATAGGCCAAGGTCATTTATTATTTTGCTATCCACAT
Organism: uncultured Gammaproteobacteria bacterium; assembly: GCA_963798975.1. GTDB lineage: Bacteria > Pseudomonadota > Gammaproteobacteria > JABCZS01 > JABCZS01 > JABCZS01. Next base: position 131,465 of record CAWCVU010000004.1, read on the forward strand.
AGCATCGCCGTAGCTGAAAAATCTGTAGTTGAGATCGATGGCTTGTTTATAGGCGGTTAGGACGTGTTCGCGTCCTGCAAAGGCGGATACTAGCATTAATAAAGTTGAACGGGGTAAATGGAAATTGGTGATTAAGGCATCGATGACTTGGAATTTATAGCCAGGATAAATGAATAATTGTGTTTGGCCACTAAAGGGGACTAATTCGCCTGCAAAAGCTGCAGTTTCTAGGCTGCGTACAACGGTTGTACCCACAGCGACTACGCGTCCGCCTTGGGCTTTGGTCTTTTTGATTAACTCACACACTGCTTTGGATACATCTAACCACTCGCTGTGCATCTGGTGTTCGAGTATGTTTTCAACTCTGACGGGCTGAAATGTTCCTGCGCCGACATGTAAAGTGACTTCGCCTATGGTGACACCTTTGGCTTTTATCTTTTCTAATAAATCCTTATCAAAATGTAAGCCAGCTGTGGGCGCTGCTACTGCGCCGGGAATATGGCCATAGACTGTTTGATAGTGTTCTTTATCTTGCGCTTCATCGGCGCGCTCAATATAGGGTGGCAGGGGCATATGACCTATTTGTTCCAAAACATTTAAAAAAGCTTGTTCAGATAATAAAGTCACGCGGTATAAGCTATCAATTTTTTCTTCTACGCGTAAACGTAAATCTTTTTCTAATAATAATTCACTGCCAGGCTTAGGACTTTTGCTGGCGCGGATATGGACCAGTGCTTCATGTTCCGTCAATAAGCGTTCAACTAAAATTTCGATTTGACCGCCCGTGGCTTTCTGACCAAATAAACGTGCAGGAATCACACGGGTATTATTTAAAATTAAACAATCATTAGGCTGTAAAAAATCTACTATTTGATAAAAATGCGCGTGATTAATTTCACCCGTTTGCCTGTTTAAACACAACAAGCGACTTTGGCTGCGCTGTGCTAAAGGGTGGGAGGCTATCAGTGCTGGCGGTAATTCATAATCAAAATCGTGTGCGTACATAGTGGCACATCATACCATAATTTTTATATCACGCGCACAATTTGTGCGCCCCAAAAGCCAGCACTGGTGTCAAATTGCCCAGTAAGACTTGCATCTATCGGTATTCTTGAGGGGATTAAATGGGTGATTAAATTGGCTTGATGCACCGGTCCTGATTGAAAAAAGCTATGCAAATATGCAAAATCTAGACGCGTTTTTTCCCAAGATTTGGGCGCTATACCTACGCCCACTGAGAATCTCAAAGCGATTACTGTCAGGGGTTTGAATTAAACGCGTTTCATCTGAAACCGAACTGGTATCATAAGCAAGGCCCGAGCGAAATTTTATTTCATCCGTATAAAGATAATTTGCACCTACAGAATAACGCCACGTGTTTTGCAATGACAGGGGTACATCCACGCCTAACTCTTCATCACCCACCATGGGCGATGAGGTAATCACCAGTTCTTGCAAAGAACTCCAGTCTACAAAAGTAATATCTGATAATAATTCAACTTTATCATTAAGCTGATGAAACGCACTCCAACTGGCTGCTGCAGGTAAAGTAATTCCTGCAGCGGCATCTAATGTTGGAATAGATTCAATCAGCGGATTTTCAATTAATTGTTTAAATGATAAATGACCTTGGGTATTTTGCTCCACTTGAAAGCGATACGATCATCCCATACGGGTGTATTCGGTAAATTCATAAAGCAGGCCTGCATTCGGATAAAAAGCCACATCATTGCCCTTGTATTCGACCAATAACATATCCAATTCACGCTGCCCATTATTAGCACCAACTGTTAAATTAACTTTAGATGTGAAATATTGCGCATTCGCGCCAACGCCTAAGGATAATTTTTCACTGACTTTTGCAGCCAGACTTAAATTAGCATTATAGGCAATCAGCTCAGATTGTCGGCCTATATATTGAGCAGCGCTATGAGAATAATCGTATTTATCCAAAAAGGCGAACCTAAATTAGCACCCACTACAAATATATCATTGATAGGCGCGGCCATCCAAAGCTGGAATAAGTGAATTCAGAGAATTCAGACACTTGTTCGCCTGCCACACCCTGAATATCATTGCCAAAACTATCGTCTGCAGAATCTATGGTTAAATTTGCATCGACCTGAGAATAAGCCAGCGAGCCCACGATTTGTGTCTCTTCAATCAAAGTTAAACCGGCAGGATTATAAAAACCAATACTCGCATCATCGCCTGCAGCACCCGCGCCTGCAAATGCATTACCCATGGCCGAAACACTTTGCTCATCAACAGCAAGTGCTGCTGCAAATAAATGTGAAGGAAATAACAGAGTCAGTAATAAACTTTTTTTAAAACGCATACAACATCCTTGTAATGGTTTTGTTTTATTATCGAGGTAACTTCACATCCCAAATAATCCCACATTTTCCCGAGTAAATAAATCACATAATAAGAAAGATCAAATTGCCACCATTTTAAGCCATGTCGCGCTGAATAAGGGTAGCGATGATGACTGTTATCCAGCCCCTCACCCAGGGAAAAGATCCCAAAAAACCAATTATCACGACTCTTATCATGCGTCTGAAAAGTTTTTTGCCCAAATACATGGCAAAATGAATTAATAGATAACTCTGAATTACGTATCAAAACCGCACGTAATGCCCCACCCCACAATATGCCCATTAAAGCACCCGTAATACTGTGCGTCCATACGCCAGCGATAATACCTGGAATCAACATCCCCATGGCTATCACGCCAACGTGCTCCGCCCCAGGCCATGCGATACGCGAGCGATTAACCATTTGCAACAACGCTTGATCCGCATCATCAAATTTTTTATTAGGCTTAAAATCACTTAAAAGCCAAAAAAAATGTGCATGTATAAAATCAAACCAGGCACTTTTATACCTACCCAAATTCGGTGAATGCGGATCGCCATGGACATCAGTATAACGATGATGCAATTGATGTGTCCTCACCCATTGCAATAAAGGTCCTGTCATAGCCATGGTCCCTAAGACCATCAACAAATAGGCAAACCACGGCTTACATTTAAAACTACGATGTGTAAAATATCGATGGTAGCCAATCGTTATCCCAAAACCAGTTAATAGAGACAAAACGGCAAAAAGAATTAAATGGACAGGCTGCGTTTGCGGCCACCAATAAATGCCTGCTGCTATACTCAACAACGTTAAAACATATACTGTTATATTTGATGTTCGCATGTTTTTGGCATTTAAGCCCCCGCCTTCAAACTCTTCAACAACCTTCATCAGTATATTCCTTTGCAAATACCAAACTCACATTTTGCCCACCAAAACCAAAAGAGTTAGAAAGCACTGTATTAATCTTTGCCGCTATCGCTTGATTTGGCGCTATTTTAAGTCGGGATATCTGGATCAGGTTGCTGATAATTAATCGTAGGTGGCACAATTTGTTCTTGCAAGGTCAGTATAGAAAATATAGCTTCTATTACACCTGCTGCACATAAAGTATGTCCTATCATGGATTTATTTGAACTCACTAATAACTTTTGACAATGATCACCAAATAGTAATTGTATCGCTTTACCTTCCATTTTATCGTTTTCTGGCGTACTAGTTCCATGCGCATTAATATAATCAATTTGTGTGATGTCTATCTGTGCATCGTTTAATGCTTTTTGCATACAGGCTACGATACTCTCGCCGCTGGGGTTACTGCGCGTGCGATGAAAATTATCGGTTACATCACCATAGCCTATTAAATACGCTAAAATATTTGCACCCCGTGCTTTGGCGCATGCGCTACATCTTCCAACACCAAAGCGCCTGCTCCTTCGCCCAATACAAAGCCATCTCTTCGCAGAAAAAGGTTTTGAAGCTTGTGAGGGACTATCATTGGCGCTGGAAAGCGTAGACAATAAAGAAAATCGTGCTACAGTTTCTGCTTCAACTGAATCATCAAACCCTACAGCAATTGCAAGAGGCGTATGTCCCATACGGATTTGTTCAGCCGCTAATTGAATAGCATTTGCACCAGAAGCGCAGGCTGTATTCACAAAATAAGGGATTGACGAAAAATTATATTTTTCTTGTAAATAATCAATTGATTCGCTGCAAGTAATGCATGCATAACAATAATCATCAGCCTGTTGATTTTCGGTGAGCGGCCATACGCTCTGACCATAAAATTTCCATCATCGGTGCTAATGCAATAACCAGCTGACTATCTGCATACACATCTGCCGGTAGTTGACTTTGGATCAGTGCTTGTTGCAAAACTTCGTCTACTATAATATGTGTTCGTTTTATGCCATCTGAATCTAAATTTAAGGTGGCTGCAATTGTTGTCGGTAAATGTGTAGTGGGAAAACGGGTAATGGTACGCACACCGGAATGGCCATTGATTAAATGATGCCAATTTTCTGCAAGGCCACATCCCAAACTAGTATAAATACCCATGCCCGTGATCGCTAATGCATGTGCTGGCAATTTCATACAGCCTCCACACAAGTAAGTGCATGACCATAGGTTTCACCCAAACAATGCACCCACATTTTTGTTAATGCTTTATCAACATCTGCGCTTTTTTCAAACCCAGCGCTATCAAGTGGTGCAAAAGATTTTTTACGTTGTAAACAGTGTAAGGCCAAAATTAATCCCACCGGCATAGCGGCTTCAAGTACAGTGCCGATTGCACTAGCCACTCCTCGCACATAACTGCTGGGATAGTTTTCTTGCAATCTATTCCACAAGTCTTTTTCTAGCATCGTGCGAGTGCCACTGGTCATACTTAAAATACCTAAAGAATCATTAGGCTGTTGTGCTAGACTTTTTTGCCAATTACCTTCCATATCCCTACTGACTAGGCATTGCGAAAGTATGCCTAAAATCGGCGCATTACGCGCTTTTGCGGCTTGCCAAGATTCCAATAATAAAAACCCACTGGCACTGCCTAAGCACATACCGCTTTGCATGCGCTGCCAAATATCAACAAAAGGTGTCGTCAATAATTTTTGTGCCTTGGCAAAAGCTAGCATAATTTCAGCGGTTTCATTAATACTCACACCGCCGACTAATACGCGTTGTGCCTGGCCCTGTTGAATTCGCGAGCTCGCCAATTTAATTGCTTGTGCACCCGCCATTTGATCGCCCATCAGTGTCAAACTTGACCCGGTAATACCATATAAGAGCGCAATATTTGCAGCTAATAAATTCGGCAATTGACTTAAAAATAAAGTGGGCCGCAATTGACTCATCAATCCTTCGTTAAGTACTGCGCCGTAATCATTTGCAGCATTACATGCGGCAATAATCGCTTCATCAGCTACTTCATCGCGCTCACCGCCTCGCAAGGCAACAATGATCTGAGTGTCTTTTAATAAATCAGCTTGGTTCTTTAATTGTGCTCTATCTAAAGCAACACCCGCCGTATACACCGCACTTTGCATGACTTTGCCCATCACACGTCTATCACTGTGTTTTACTATCTGTTCTTCAACTGCATAATTTATTAAAGGATGATAAGAATAAGGTGAAAAATCAGTATGATTAACACCCGGGTAAGATTCGTTAAAATGATTTAATGCGTGCCAGAGTTGATCGGCATCTTCTGGCAATGCGGATAACAAACCATAACCTGTAATACAAACATCATGCGGGGATGGCATTATGCACCTGCGTATCTAAATGTAACGCTTGCGCGCGGCTTTGCAACATTGTTTTAATTTCACCACTGGGAAGGGCTACTAATCGTAAACGCACTTGCACATTGGCAATGCGTTTATGGTCTCGTGTTATTTCGCCGCTTGCGACTACATAACCTGCGCCTAGTTGCTCTATTTTTGCTTGCACGTCTAATACACTTCCTGGTGCAACAAAGTCACGAAACCGTGTTTCTTCAACACCAAATAAAAAAGGCATTTTTTCAAAGTGATTCAAAGTTAAAGTTAAAAATCCAGCCGCCTGCGCTATTGTTTCAATCATAAAAACACCCGGCAAGATGGGAAAACCGGGGAAATGTGCATCAAAAATAAATGAACTCTCAGGTACTCGTGTTTTACAGCAGATGATTTTATTTTCTTTATCTAAAGAAACAACTTCATCAAGCATCTGAAAATTAAAAAAATCCATTATTTCTTCTTCTCATCAATTAATTTCTGAACGCGCTCTAAAAAATTCTTGATTGAAAACATGCGCTGCGCTTCTTGTGTCTGAGTACTTGCTTCTTCAACCCATTCTTCCACAGGAATGCTAATCCCATATTTTTTTTCAATTTCATAAGTAATATCTAGAAAATCTAAACTATCTACTTTTAAATCCGTCATTAAATCCGCATCTAAAGTAATTTTCCCTCTATCAATATTAGAGATATTACTAATAATATCTGCAACGGTATTAAACAAATCTGACATCATCTCTCCTTAATTTTCCATAAATATCAAAGTCTTTTTCAATACATTTACCATATTATCACAACTTAAGCCCTGTTTATCCAGAAACTGTTGCGTGTATTGTTGGCAAAACTGTGGATTCTCTAAGCTATAAAGCCAAAAAGGGTCTGCCGCTTGCACCACATAGCGGCCTATGCGCGTCAAAGAAAATAGACGTTTTAACAAAGGCCAGGTGCCCGCCGGGATACTGATGAGGCGCACTCCATACATTTGACTAAATACCTGTAGTGCTTGGCCCATGCTCACTTCTTTGCCCATGCCACTGGTCAGATGAAAAGTTTGTCCATAAGCCTCTTGCATATGCATTAAAGAATAAATGCCATTGGCTACATAATCCACAGGTACAAAATCTAATAAGCAATTTTCATTAATGGGCAGTAAAGCAAAAGGCAGTGGAAATTTTTTTACCACTTGGGTCGGTGGAAATATGACATTATTACGCGGCGTACGACCGCTTTGACTGTGACCCAAAATGATAGAAGGACGAAAAATGATGAGCGGTATTGTTGCCTTTTTTGCATGCAACAACGCTTCTGCTGCAAACTTTGTTGATTCGTAATTATTTTTAAAACCATAGGCATCTGAGAAATCCTGTTCAGTCACTCTGCCTTTACGTTGACCGGCAACATAGGCGGTGCTTACATAAGCAAACACTTTAAATTCCGGATTAAGTTGCGCACTTTCTTGTGCGAAGGCGATCATATTTTTTGTGCCTTCGACATTGATATGCTCAAGCATGGCTTTAGGTTTTTCAAATTGTACGAGGGCCGCTGAATGTACAATATGGGTTATTTTTCGTGCTAAGGTTTGGTACACTTCGACTTCCAAACCCAGTAGTGAATGGGTAATATCGCCCGGGATCGCAAACACACGGTGTGATTCATGTGATAAATCCACTGATTGCAATACTTCTTTAAGTCGCTGCTCTGCGCTCGTACGACCTTGCTGACGAATTAAACAATAAAATTGGGCTTGCGGATTATCTGTAAGTGCGGTAACCAAAAATTCTTTGGATAAAAACCCGGTGACACCGGTAATAAAATAAATTGAAGCGTTCATACATCCCTTTAGCTTAAATTTTCAATGGACCATTATACATTTAATTCACACCATGATATACTTTTTTTCTTGCCGAGGTGGCGGAACTGGTAGACGCGCCGGATTCAAAATCCGGTTCCTTCGGGAGTGTCGGTTCGATTCCGATCCTCGGTAAACTCTAGACTCCCAGCACTGACTTTACAAATGGGATCGTCAATTTGCGTTGTGCTTGCAAAGAGGCTTTATCAAGCCTATCTAATATAGAAAATAATTGGGTCATATTGCGTGGACAGCGACGCAATAAAAATTGTCCTACTTCATCACTTAAAACCAAACCCCTTAATTTTGCCCGCATGGCCAGGGCCGCCAATTTTTCTTCGTCCGATAATAAGTGTAATTGAAACACGACGCCCCAAGCCAGGCGAGAAACCAAATCCGGTAATCCTAAACCTAAACGTTGTGGTGGATGTGCCCCTGCAATCAATAAGGTTGTGCCCATATCACGGACACGATTATATAAATGAAACAAACCTTCTTCCCACACTTTATCTTGGGCTATTGCCTCAATATCATCGATACATACCAGATTAATATGTTCTAAATCATGTAAAATTTGCACGGCCAAATCTGGCGTACAGAGCGGCAAATAAACACAAGTGCGGTTTTTTTGTGCGGCTAAATGACAAGCGGCTTGTAACAAATGGCTACGGCCCGCACCTACTTGTCCCCATAAATAAATAAAGGGATAACCCGAGCCACTGGCAGCAGCTGTAAGTGCGGTGACACAATGCGCATTAACACCCGGGAAAAAATTATCAAACGTTGCATCATCGCGCAACCCTAGAGGTAAAGCTAATTGTGTGCTCATGAATTATAAATATCGGTAATGCAACACATGTTCGTCTGTACTCGGTATAGATTGTAGCAATAACCCTGTTGCGACTTGTTGCTCAAATGATGCAACAGGCATCTTTAATTTAACCTGAACGGATACGGTTGTAGGCGTAATCTCGGTCGGTGTAATCGTATCAAGTGCGTTTAATGAGTGCAAATAACTCATTACTCGTAAATAACTGTGCACATCATTGACGTTCTCTATAGTTAAAATTAAGGCTGAAACCGATGTAGGCGTAGTTGATTTTGATACACGGACTGCCAACTCATTTGCAAAACGATTAACACTGGCCTTAATTAATTCTTCAGGTGTACTGGCCTCATTTTGCCAACCCACTTGTTCTGTAGGTAGGGCTAATAACCAATCCGCCGACCAATGCGCGGTTTGTGAATTTTTATAAATCCGACCTGATAAACTATTTTCAGCTTGATAACGCGTCGCCGCACCTTTGAGTGCTGTATCCACGTGATACCACACATCATTCAGTTCTACTTGTTGTTTATCAGTTAAGTCTAATAATGGAAATAATACCGGCACACCACGCGCCTTGCTCTCTTTCGTAAACATTTGCTGCCAATGAATTAAGCCTGTCTCATATTCACCCACTATCGCTTGCGTGCCATTTTCTTCTACAGCCATCCATACTAAAGTTAAAGGCCGATCGCCGGACCAAATGGTAATATTATTTTTTTTCAAATAATTATCTACCGCTTTTTGATCAAACGTGACATTTAATCCATCGGCTTCGTACCGGTATTGCAGGACCCACTGACTGGCTTGAGCGGGGGTGGGGATCGCAATGGTTACAGTGCTACCACTTAATTTAGTGAACACTTGGGCAAGTGCTTGCTGCATCGCTATTTCACTTGCGCCAGCTTGCTGTGATTCCACAGGCACAGTGGCACTGTATAAATTATATTTATCAGCTGCCTGACAAATAAAAGCCAAGCTGCACAATAAAATGGCTATTCCGATATTTAATTTAAATATTTTCATAAAACACTCACGCTTTCGACTAAAGAGGTCTTTATATTATACGCACACCCAGTATAATAGCTACATGATGAATGAAACCCCAAAAAAGACTCAAAGCCTAACTTACCGTGATGCCGGTGTAGATATTGAAGCAGGCGATCGTTTAGTAGATGATATTAAAATCATCTCAGAAGCCACGCGTCGTCCCGAAGTGTTAGGTAGTATTGGTGGCTTTAGCGCCCTATTTGAACTCAAGCGTTACAAAAATCCAGTGCTGGTTTCTGCAACCGATGGCGTAGGCACAAAATTATTATTGGCCAATCAATTAAATAAACATGAAGGCGTGGGCATCGATTTGGTCGCCATGTGTGTGAATGATTTAATTGTCTGTGGCGCTGAACCTTTATTCTTTCTAGATTATGTAGCCAGTGGCAAATTAGATTTACCTACACTTAAAAAAGTGATTACCGGTATTGGTGAAGGCTGCCAACAAGCAGGCGCCTCTCTTATCGGTGGGGAAACGGCTGAAATGCCTGGTATGTATGCCAGCGGTGATTATGATCTCGCAGGTTTTGCAGTGGGTGTTGTGGAAAAATCAGCCATTATCGATGGCAGTCAAATTAATGTGGGTGATGCCATTATTGCGCTCGGCTCACAAGGCCCCCATTCCAATGGTTATTCATTGATTCGCAAAATTGTTGAAGTTTCGCAAACACCCTTAGATAGCGTATTTGATAATGGCCAAACATTGGCTGATATTCTCATGCAGCCCACACGTATTTATGTTAAAGCGATCCGAGCTTTGTGCCAAAAAAATACTGTGCACGGCATTGCACATATTACCGGCGGTGGCTTATTAGAAAATATTCCCCGCATTTTACCGAAAAACACGGGCGCTGAACTGAATCACTGGCAGTGGCCACGTATATTCCATTGGTTGCAACAACAAGGTCAAATTGATAATACCGAAATGGTTAGAACCTTTAATTGTGGTATAGGTATGATCGTGATAGTAGCGCCTGAACACCTCAATAGCAGCATTGAATTATTGCGTGAACATGGGGAAGTTGCCTGGCCCTTAGGTCAAATTGTAAGCAGCCATTCAACAGACAAAGCCGTTATTCTCAAATCAAACAATTAGAAGAGTTTCACATGCCACACGCACCTTACCGTATCGTTGTGTTGCTTTCTGGTTTTGGCAGCAATTTGCAGGCTATTATTGATCAAATTAAAACCGGCGATATTCCTGCACAATTATCTGCGGTCATCAGTGATAAAACAGATGCTTATGGTTTACAACGCGCAGCCCATGCCGATATTCCAGCGATTACTATTCCGGGTGAAGCCTATAAAACTCGTGCCGAATTTGACAAAGTCTTAATCGAGCAAATCGATACCTTCAAACCCAAACTAGTCGTACTTGCAGGCTTTATGCGCATTTTATCACCCGAATTTGTTGAGCACTATAAAGGCCGATTAATCAATATTCATCCCTCACTTTTACCCAAACACAAAGGACTAGCGACACACGCTAAAGTCTTAGCCCACGGCGATAAACATCACGGCAGCACCGTTCATTTTGTCACCGACGAATTAGACAACGGCCCTTTAATCGCCAAAATGATTATTAATATCCACGAAGAAGATACCGAACACACCCTAAAAGCCCGCGTCCAAGCCAAAGAACACATCCTCTATCCTGCAGTCATCAAATGGTTTGCACAAGGTCGTTTGCATTTAAAAGGTAAAACAGTTTATCTCGACGAATTAGCCCTACCGGATACGGGGGCGGTGTTGGAGATGAGTTAAAAAATTAAAGAACATCCAATAATTCTAAAGGTAGCTGGGTTTTCGCATGAATCTCTTCCACATAATAATATTCGCATGCTGACAGCGCTCAATAATCAATTCCAAGGGCGTGCTATTAATATCTTAAGCAATATGCGTTAACCAATAAAAACCCTCGATATTTTTGCTATTTTTCTTGCAAATGTGGCAAGAGATAGCTACAATTCCAACTATATCCTTATCTCAAATCCATAAACTGGTAGAAGTGCATTATGTTCAATTTATATCATCTTTTTACCCCTGGAAAAAGCACCTCAGAAAAAACTGCTTCTGAAAAAACAGTTCCCAATGTTCTGAATTTCATTTGGCTTGGATCATACCCTAGTCAAACTACACTAGAGCGTCTCTCAACTGTGAGTACGCTTAATCCTGGTTATAAAATCATACTATGGGTAGATAACGCCTTTCTCAATGAAAAAGAAAAAGTTGAGCTGCTAGCCTTTGCTACATTGACGAAGATCGAAATAAAAGAGGCTCAGGAATTGTGCGGCCAGACTGAGTTTAAAGAAAAATTTCCGATATATCATGAAATGCGAGATTATGAAATGAATCGCATGAACATTGAAATGCCGTTTGAAAAGATTGCAAAGCTAAATGAAATGCTAAGAGCGAGCACGGCCATTGCCAGAGAAAGAAATAAAGCCCTTGGGGTTGAAACCATTTTCCATGATGTGCATTGTGTGGGGTCTTACCCGAAAGATGAAACATTAAAACGGCTCAGTGACTTAAAAAACGAAAATCCAGCCGACCAGGTTGTCCTTCACATTGATTCTTACTTTCTTAATGCCTCTGAAAAAATAAAAATAGAAGCGTTTTGCAAGGAAAAGGACATCCATATCAATTATGCTAATGCTAATTTGCACTATGAGGCAATGTGCGGGAACTACTCAGACGCGCACAAATTACGCAATGAAATCCTGGCGACCCAAGGCGTTCCATTTGTTTATTTTGTTGCAATGAGTGATATCCTGCGCCTTTGGGTTCTTCATAAAATGGGGGGTGGACATTATCTCGATGATGACGATGTTGCACATAAGCCATTTCCTTTAAATGTCAATCTGCCAGAAGGTTTTGCAGTGTGTATGCCTGGAGGGAATCACATGACGAGCAATTCCATTCTTTCTGCAGTCCCTAATAGTTCCATATTATCTGAATATATGAACAGCATTTCCGATAATTACAAACTCATCAGGTTACAATATACTCGATTGGGCCCCCTGATCGGGGATTTTCTTCAATCGAGTCCAACCGATAAATTGCGCGACATAATTGGCCATCACAAATGTTTAATTGCCATGATCTCTGGTCCTTTTATGCTAAATAATTTACTTTGCCCTAAAGCCAGCATAGAATCTTCTTATCAGTCACTTGGCACTTTTTTGAATAATCCAAGTGCATCCAATTGGGCAGCGGTGTGTATGGATATTTTTTATAAAGTTGCTCAAGGTTACTATGATCCTTTAAGCCACGGGGATGCCCAACAATTCAACTCACCCTTAACCGCTTGCATTGAAGCTTATGACGATGGTAGATATACCAGGTCTTTTAAAATTTAATAATATCCCTATGCGTGTTTTTCAAACATCAATACACACAAAACAGGAACGACGCCGAGCGTAAGAACGGTGTCAACGGTAAGATTAAAGGCGATACCTCGGAATTCAACTTACTGGTATGGGTTGTTATTGCATAAATTATTTAGACCGTGCAAAGATATCATCTACAGGACTTACGAAAAACCACGTAAACGTCATCCCCGTATTCTCCCCACGGCTTCGAGCCAACCTTGGTATAAACGATCGCTTTGCTTAGGATCCATCTTGGGGGTGAATAATGTTTCGCATTGCCAAATGTTGGTAATTTCTTCGAGTGAAGTTAACCATTTTAAAGTTAAGGCAGCCATGTAGGCGCTGCCTAGGGCGGTTGTTTCTATGACGGGTGGGCGTTCTATGGGGATTTGTAGAATATCAGCTAAAAATTGCATCAGCCAATTATTAGGGGTCATGCCACCGTCTACGCGTAAACTATTTATTTTGTTGGCCTCCATTTGCATGGCGTCTAATAAATCGCGGGTTTGGTAGCAAACGGCTTCTAGAGCTGCGCGAATGATATGTGATTTGTTGCATTCGCGCGTTAAACCTAAAATGGCGCCTCTGGCTTTTGGATCCCAATAAGGTGCGCCCAGGCCGGTAAATGCGGGTATGAAGTATACCCCATCGGTATCATTAATTTGTGCTGCAATTGCTTCTGTCTCATTTGCGTTTTTAATTAAATGCAGACCATCACGTAACCATTGTATGGCCGTACTCGCGTTAAAAATACTCCCTTCTAAAGCATAGGTTGTTTGATTATTGATACGGTATGCGACAGTACTCAATAAACGGTGTTGCGATTGTACAATTTGCTCGCCGGTGTTCATTAATATAAAACAACCTGTACCGTAAGTACTTTTAACGGTATTTTTTGAAAAACAGGCTTGACCAAAAGCGGCCGCTTGTTGATCGCCGATCATAGCAACAATGGGTAGTTGTGCGCCAAAATGTGTTTTGTCTGTTAAACCAAAGGTTACATTATTATCGAAAACTTTAGGTAATAATGAGTGTGGAATATTAAATATATCTAGTAATTCAGGGTCCCAGTTTTGCGTGTGAATATTAAATAATAAAGTACGTGCAGCATTGCTGATATCACTGGCGTGCACACCACCGGTTAAACGCCACAATATAAAACTCTCGATCGTACCGAAGGCTAATTGTCCATGCTCTGCTTTTGCACGTGCGCCTTCAATGTTAGTTAATATCCAAGCAATTTTACTGGCGCAAAAAATAAGGGTCTAATAATAACCCGGTTTTTTCTTGAATGGTTTTCGATAAATCGTGTGTTTGCATCGCTTGACAATAATCTGCTGTGCGTCGGTCTTGCCAGACGATGGCCGGATAAATCGCTTGCTCTGTTTGTCTATCCCAAATAATCGTTGTTTCACGTTGATTGGTTATTGCGATGCCGGCAATTTGCTGTGCGCTTATTTTTGCTATTTGCAGCGCTTCACGACAAGTGGATAATACAGCCTGCCAAATGATTTCGGGATCATGTTCTACCCAACCTGGATAGGGGAAAATTTGCGGCAATTCTTTACGCGCAAGCGCTATCACTTTAAATTGCCTATCAAATATTAAAGCCCGGGTACTGGTCGTACCTTGATCGATCACTAATAAAAAATCCGTCATGAAAGTGCTATCCTGTAAATATTATTTTATTATACCTCAAGAATATGGAGTTTTATGGTGTCTTATCTATCTCCTGTTGATTTGCTGGTCATCGGCGGTGGCATTAATGGTGCAGGCATAGCCTGTGATGCTGCGGGACGAGGTTTATCCGTGCATTTGTGTGAGCAAAATGATCTCGCCAGTGGCACTTCTTCGAAAAGCACCAAGCTTATTCATGGGGGCTTGCGTTATTTAGAATATTATCAATTTCGCTTAGTGCATGAATCTTTGCAAGAGCGAGAGTTATTACTACGTAAAGCGCCGCATTTAATTCATCCTTTGTCTTTTGTTTTGCCTTATCATCCAGGATTACGCCCCAAATGGCTGATCCGCGCGGGCTTATTTTTATATGATCATCTCGCTCAAAGAACCTTATTGCCAGCCTCAAAAATGATTAACTTAAGATCCACGATTTATGGGGAACCTTTAAACGCTAGTTATAAAATTGGTTTTATGTATCCTGATTGTAACGTTGATGATGCACGATTAGTCATAGCTAATGCAATGGCCGCACAAGAAAAAGGCGCGCTGATTTCAACCTATTGCAAAGTCACTCATTTAAAACGTTATGCAAAACATTGGGAAGCACAAGTAGTCAATAGTTTAAATCATCACAGTTTTACGATTACTGCACGTGCTGTTGTCAATGCAACCGGTCCTTGGTGTGAACAAGTTCTACAGCAAAATGCACATTTACCGAGTCAATATCATATTCGCCTGGTTAAAGGCAGTCATATCGTGATACCTAAATTATACGAAGGCGAACACGCTTATATTCTGCAACAAACCGATCAACGTGTGGTATTTGCAATTCCCTATGAAGAGAATTTCACCCTAATAGGCACAACGGAAATTAACTATACGGGCGACCCCAAATCTGCTCAAATTTCCACGGATGAAATTGATTATTTATGTCAAATTATTAATGTTTATTTTAAAAGAACAATCAATGCTCACCAAATAATATGGGGTTTTTCTGGCGTGCGTCCTCTATTTGATAAACATATAGAGCACGATGCCAAAGCTTTGTCGCGTGATTATGCGTTTGAAATAACAGATGCTACAGGTGCTTTACCTTTATTGTCTGTATTAGGCGGAAAAATTACCACTTATCGCAGATTAGCTGAACACGCATTGGATAAACTCAAACCCTATTTCCCGTACATGGGACCCGCCTGGACTGACCATGCAGCCCTTCCAGGCGGTGATATTGCTCAAGCAGATTTTATTGGATTTTTAACTACTGTAAAAAATGACTTCCCCAATTTATCACTAACCCTGCTTAACCGCCTTGCACGCCAATATGGCACACGTATTTACGCTGTGCTTGAAGATGCACAAAGTGAGGCTGACCTAGGGCTTCATTTTGGAACTACACTTTATCAGCGCGAAGTAGAATATTTAAAAACTCACGAATGGCTTTATAAAACAGATGATTTGTTATACCGCCGCACTAAGTTAGGTTTACACCTTAATGAGGGGCAGGTAACCCTTCTAAAAGCACACCTAGAGAAATAAGGGTTGCGATAATGGCACATTTCTTGTATAAGTACAGCCTAGGGTACGTTTATTTTTTGCAAGACTTTAATCTGTCTGCTATTTTTTATTAATAAGTCCCATAAATGAGGCAAGTAATGACAACTAAATTTTCTATCCCTGCGACCTTATTAGTCGTAGGTAGCATCAGCTTTAATGCTGTGGCTGGTGATTTAACTAATCGCAGCAATGAATTTCGTAATGAAATGGCTGTGGGTTATCAATATGGCTTTAACGATGAATACAACGTCGCCTTTGAAGTCTTTGGCCAAAAAAATCCAACTGAAACCCGCGTAAGCAATTACTCCTATGATTTAGAAGAATCAACACCCATTGATACCAATGAAATTTGGGGACTTAGTGATGGCCGCGCCGATTTAGATTGGGCTACGGGTATACGCTTACGTCCCGGTTATAATGTCACTAAAAATACCCGTTTATTTTTAGACGGTGGAGTTGTATGGGGCGATTTCAGTATGGAATTAACTGATTCTTCAGGTGCTGTGGGCGCTGCTCAATTTGGCAACGACGCTGCCATTCAAACGGATACCCTACGCGGCTGGCGCTATGGTGCAGGTCTTGAACATCATTTAGAAAGTATCAGTCATCTATCTTTAGTCTTTGATTACAGCATGACAGAATTTGAACCTAATACGACCAATAGTAGTATGAACAACGTCTCTACTACAACCGCTGATGATTTTGATAGCACCGATGCACTTGATGCACCGGCTTATCAACAAATCATGCTCAGCGTCAAAGCTGAGTTTGATCCAGGTTTCAGATTTTAATCTTAAAACATTAGGCAGCAAGACTTCTTAGCTTTGTTGCCTTTTTCTTTTTCTATATCTTTATCATCTTCCATATCCAATTGATTTAAACTGATGCTACTGGGATATGAAGACGTGCCGGAAGAAGAAGAGTTACTATGAGTCTTTTGATCTGCATCAAGGTATATTGAACTGCTCACCACGAGCGAAGATGCCCCCTGACGCAGGTTGCCTAACTTTACGATAATCTCTTGTTTAATTTCCGTATTATTTAAATTGACTGTTTTTAAACTTCCTTTATGCTTTTCAATAATAAAAATTAACTTTTTAATATGCTCGTCTGTCCAAGACTTTATTCCCGAAAAATTGAGATGCTCTATCCCATAATCGTTTTCCGATAATAAAGTTAAAAGACTCTCAATAGATTTTGCAGACAAAGTCTTTATGGTACAAGCCAGAGGTTTATTTTGATGAGTGTAGATGAACTGATGACCGTACCCACAAGACATCAAGTGAGCGTATGATCCTTTATATTTAGTTAATAACGAAGCGGTATTAACCTCCCAAACACTGACCTCATCTTCGGTGCAACTGAGCAATAATCCATTATCTAAAGAAACAAGATTTATCACATTGAGTGCAGGTAAAGTATGTTTATACTTACCTCCATCAATATCCCAAATCAAGATTCCCTCAGGGCTGGTTATAGCCAATAGTGATTTAGAAACAAGCACTGCAAAAGTATTAAAAGCTGCATTTCGAGTAGAAGATTTTATCCGACCTCTAAAACTACCACCTATATCGATACTTTCTCGCCGACTCAGCTCAGACGCTTGAAATTTAGTTGCTTTAAAAGGCTCATTGATATGCCATAACTTAACAGCACACTTAGCGCCATGTCCAGAAACGGTTATAAATGCTTCTTTATCTAAAATTAAAATATGTGAAATCGCCTGAGTATGTGATCCAAATTCAACGCATTTTTTGACAGAATCTTTCACATTTGTAAGTAAAATCAATCCACTTCTCAAACCTACTATCAAAGGACCATTATCCATTTTGACTAAAGCGCTTACCTCGCTATTGGTTAATAGCGGTTCCTCACTGACTCTATAGCCCATATCTAGGGTAAAAAACTTTATTGTTTTCCCTTGCGCTGCGGCAAAATAATGAAAATCCCAGATCGGCGATAATATAAAATTAGCGTCATCTGCTTGATCTGGCTTAGTTTCAGGCCACTCCCAAAACAAACCCGCTTCATTATTTAAAGGAAATGATTCAATAGTCTGAGCATTTGTTGCTACAACTGCTCGCAGCCCACCCGAACGGTCATAGAGTGAACTCATTAATTGAACAATCTGTCGATTTGGATGACCTTCACCTTCTTCATTTTCTTTAAAAGGGATTACTGAGTTCTCAAGTATAAGCTGATTAGATAAATCAACTGTTTTTAAACCTTGATCTTTGATTGACTGGGTAAGGCTAGCAACATCAAAAAACATCTTAGACCTCCTTCTTGATATAAGAATATCTTAATGCAAGAAGGGGGCCAAAATTAGTTTTATGTTTAACCAAGCCAGGTCCTCGCATTTTCAAACATTCGCTTCCAGGCGCCTAATGATGAGCGGATCATCCGTTCAGGATGGGGCATCATAATGGTTACGCGGCCATCTAAATTTGTAAAAGCGGTCATCCCTTCTTTTGAGCCATTGGGGTTAAATGGATAGTTTATCGCAGGTATACCTTCATTATCGATATAACGTAAGGCTACTTGGGGTTTTATGATGGACTGATTAAATACCGCGCGACCTTCGCCATGTGAGACGATAATAGGCATGCGTGAGCCTATCATATCGCTAAAGAATATGGATGGACTAGGCATCACTTCTACCATCACTAAACGCGCCTCAAATTGTTTTGATTCGTTTTGCGAAAAGGATGGCCAGTCTTGTGCGCCAGGAATTAATTCATGTAGCTGCGCTAACATTTGACAACCATTACATACGCCTAAGGTAAAGGTATTATCGCGCAAGAAAAAACGTTGAAACACGTGCTGCGCGCGCGCATGGTATAAAATTGTACTGGCCCAACCGCGGCCTGCGCCTAGCACGTCCCCGTAGGAAAAACCACCGCAAGCAGCGAGGCCATGAAAATCAGATAAATCTTCTGCGCCAGATAAAATATCACTCATATGCACATCAACCGCCATAAAACCGGCGGCATCAAAACTAGCCGCCATTTCAATTTGACCATTGACACCTTGCTCACGCAAAATGGCTATTTTAGGTTTTGCATCGATATTCAGATAGGGTGCAGCAATATTTTGCTGATTATCATAAGTTAAATTTGAAAATAAACCTGTCTCTTTATTATTTAAAATATGATCATATTCTTGCTGTGCGCAATGCGGATTATCGCGCAATTTACGCATTTCATAACTCACACGTGAGAATTTTTGTTGTAATGCATTACGCGGCCATTCACAAATTATTTTATTATTTTTAAAAATACCTATTCTGTCATCACGATTAGGCGCGGCTAACACTTGTGTGCAATCATTTAACTGCCAAGTAGTTATACATTCCCACACTTGCTCGCGCATTTCATTATCAATCTGAATGACCGCACCCAGTTCTTCATTTGCTAAAAACGCTAAGAGATCAGTACAATTTTCATTTAAATGAATATTAAGCCCTGTGCGTGAGGCAAAAGCCATCTCACATAAACTCGCCCACACACCGCCATCGCTGCGATCATGATAGGCCAAAATTAGTTTTTGGTTATTTAAACTTTGAATTAAGCCGAAAAAATTTTTCAAATCTTGAGCTTTATCTAAATCCGGCGTACTCTCACCGCAAGCATTATTTATTTGAGCTAAAATCGAGCCTGCTAAGCGATTTTTATTACGACCTAAATCAATTAATAAAAGTTCAGTTTCTTTTTGAGTATTAAGTTGTGGCGTTAAAGTCTGGTGTGCATTCACAACTGGCGCAAAGGCACTGATAATCAGTGACACAGGGGAAACGACTTGTTCGGCTTTGCCATTTTTCTCCCAAGTCATGCGCATCGATAAAGAATCTTTGCCAACGGGTATGCAAATACCTAATTGTGGACATAGTTCCATCCCAACTGTTTTTACGGTATCAAATAAATCAGCATCATCATCTGAAAATCCACTAGCAGCCATCCAGTTGGCAGATAATTTAATATCACTGATTTTATTAATTCTTGCAGCAGTAATATTGGTAATGGCTTCTGCAATGGCCATACGTCCTGAAGCCGGTGCATTTATTACAGCTAAAGGCGTGCGCTCGCCCATGGCCATGGCTTCTCCGCTTTCATTTTGAAAATCGGTAAATGTGACAGCGACGTCCGCAACAGGCACTTGCCAAGGACCTACCATTTGATCGCACGCAGTTAATCCGCCGACACTGCGATCCCCTATGGTAATTAAAAAACTTTTATCAGCTACTGTAGGATGTTGCAAAATGGCTTCTAAGTTATTTTTTAAATCTAACTGTGCTGTATTAAATGGACGGCCCTTTTTGCTAATACGTGTCACCTTACACTTTAATACTTCTTGTTTAGGAAATAAAGCTAATATAGGCATATTCACTGTATCTTGTTTTAACAAGGGATCATGCACTTGCAATTGTGGCCATTCTTGAGCTTCGCCTAATACAGCAAATGGACAACGTTCACGTTTAGCAATTTGTTTAAAGGTTTCAAATTCACTGGCTTCTATTGCTAATACATAACGCTCTTGCGATTCATTACACCAGATTTCCATTGGTGATAATGCAGGATCGCCCAAATGGATATGACGTAAATCAAATATTCCGCCGCGTCCTGCATCGTGAATAATTTCAGGTACGGCATTAGATAAACCACCTGCGCCGACATCGTGAATAGATAAAATCGGATTATATTCACCCAGGGCCCAACATCTGTCGATCACTTCTTGGCAACGTCTTTGCATTTCGGCATTATCCCGTTGAACGGATGCAAAATCTAAAGCGGCATCTTGGCTCGTAGATGCTTTTGAAGATGCAGCGCCGCCGCCTAAACCAATAATAAAACTTGGTCCACCTAAAATAATAATTAAACTGCCTTCAGCAATTTCTTGTTTTTGCACATGTTGCGGTTGCACCAAGCCCATGCCGCCTGCAATCATAATCGGCTTATGATAAGCACGTGTGAGATCGCCTATCGTTTGCTCAAAACTTCGAAAATACCCGCATAAACTAGGACGTCCAAATTCATTATTATAACGCGCAGCACCGATAGGCCCATCTAACATAATTTGTAGGGGTGAGGCAATATGATCGGGCTTATTTTCAGGTCCTTCAAAGGATTGTGGAAAATTCGGTAAACGTAAGTTTGAAACGCTAAAACCCACAAGACCTGCTTTGGGTTTACCACCACGCCCGGTTGCACCTTCATCACGAATCTCACCACCGGCGCCCGTTGCTGCACCTGCAAAAGGTGCAATGGCTGTAGGATGATTATGTGTTTCCACTTTCATTAAGATCGGCGCAGCTTCTTTATGATAATGATAAATATGATTATGATCACAATAAAAACGTGAGGCTTCATTTCCTTCCATCACGGCTGCATTGTCTTTATAGGCAGATAAAACAGCGTGAGGATGTTCATGATAAGTATTTCTAATCATATCAAACAAACTAAGCGGCATTTCTTTATTATCGATAATAAATTCACTTTTGAAAATTTTATGTCGGCAGTGTTCAGAATTCACTTGTGCAAACATCATCAGTTCTGCATCCGTGGGATTGCGATCCAAATCTATGAATGTGGCTAATAAATAATTCATGTCATCAAGAGACAAAGCCAGACCTAATTCTTGATTAACCTGTTTTAAAGCCTCTATCCCCTGATTTAAAATATCGATATGTTTTAAAGGCCGAGGCGCTTGTTCATCAAATATATTTTTTAAATCAGAAAAATGAAATAAAACCGATTCCGTCATACGATCAAAAGTTAAGCCTTCACGTGACGACACTCTACCGTGTTCAATACGCTCTATCATCGCTAAATCGCAAAGTTTTAATATATCCAAGGCTTTAGAAGCCCAAGGAGAAACCGTCCCCAAACGTGGCAATACATAAGCATCGGCTGGTAAGTGTTCAACAATTTTTGCTTGTAATAACTGCTCCAAACGCAATTGCGCCTGGGCTGTTAAGGCTTGTGACTGTTTAATGACATAAAAATCATTCGTCTGATTGAGACCTTGCAATATTAGCATAAGTAAGCTCGCTGATTTATTAGATGAGTGTTTTCAACTGCTTATTATACACACAGCAATGCAGCTGTGATCACCATTTTTACAGTCTCACCTGTTGCCCTGAGTCTGGCTTAAGGTGGGGGTTTTGATTAAAAAATTCAGTGATCGTATTTTTTACAAGAATAGCGGATCCGGCATTTCTTTCATCAAAAGAAGTACAATCTTTTCGGGTCATGGGGCATATTAATTTTTTTGTTACACTACGCATTTTAGTAAGTGATGAACGATTACAAGTTATACCCGAAGGAAGCGTTACCGGATCATCCATGGGCTGCAAAGAAATGGGGCATAAATAGTCATCTGGAATTTCAGTAGGCTGCACCACCGGTGTAGCCGATTGTAATGTTGTCCACAACCAATGCGTTGTTGCGCTCAGAGATGCAGTGGCCCTATTTGTTATTGTACTTGTAGTGTCGATAGCAATCTTTGCTCCGCTTATAATGCATCCAAATACAAGATTAAACCCATCCAAGATGAATTGGGGTGGCAATAAATTATTTCCTTTATTGGGACGAATTCTTATATGGGGACGCAATAATATAGCACGAAGCTCTTTTATGGATACCCCTTCTCTATTAATTTCATTGGCATTTAATCTTTGCTCTTCCCTCTCCCTCGGTCTTCTGCTAATTTCACTCTGCTCTCTTCTTGCCATTTCACGAAAAACCGCCGCAACGTTAGAGAAGATAGCCGATGAATTTTCTATCTTTTCTCTATGCTTATTCAAAAAATCAAGGAGTTTGTCGCTGCGCACTTCCGAAAGATTAAATGCTAGGGTTACACTAGTATCTTCCTGGCTACAGTTATAGTTGTTAGGCAGTTCTTTAAGCTCTTTTATGAAGTTGTTGTCCCAACACTCGAAGCTTATTTTTATGCCTTCAAGCTTCACAATAAATTTAAAGGCTGTTAATTTTTGCTGGATCTCTTCTTCCAAGGAACTCGCTTTTGCAATAACATATCGATGTGTATTTACAAATCTATGCAAAGCTTTCAAAGTAGTTTTACTACTCGAATTAACACAGATCACTTTACCTTGCTCTTCTAGATGATAAGGTACCTCGCCTGGTAACCACCAATGCAGTCCATTGTAGCCCTGAAAATTATCACCCTTAAGATTCGTAATCTTATAACCAACAGCGGTCCATTCGACTTTATAATATGAGCCCCAGTTAAACATAGATTGACTATCAGATTTGGAACGGAGTTCCTTAATTATCACAAATTGTTTTATTATTGACCTTCTAGCAGAATCAGGATCACCCAAAGAGCTCGAACGAACAGTCCAGGCGGGAAGTTTATCTAAAAATTCAAGTAATTGCACGCATTGATCAGTTGAGCTTAGCTCAAAAATAACTAGATAAGACTTCCGCTTTAAAATATCTTCAGGACCTATGGTATTAAGGTTAAGCGAAAGTATGTCATCAAGCCTCGCCTGATCCTCAGCGTGGTAGCCGTTTGTATCGTACTGTTCAAGTACGAACTGATTCTTGTGAAGGCACGCCAAAGAGTGCTCATACTGATAAGAATTGGCTTGATACCTAGACCTTTCATTGGCATTGCTAAACATAAGGACTCCTGCTCATATATTAAGGTATTACGCTAACATAGTATCAGCGCCTTTGTCAAGCAGTATTTGAAGGCATGAAACAAGACCATCCAAAGTCGCACTGCTGTAAAAATATATTAATATTCAATATGATAGAGATATTAATCCTCTTAAACCTATCTAAACCTTTCTTTTATAAAGGCTACATGCTAAAATAACCTTGTATTTCTGAAGGATAATATTATGAAACGCATAGTAAATCAAGCACTCGTAGACTGGGCGCGCCATCCTAGGCGCAAACCTTTGCTGCTGCGGGGTGCACGGCAAGTGGGTAAGACTTATGCGGTGGAGGCCTTGGCCCATACAGAGTTTCCTTGGGGCATGGTGAAAATAGATTTTGAAAAAACACCTGTTTTTGCAAAAATATTTGCGCAAGATTTAGATGTGAAACGTATTATTTCCGAGCTTGAGTTTGCAACGGGGCAGGCAATTAAGCCTGGCGAAAGCTTGTTATTTTTTGATGAGATCCAAAATTGTCCTAGAGCCATTATGGCGCTTCGGTATTTTTATGAAGAGCTGCCAGCGCTTCATGTGATTGCCGCAGGTTCATTATTAGAATTTGCATTTATAGATATTTCATTTCCCGTGGGGCGAGTACAATTCTTACATATGTATCCACTGAATTTTGTAGAATACTTAACGGCAATTGGGCGAGAAAATTTGGCACAACTGATTCAGGAACCTCCACAACGTTTATCTGATACGATACATGAATTATTACGACAAGAATTGTATCGTTATTTTATTATTGGCGGCATGCCAGAGGCGGTGCAAGCCTTTGTCGATACAGGTTCTCTTAGAGAAAGCCAGGCTGTACACAGCGAACTTGTGAATGCGTTTCGTCGAGATTTTTCTAAATACGCACCTAGAGCAAATAAATTATGCTTAGAAGAAGTATTTGTTTCCGTGGCAAAAAATGTAGGACAACAAATTAAATATACGCATTTGGCCCAGGATTTTTCAGGTGCCACGATTAAACAAGCTTTTAATCTATTATCCATGGCGCAAGTTATTTCGCCGATAAAAGCGTGTTACTCACCCCTATTGCCCTTGGGAGCATCCGTAAAAAATAACCTATTTAAGGCCGCTGTACTTGACATTGGCGTGATGCAATTTTTGTGTGGTTTCCCCATGACATTACATGATTTAGATAAAAATTTGCTTTCTATTTATCGCGGCGCATTAGCTGAACAATTTGTGGCACAAGAATTAAAAATGACACAAGCAGAAGGAGAGATTTATTATTGGCAACGCGCAGAAAAAAGCAGTTCTGCAGAAGTAGATTATCTGGCCATTCGTAATAATCAAGTGATTCCGATTGAAGTAAAAAGCGGTGCCGCTGGAAAATTGCGAAGCATGCACATGTTTTTGCAGCAATACCCACAATCACCTTATGGTTATGTTTTTCTTGATGCACCCTATCAAGTATTAAAAGAACAGAAATTAATTTTTCTGCCTTTATATTATGTATATGGTGCTTTTAAAGAATTACAACTCCCCAAATAAACCACAGTTTTTTCATGCTAAACTTGTTAGCTTAAAAACTTTTTTGGTTAAACTACACTACCATGATACAATGTTTGGCTTTATAAGATTGAGGAAAATAAACCATGAGCACAACTAATTATCGTATCGAAAAAGACAGTATGGGCGAAGTACAAGTTCCTGAACATGCGCTTTATGGCGCGCAGACGGCGCGGGCGGTTGAGAATTTTCCGCTCAGCGGTTTGACCATGCCGCAGGCTTTTATTCGTGCGCTCGGGCTTATTAAGCAAACGCGGCGGCGCAGGCTAATTTTGAATTGAAATTGCTTGATGAAGATAAAATGAAGGCGATTACTGCGGCTGCGCATAAAATTGCGCAGGGGCATTATTATGCTGATTTTCCGATTGATATTTTTCAAACGGGTTCAGGCACCAGTACTAATATGAATGCGAATGAAGTGATTGCACATTTGGCTAAACAGGAATCTGGCTTAGCTATTCATGCCAATGATCATGTCAACATGAGTCAAAGTAGTAATGATGTGATCCCAAGTACGATACATGTGAGTAGTAGTTTATCAGTGCATGAAAAATTATTACCGGCATTAAAACATATTCAGCAAGTGTTAAGTGAAAAAGCGGAAAGTTTAAAAGAAATTACAAAAACAGGTCGTACGCATTTGATGGATGCGATGCCTGTGCGTTTTGATCAAACTTTGCGTGCGATTCAAGGACAATTAGCGGATTGTGAAATGCGTATTAAACGCGCTGTGACCACGTTTAAATCAATTGGCTTTAGGTGGCACGGCGGTGGGTACTGGCATTAATGCCCATCCTGAATTTGGCCAACGCGTCGCAAAAATTCTTGCGAAAAAAACCGAGATTGCATTTTGTGACCAGCCCGAATTATTTTGTGCAATATAGTCGCAAGATACGGCTGTGGAATTATCCGGTCAAATTCGCAAACTCGCGATCAGTTTAATGAAAATATCCAATGATTTACGTTGGATGAATAGTGGTCCACTCGCCGGTTTAGGGGAAATTGCATTGCCAGCTTTACAACCGGGTAGCAGTATTATGCCAGGTAAAGTAAATCCCGTGATTCCTGAAGCCGTTTGCATGGCTGTGCGCAAATCATGGGTAATGACACGACGATCACCATCGCCGGCCAATCCGGAAATTTTCAATTCAACGTGATGTTGCCGGTGATTGCTTATAATTTATTACAAAGTATTGAATTATTAGCCAATAGTTGCATAGTATTAGCCGATAAAGCCATTAAAGGTTTCACGGTCAATACAACGCATATTGGAAGAGCAATTGGATACGTAATCCTATTTTAGTGACCGCTTTAAATCGGGTGATTGGCTATGAAAAAGGTGCGGCCATTGCGAAACGCGCATATAAAGAACATCGTTCTGTAAAAGAATTAGCATTGGAAATGACAGATTTGTCTGCAGATGAATTGGATAAATTATTAGATCCGC
>CAWCVU010000005.1:0-31276 GCA_963798975.1 uncultured Gammaproteobacteria bacterium
ACGACAAAAAGAATAAACACACAAACCTCTCAGAAACTGAGGTCTTAAATTCACTGAAAAATACAAATGTCGCTCAAGCTTCATCAGATCTTCAAAAGAAGCAGGAATTTCATATAGGTCTTCTTGGGTTTTATAAGCCGCGTCTTATATTTCTCTTTGCATTTTATATCCAAGGGGTTGCTTCGATATCTTGTAGCACCTTTTCCAATTCATTCGTATATCACGTTTGAAGCAGTTTCAATCTCACCTAATGATGCCGTATCAGGCAAGCTTTGAATTTTTGCTGTTTCCACGTAAATCTCTACCATATCCTCTTCTACAAGGCATTCCAAAATCTCAAGACTCACTTTTTTAGCAAAGCTCAATAGACATTCCAAGACTTCTTTGCCTGATTCATTAGATTTATTGGACAAAACAGATTGCGAATTTGAATCGGTGCTTTGCTCAATCTTTAAATTTTATATAGATGTGCTCTAATCGAGAATATTGTTGAAACAGTTCTTGATAAGGATTGTTATTCACATTATTCCATGCATAAGTCTGTGTCGCCTGTACAACATGCTCAGGACGTGGATGACCATATTGCAAATTAAGTATGACATAAATATTATAAAACATGGCTTCTAGCTCGCTTGTTTCCATTTGCTCATGTGTTTGAAGTGATGAATAATCTATATCGATTATGCGACTAATGTTTGTAGTCAACACATATTTTTCATAAATGGTTTTCAAAAACGCTAACATGGCATCAACTGCTTCTTTACGTGATACGGATTTTGTAAGCGGCTTTAATTCAAGGGCAGGGAACAATTCGATGCTTTGATTATACAGTTGATACAATATATCCACCTCTAGTGAGTAAAAAAAAAATATCTTTTGTACCTTTTCTGGGGTGTTTGTCAACAAGTTTAGAAGGGGGCAGCTCATTACAAGAAGCAATTGATGAGATAGTCCTAAATTCTCCGCAGAGAGCCATGAAAGTTTTCCCTATAATTGTGACAAACACTAAAATTTTTATAAAAGAAGATGATGAAACAAATGAAATAGAGGTAAAATGGGCTCTTTATCAACACAAGAGCATATCCTCAAAGGTTGAGTATATTTTTATTGTGAACATTGATTCTTTAAGTGAGTTTTTAGAAATATTTGTTTATTAAATTATCCAAGCACTGCCTGGATAATTGCTGAAGTTGAACAGGCGTGTAATAAAATCTCGGGTCTGGAGTAACTAGCCAGTTTGAGGAGAGTCCTTCGCAGGTTTTGTTAAGAATATTGTAGAAAATATAGCTGCCCAAATCAAGCTATTATTACACTTAAAGGAGAGGAGTGGGGAACGAGCAAACCATGTCTATTTTTATTTGCACACGACAGTTTATGATATATTTAAGGCGGTTGCGGATTGAAGAGAGGTCGCTAAGCCTAATGCTAAAAAACCGCCTTAATCTATTATACCAAAAACTAATTATTTAGATATTTTTGTCATGGTAAGAATTTTTTAGATATTCGATTGATGCTAATAATCAAAAATATAACTGTGCCAAAATTGTGTCAATGCAGCGCGGTTTACTGCTCATTGAGACGGTTTTAAACGGCTTTACCATATGAAGAGTGGATTTTATTGGGTTGATGAATTAATTGTGACAGAACCGTTTAAAGTAATTGGGGTCAGGCATGGGTTTAAAGAAAATTCTATTGAATACACCGAAGAGAATCCTGCTTATCGTAAAGCAGCCGATAAATGGTTGAAAAAGAAATATCGAGATGATATCTGTGATATTTTTCCTTGATATAATCATCCGCGAATAGTTGAGATTACTGGCGATCGTTTATCAGAAAGTAAAACATTAGACCATTTATTACTAGCGTAAATACCGTTACAAAGAGTGGCTGCTTAGGATTATTACATTGTTTTTGTTTAATACGTTGCTTGGCTGATAGAAAAACAAACAGTTGGAATCCCAGTCAAATGATAACAAAAACAATAGGTTACTTGTGTTTGCATGCGCTTACATTCAAATAGTTAATATGCTTAAGCTAACCCTAAGTAAAATATGTTACAGTTTTAACATATTAAAACAACGGATATTAAAAACAGATGTCTGAATTTATTACTTATAGTGCAGGAGGGTCCAAAGGCCGGATGCATTTGAACAAGTCATTGCTCGCATGCCTTTGGAGCAAATTTTATGGCCTAAAAGCAGTGATGTGGCCAAAGCCATTTTTATTATTCTAAACGATACAAACAGTACCTCGCCAAAAGACCTTTACTCAAAAATTTGGGAAATTAAAACCGAAGATTTACGCCCGCATATATTAATGCTATTAAAAGGTTTTTATGAGGGAGATGCGGAATATAAAATTTCGCATGCATTGTTCCAAACATTGCATCAGTGGATAGAGTTAAAGCTCAGTCATTTACATACAAATAATGATATAAGCTATTTAACACCTGAAGAAGGAATGAAATGTTTAAAATTGACAGCTGATCAACAAGAAAAATTTATCAAATCGTTCAATCAATCAAGCCGAACATTGGCAGAAAAGACCATTTTTATTGTACCCGTGGATAATAAACATGTCGATAAAGTGATGTTTAGAATATTTGAAGAGTTTCGTTCTCTTGCCAATCCAGGTTTTTATGATTTTATTGAACTTAAAAATAACATACCTTATATTGAAGCATATATCAAAGTGGTTACTTATAAAACGGCTCCTATCGCTGATTTCATTGAAAAGCTTAAGCATTTTGCTGCCAATGAAATTACACATGATGAGAGAGTAAGATCTAAGATCTAAATCTGCAAAAATTTGGCATCACCCCAAAAGACTTGCTTGATATTCAAAATTTAATATTATGTACTATGATGCGAAACGACAGGCAGTTTTTTCTAGACTTAACGGAACGAGCCTCTGGCACGCTTCTTTCAGCAGAAATGAAATATGTCTATCACCCCTTATTAAGCTACCAATATGACGAAGCTAAAAAGCAATGGTTTTTTCCGTTTTTAGCATCGCATATGCTTTCTACTTATTGCGCAGCTACAGATCAAATATATCATGATATGTTTGGTTGCTATGGTAGGGTTTCTCCTCAAGAATTGATTGATTATTTTATTAATCATCAACCAAGACCCACTAGTTTAATTCCTTTTACGCATTGCAACAATGATTTTAAGAAGAAAAAAATACATGGTTTAGCGCCTATGATTCTCGCAGAAACAATGTTGCATGATTACTTGCATGGAGTAATACATACTGCTGTTGGATTTTCATCTATTGAAAATATAGTTGTGCGCTGGATTAAGTTAATTGGAGAAAAAACCAGATTACATATCACATTAGGTGATAGAAAAGTCCCTTTCACTCATGAAACATATGCTTTAGCGGATTTTGGGTTTCAAAATTTATTTTACACTGAAAATACCGAAACCAGAAAATTCCATAAAATTTTTGAAATGTTACTTTTTTCTGCACCTCATGGCATTATCACTTATCTGATTATTCTGGATATTACATTAAATAATTTTTATATAAAACTAACAGAGCCTATGCCGAAATTGTTTCAATTAATCCAAGAAAATCAAGAGCTCATTATTAAAACATTTAATGAATTATCTGAAAAACATAAAGATACTAATATTGATCCCTTTATCATTGCTGCTGTCTGCACTTTTGCCATCTTCAATAAGAAAAATAATTTCTCGCTTGTTCACTTTGAGTCCGACACAGTAAAAAAACATTCTCATGTTCTGTGTTACTATTGGGAAAAACTAGCAAAACCAGAAAATACCGCACAATTGCTAATTGGCATACAATCATCGCCTACCCAAACATGCACCATCAATACACTGACAGATGAATATTTAAATAGATCTAGTGTTCTGCAATAGCTTATATTAAATTGCCCTAATCACATCGCTGTTAATGGTTTATTTGGGTGATATATATTTCATATCAGGATTTGACTTGCTCGCTATTTTACCACAGTTAGAGCCTGGTTGGCAGCATATGCTCGATTCAGAGTTTCACAAACCTTATTTTAAAAAATTGCAGGAATTTTTGCATACAGAATATGTGCATGGGCAACTCATTTATCTTGAAAGACAAGATATTTTTAATGCATTTGCCTATATGCCATTTGAAGATGTACGGGTAGTGATTTTAGGACAAGATCCTTATCATGGCCTGGGGCAAGCACATGACTTAGCGTTTTGAGTAAAAAGAGGGGTGGCGCTCGTACAAATCGTTGATTATATTTTAAAAACCAATGACACAGCTGTAATAAAAGTAAAAAAATGTTTGAGTTATTGTTTTAATACTGATGTTATTTCCTTGCTATTTTTAAAACAAAATCAAAATATACGTTTTATTTCTGCAATAACTTAAAAAATCTGTTAGAATAGCCTCACTTTTTCATTAAAAGTTATTTAACAAAACAGCAATTGTTTTTAGGAGCAAAATGAATATGGATAAATCTTCAGATTTAAAATCATCGTATTACAATCATTTTGTTCCATATAAAGATGGAAAATATATACTGTTTAATGCACATACTTTGGCTACTTGTGTGATTGATCGGGAAAAAATTGAAGAAGTTTCTCAAGCGATTAAAAATTCAGGAACGCTTATCAACCCTAGGCTGCAGCAATCATTTGCTGATGCAGGATATTTAATTCCAGATCATATTAATGAAAAAAATATTATTCAGAAAAGATTGCTGCAAGCAAGAAAGGAAAAACGAGCTTTAAATTTAACCATTGCACCCACATTAGGGTGTAATTTTAATTGCCCCTATTGTTTTGAATCAGAAGCATCAAGAGCCAATTTTAATAAGATGTCAGTTCAAACCCAAGAAAAAATTGTCAGTAATGCAAAACAGTTTTGCCAAGAACAGGGTGCTCAATCTATAAATATAACTTGGTTTGGTGGGGAGCCATTGCTCGCAGTGGATGTGATAAAAAATCTAAGTATGGAATTAATTAATTTATCTGATCGTTTAAATTTGAATTATGCAGCAGAGATTATTACAAATGGATATAAGCTAAATGAAAATAATATAAAAATTCTCTTGGATGCTAAAGTATACAAAGCACAGATTACTATTGATGGCCCTTCGCATATACACGATGTGCGACGAATTTTAAAAAATGGCAAAGGCACGTATGAAAAAATTGTGGCCAATATAAGGCTTGCGGTTGCAGCTGGCATGAGCATTGCCGTTCGAATTAACATTGATCAAAATAACATAGAAGGCATACAAGCATTATTAATTGCTTTTGAACAGTATGGTTTAAAAGATAAAGTATATTTCTATCTAGGACATGTGGCGAGTGATTATGATCATTTATTAGAAACAGTTGACAGTTTGCATGGTAAAGATTATGCCCACTTAAGCCTTAAAACAAAGCAATTAACAGAAGATCAAGACACAGTAGAAAGTTGGCTGCCGCAAAACGTCAATAATTTTTGCGGTGCAGATAGCGAAAGTAGCTTTATGTTAGGGCCTCAAGGGGAATTATACCAATGCTGGGATGATTTTGGTGATCAAAGTAAAATTGTGGGCAATATTAATTCAGAAACTGTCCATAATCAGGACTATATTGATCAATACATGTTATTTGATCCGACTGTACATCCTAAATGTAGTCAGTGTACCGTGATGCCACTTTGTATGGGTGGCTGTCCAAAACAGCGTTTACATCATCAAGGCGAACCCCAATGTGGAGTGTATAAATATAATTTAAATGATTGGCTTGTAAATTATGCACAAAGAAAGGAAAAAATTTAACATGAGTGAAATAGGAGGGAAAAATGTCACAGGAAGAGAATAAAAAATCCACATTGCTACTTTATAAAAAAACCAATAATAAAAGTACGTCCGAAGAAATTGAAGGAATTTCTTTTATAAATTTACCTGAGAAAGAAACTGACAAAGGCGCGTGCCCGAACTTATGTGGTGGCCTCCAGTGCGGACTTCACGGCACGTGTGCAGCTAGGAAATTGTGGGGTCAGGATGAAATTTCATCAAAGCTTAAGCCGTAAACACAAAGCATTGAACTTTTTCTTAAATAAGGGTTGTGCAAATATACAAACAATGGCAATGCTGATACCTACTAACCATAAAAGTTCATGTTTAGTTTTTTTTAATTTTTCCTGAGCGTTTTTTAATAATATGCTGTTGGCAGGTAAATGCATTAGCGATGAGTTTAAATAATGTACAGCCTGTTGATACTTCATTTGTCTGCTAGATAAATCGCCTAAAAGTAATAATGCATGACCATAATATCGATTAGAGTTTAATTTCTTAAATATATCTGCACTCATTTCTAAATTTGCCCTGGCTTCTTCAGGTTTTTTTTGCTGATCTTTATGCCATCCTTGAAACAAAAGAATTTTTGCTTTTGTTAAGTTTTCTTGTTGCCCTTCATAGATGCTATTCCATATGAGATGCATTTTTTCAATTTGCTGTGCTACAGATGTTAAGTTTCCTACAGCAAGCGTTGCTTCTGTCATGTTAAATAAATTTTCCAACACGCCTAGGTCTAATTTTTCACCATGAATTTTATCCAAAATATTTTGCGCAAGACGATAGTATGCAGCTGATAAAACGTAATTTCCTTGCAAGTAATGCAAGTTTCCTATATCGACATAATAATGGCATTTATTCCAAATATGCCACATGGGCATAATTTTCCTATGAGCCAATAATATTTTTGCTTGTAGAAAATAATTTTTGGCTTTGTCAAATTGACCATAATTTGTTTCAATATGTGCAATGAATAATAAGGCATATACATAGTAATGATGACAGGAATGTATTTTATCGGTTTGATGATGGTCAATTAAATTCAAAATAACATTAAAAATGTCCTTTGCCTCATCATATTTGTCATGCTGGAGAAAAAGTTTACCTTTAAAAAAATGTATTCTCAAATAAAGTCTAAAATGTCCAAAATTTTCTTGAATATCAAGCTTGGCTATATTAATTGAAAATAATGACAGAGACTGTTCAAGCGCTTGTAAAGATTCATCTGGCTTCCTCCATAAACTAAAATATACACTTTCGATATTGGTAAGAGAAATAATAGACAATACACTATCTATATCATTTTGTTGCGCAAAAAATGATTTAGCTTTTTTAAGGTTGGGCATTACTTCATTTTCAAGACGTCGACCACTGCTGCAAGTGGAGACTAAGTAGGATAATAGATATTGACCTTGATAATTTATTGGTAATTTTTCAAGGTCATCGTTAACTATTTCTTTGCATAGTTTCTCTGCATGGGCGTAATCAGTTTGCTCAAATACATAATATCCAATCAAATTAATTTTAAGTAATAGCATTTTTTCAGGTGAAAATGTAGGGTATTTCTTTAGCATATAATCGACATGCGCATGTAATTTTGTCCATATCGCTATGCTTTCACTATTAAATTGATTGTAAAATAAATCATTGAGGATAAAATCAATTAAATCACCCAGGGTATTTTCTATTCTATTAAATTCAAATTGCAACACTTCATAGAATACTTGGTGTAATAAAATGCTATCTTTTTCGGACTCTATAGTGCTAAGCTCTAATAATTCATATCTTAAGCACATTTTTATTAATTCATTAGTCGCTTCAGCACTCCATCCAAATTTTTTGAAGTAATATTGATGGAGAATCTCAAATGATATTTTAGCTGGCTTTAAACAAGCGGCTAGTTTGAAAAAGACATCAATCTGATCTTTGTATTCCGGCTTAGATTCTTTTAATTTTTCTAAAGCAAGGTGCCAAGTAGTTCTGAAAGTTTTTTGTCTGTCGTCCAAAGATGCTTGGTCCACATTATTGGTTATATCTCTATTGGTTATATAGCGAGAAATGCTTATCAGCTCATCATTTACTATCGTTTTCATTGTCACTGACAAAGCCAGTGGATAATTAAATGGGGGCCTTGATAAGGCTGTTATTAAGTTATCTGTTGGTTCTGCAATAGCATGATCGAAAAAAACCTTTCTAATGTAATTTGCTGCTTCTGTTATTGAGTAATTATCTAGATGTATACGTTTATTGTCTGGCCAATAATTATTATGCGAAGTAACAATAATATGATGTGGCGACAATGAGCGAGTTGCGCCTTCCATTGTGGGTAAAAATTCTTTTATCTCGTTACTGTCTTGCGCATTATCAAACACAAGCAACATGGGCGGATATAGCAATAATTCCTTATGAACTGCACCCACTATTTCATCTTGGTTTTTTTGATTGAATTGAAAATCTTTGACTCTGTTTGTTTCTAATAAATTTAAATGACAAGCTAATTCTTTATAGCTTTCAAATAAACTTAATTTATTTTCTGCATTGAATAAAAATGCACCCCCAGGGTATTTTTTTGTTGCATCCTTTTGTGGATGATATGCAACCGCATATTGATAAGCGGATTGTGTTTTCCCAACGCCAGGAGCACCTGTGATGACAATCAGTGGATAATGCTGTCCTATAGGTTGATTATCTAATTCATTTTCTAAGTGCGCCAATTTTTCACGTTTTATAAAAGACAGTGCTGGACTGGGTATATTCCAAACAAACTGTTCTTTGTTTCTTGAGAGGCTTGAAGTATGGTAATAATTAAAGTAGTTATTATTGATCACTTGGGCTGTTTGTAGCGTTCCAATATTTATTTTGCTTTTGTCTTTAGCAGTAATGTTTACGGAAATCTTATTTGCATGCATTTTATTTGAGAGCCTTCATTATTTGGTATTAACCTATTTTAGTATCGTATTCTCTCTTGCTGTGCCTTTAACAGTCAAGTGACTTTCATTGTGTGAATGTTTAATCTTAGGCTTGTCCTTGTTACTTGTTTTCATTTTGAATGCCCATATGTGCTTTCCAACCATATTTTTTTCAGGTGATGTACTAAATGAGAGTAATATATAATGGTTCTGTGAATTTACTTAAAGGATTTGTGATGTTTAGCATAAAATTTGAAGAAGATGGTTTTTATCTCTATGAAGACGATGAACGTGTTTTTGAGTTACCTCCGGTAGCGACGCGCTATAACTTAATTTATGCCATATTAGATGCAATTATTAATCGTGGTTTACGGAAAGATTTTAGTTTTGAAACAGATAAAA
Organism: uncultured Gammaproteobacteria bacterium; assembly: GCA_963798975.1. Classification (GTDB taxonomy): domain Bacteria; phylum Pseudomonadota; class Gammaproteobacteria; order JABCZS01; family JABCZS01; genus JABCZS01. Next base: position 9,118 of record CAWCVU010000005.1, read on the forward strand.
TTGCTGAATATTTGCGCCAGGCTTTTATCTGTTTAGTTCCAAAGCTTGATGCAAAGGATGCGACTACAGAACTCAAAAAGATGCCTAAAGAGAGTGTGGATTTCAAGTGGCATCATTTTGATGCATGTAAACGGTTTTTAGATTTAGATGCTAATCATGCAACATTTGAGAAAAAGCTACATTATTTAGGCATGGAAGAAGAAGAATCCCTCAGGATGCAGTATGCATCGGACGATTCAGACGTACCTGCAGATGATTCAGATTCTGAGCAATCACTTGATGAGGTGCAACAAGATGCTGGCATATTGGAGCATATTAGATTTTTTTCACAAAAAAATCGAACCCCAGGCAAAACGCCCTCACCCATCAACAAATATAAATATGTTTCACCTAAACAACCGGAACATAATTTCAAGAAATTAAATGAAGCCTTAGGTAGATTATCATTAGATAAACCCAGCGTCTCTGTCAATCCAAAAGGCCAAGCTGTTGTTGATGGTAAAGTTATCACTAAGACGCCTGTATTTATACCTGGTTTTCGTGCCATCAATTACATGGCAAGTCGCTTTTCAAGGCATACGCGTCGTGCATTCCGAAGACCGGATCTACATGCTAAACGAATAACCATTCCTAATGATCAGGATATTAAAGGTCCGGCCTATTTTTCTGAGGCAGTTTTACAAACACATATAGATTTTTATCAAGAAGCACCTCATATTGAAAAAATATTTGAGAAAAGCTCTGATCTTATCAATCGCTTTTAAAGACAGCAGAAACATTACAAGAGCAATTGTTAAATTTAAGCAATTCTGATTATATTTTGGCGATAGGCATATCATCTGGTGAAAATAACTACCATAAGTTATTTAATAATACTCTGGATTGCATGCAGCATATTTATACCAATGGCATCATAAGATTTCAGCGTGCACTACGGTTTTTAGTGAGTGATGAAATGGAAAAACTTAATTTTGAGCTGCCTAATGCTTACAATCCTTTTGTATCAGAGAGTGAAGAGCCTTACCATGCGCTTAAGTATGCATTTGGTATGAAAGCACTTTATGAAAGAGCTGCACTCAGACCCCATTATGACCATCGTGGCCGACCCAGGTTTCCGTATTTAGGTGAAATTCAAATTACTTTACGCGATTTGCAGACAGTATTAACAAATAAGGAGCGACGTCATATACGCTCACGCAGAGGGCAAGGTCAAATTGAACCCGATAGATATATTGCGCCTGAACTCGAGGCTACGGCCATGGCCTATTTTCCAGAAGGTGAGGTTGTACACTCAGAAGTACTTAAGTGCCCTAATTTTTCTGGTAAATATAAACGTCAATATCAAGAAAAATTTGGTTTAAGTAAAGCATTATTTAATTCATTTAAAAGTGATTTGGATAAAACGAAAGAAAGAACACCAGAAAGAATGGTAGTGGAAGATCATCTACTTTTATGGCTTTGTTCTTACCATGCGCGCCGCTTGATGCAAAAAGCTTTTGAGTTAACACACGCTAGGAATGGTATTTTACAATTTTTAGGTAAACAGCATGAATTGACTGATGAGATTCCAAATGAAAAAGCGGTTGCTAAAGATAAAGATGCGGTTGATTTTCGTTTGAAGTTGGCTAAGAAAATATATGAACAAAAATTAACTGATAAAAAAATATTTGATCATAAGTTAACAACCAATTCAACAACACTTTATGCTGTTTCAGAAAAAGATGTACGCAGTGCACTTAAAGAACTGGGTCTAAATAAAGAGGAAGTTCAACAATTTATTAATAAAGAAGATAAAATACGTACCCCGCCCTCAGCCAGTAGAATACCAAGAAGTCCGCTCCAAAGAGATGATAACACACCTAAGAGTTCGCCTTATAGTCGTCAAAGTGAAGGGCGAAATCGTTCATCGTCACCTGAGAAACCACAGCAAAGACGCAAAGAACAATTATTACTAGATAAATTTTCTACTTTACTTGCCGCAGCTTTTAATTTTTCGAATGATACTGAAACAGAACTTTTTGATTTAATTCCTTATCATGTTCCTTATCATATTGGTGATTGTTTATTTGAAGCGATTGCTGCTGCAGTACCGGGTAGACAGGCCGCACATATAAGGGTTATGGCCATCCATCAGATCAGACACAGTGAGTTCTTATGTGAACGTATAGCAGCTATGGCGGGACAAGAGGACAATGCCTTAAGAACTCCTGCTGGTGATAGAACTTATGAGACAGTTGCAGAATATCAAGAGTTAATGAGTCAAGATCAAACTTGGGGCACACAACTTGAAATAGTTGCACTGATGCAGGCTTTACAGCGTCCCATAGTGGTTATCACGCCAGGCAATGCATATGATGAAGTGATAGGTTTAGAATATTATCCTCAAGCAGAACCTATTTTTTTAAATTACGTTAATAATAATCATTACGAGCCATTAGCGCTGCCCCCACAGGGTAATGCACTGGTCATTATTGCACAGATCCAAGCTAGACAACGCGCAAGACTTGCACCTAGCGTAGCCACGCCTCTTTTAAATTCATCCCCTAAGAGTAAACCCGTGAACAAGCCAAGTCCTTTTACTGATAGCGATGACTTAGCGGAGGTTATGGAACGTTTATTTAGAATTTAAGCATTGACTGACAAATTTGTGCTAAGACACTATGAGTTATGTTATATTAAATATTATATTTAGAATAGGATTTTCCTTGGTTGCTTTATTACCTCCCTTAGAACCCAGCTGGCAGCAGATACTCGATGGTGAGTTTCATAAGCCTTATTTTCAAAAATTAACCGATTTTTTACAAACAGAATACGAAAAAGGGCAGATCATTTATCCACCTAGGAATGATATTTTTAATGCGTTTGCTTATATGCCTTTTGAAGGCGTACGTGTGGTGATTTTAGGGCAAGATCCTTATCATGGTCCAGGTCAAGCACATGGTTTAGCATTTTCTGTAAAAAAGGGCATCACACCGCCGCCGTCTTTAAAAAATATGTTTAAAGAACTGCAAGAAGATGTTGGCTTTCATATTCCTAAAACTGGCGAATTAACGTCTTGGGCAAAACAGGGTGTTTTATTATTGAATACTTGTTTAACTGTGCGCGCAGGGCAAGCGCATTCCTTCAAGGCCAAGGTTGGGAGGTATTTACCGATGCGGTCATTCAAATACCGGTAAGCATGCACCTCATCCATTAGTGTTTGTATTATGGGGCGCACCTGCTGCTGCCAAACAAAGTTTAATTGACAGCAAAAAACATTATATCCTCACCGCGCCTCACCCTTCACCTTTATCTGCTTACCGCGGCTTTTTTGGTGTAACATTTTTCAAAAATAAATGCCTCTTTACAAGCGCAAGGCAAGCGAGCTATTGATTGGCAGTTATAGTCTTTCCTCTAACGCTGCCTTAGACAACATTAACAAGGCACCTTCATAGTATGCAGAAGAATTATGTGGTTTTTCAGTATCTGGTTTATTTTTAGCTAAATCATAACTGTTAAATCGGGGTAATAATGCATACACCAGATCAGTATGATTAAGTGCGTGTGCGGCTACTAATACAGGGCCATTCAGTGCAGGGCCTGCGAGTTCAGTTGTTTCATGTGGCAATGCATTGGGGCCATAATAATAACCATCCACAGGTAAGCTACCGGCTTCTATAACACCTTGTTTGATAAAAAAGTCTGTGAGAGTAGTGAGTGAAGTTTGCAGGTTTTCGCAAAAAACCGCAGTTTTTTCAGAGCACTGAGTTAATAAATAAGCGCCGGCCCATAAGGGGTAACGTGTAGCATCATAGCCATAACGGTCGTTATATTTAGTTTCCATGGTATGGGGATCGGCAATATTAGGCATTAAACCATTCAGATCAGGATATTGGTTTTGAAAAGCGATAATTTTTTTAAGGTTATCTTCTTTTACGGCAAGCCAGTCTTCTACAACGGGATCATACAGTGTGAAAGCAAAAGTATTAGTTTCAGTGATTTTTAATTCACATTGTTTAAGGTCATAGCTGACGGCTTCCCATAAACTATTTTCTGGGTAGTAATGAAATGTTGCCGTACATAGATGGGTGGCTGCATTTGTATCATATTGTCCCCAGCCCACATAAATCCAGCTGCCTCCCGTATCGCCATATTTAGGTAAAAAATTATAGCTTGCGCTAGTGTGAGGCGCTACATCCCCGGGTGTTCCTGGAGTCCAGGTACCAGAACTATTATCGGTTTCATGTGCGGTAGCTGTTTTACCAGTCGAATTGTGGAGGGTAATGCTTATATCGTGGTTTTGTAATACTAATTTTTTTTGCTCAAGATGCGGTGTTGTATGTTGCGCAAAAATATCAAAACTTTGGGGCGTGTAATAACCGGGGAAAAATGTTTTTTCTCCTTCTTCAAACCAAGAAGCGCCAGGGACAAATAAATTATTCGCTAAATTAATATCAAACTTTGCAATGTCCCATAGCATGGCTTTGAAAATTTCAGCATAGTCTAAATCAGGCGGGGTATTTTCTTGCCAACTTTCATGTTGTGCCGCCAAATGTAGGGCCCAAGCAATTTGAAAATCAGCATCGGATGCAGAGCCGCTGCTGTAATTTACAGATGCATTGCCATCCATAGCGCCAGTGCCCGTAGTCATAAATGGGACACCGTCTTCGTTGATCATCCAAGGGACTAAATTGACAGGTTGTTGGCAAGGGGTATCAGCATTGGCTTGTCCGCGACAACCGTATTTTTGCGCGGCCTTCCAAGCAAAACGTAAAAATTTATCAAAACTTTTTTGATCATCGGCCGCATAGGCAAATAATAAGGCATAACCTAAACCTTCAGATACAGTTGGATTAATTCCTGTTCCAATTGGTGCGGTATTATTGTCATTTGAGCTGAAATCGCCATAAGCATAGAGGGGGCGAAGTTCTTGATCAGAGACCTCAACGACAAATTGATTGTCAGGGTTGATCCAGACGGCATAATCGTCTTTAAATGAGGTGTTTGCCCAGATCTGGGTTGTGAAGAATGCACTGAATAATAAGATAATCCGTAACATAGCCATCCCCTTGAAGTAGATAATATGACTAAATTACTGGATTGTGTTACCCTTAGATACCTGTTATTAGTAACAGGTATTGGAGGTATTTTATGGTTATTTCTGAATTTTCCAAGATCTGTGAGCATACTTTGTCCATTAAAACGTGTAATCAATTGATGGCACGGTATTTAGCGGCTAAGGGGATTAAAAGCTATGCCTTTACGTATTATGATCTTTATCCGAGCTCACAGCGGAGGCTGCGTTATTCTTATGTAAGTCCTGCGCTTGCATTATGGCATCACCATTTTATTGCCGCTGAATATGAGGACGTCGATCAAACGCTACAGTTGGCCAAAAAAGTAGGGCAGGCCGTTTATTGGGACGTGCATGAGCAGCGTAAAGAGGCAAAAAATAGCAAAGAAAAAAAATTACGGGAAGAGTCCATTCAATTTGGTATTCATAAAGGCGTACTGATTCCTATCCACGGTCCTGGTGATGACTTTGCAGTGTTAGTCGTGCACCAACGGAAAAATGAAACTTGGTTGGATAAAATCCCTGACTGCATTCACGAAATTTTCATTGCCGCGCATTATTATTATGCTAAATTAAATACCTTATTACCCGCGGATGATAAAATAAAAAACAAATTTAATTTAACAAAACGTGAGTTGCGTTGTTTGGAATTAACCGCCAAAAATTATATGGCGCGTGATATTGCTAAAGCCCTGGACATTACAGAGCGCACGGTTCATTATCACATTCAAAATTTAAATAAAAAAATGGGTGTTAAGAATAAATATCAAGCGATTCAAAGAGCAAGGGACCTAAATGATGCAAAAACTAATATCGACCAATCCTGCGAATAATTCGGTGAATGGCGAAATGACTGTCAGTACTCAGTCAGAAATCATCGAAAAAGTACAAAAAGCACATCAAGCAAAAAAAGCATGGAAAATGCTAGGGGTAGAACACCGCATCCAACTGTTACGGCCCTTGTATCACTTGATCGATCAGCATACAGAAGACCTTGCGCGTCTTGTCACGCAGGAGATGGGTAAACCCATTAGCCAATCGTATTCTGAAATAGAATGGGCCTTAAATTATTTTCAAGATTTTATTGATAATGGTCCTGGTTATCTTGCAAATGAAATTACAGTACAAGAACAAGGTGCTTTGCATCAAATTGTTTATGAACCCATTGGCGTAGCCGCATGTATCGCCCCTTGGAATTATCCTTTTAGTAATTTTGTGATTACTGTGATTCCACTATTAATCGCGGGAAATCCAGTGATTTTCAAGCATTCAGAAGAATGTTTCTTGGTAGGGAAATTTGCACAAGACTTGATGGAAAAATTAAATTTACCCGAAGGTGTATTTGCACAAGTTTATGGTGATGGGAAAATTGGGCAGCTGTTGCTTGAGCAAGACATCGATTTAATCAGTTTTACCGGCAGTTCTAAAACCGGTAAAAAACTCTATGAACTGGCTGGGAAAAAACAGATTAAAGCGGTGCTGGAAATGGGTGGCTCTGATCCGGCTATTGTTTTTGAAGACGCGCCGCTTGATGAAATTATTCCGCAACTCTTTGCACGACGCTTTGAAAATTGTGGGCAAATTTGTTGTGCAGTAAAACGTTTAATCGTCCACGAATCTATTTATAATACAGTGCTAGAAAAATTAGTAGACTGTCTGCGCACAGTTAAAATAGGTGATCCCCTCGATCCCACTACACAATTAGGCCCATTAGCCGCATTGCGACAATTAGCATTATTAGAATCACAAGTCGCCGCCTCAGTTAAAGCAGGCGCGGTTATCGCAATAGGCGGAAAAAAACCAGAAAACCTAACAGGTGCTTATTATTTACCCACAGTATTAACCCATATTAATCGCGAGATGTCGGTCTGGAAAGAAGAGTTATTTGGCCCCGTTCTACCCATCATTGCTTTTAAAACTATTGATGAAGCCATCGAATTAGCCAATGATACAGTCTATGGTTTAAGCGCGCTCGTTTATTCAAAAGACCTGGCTCGCGCCCGAAGTGTTGCCGCACAAATAGACGCCGGCTGCATCGATATTAACTTAGCCAGCCACTGGCGTCCTTGTAATCCCTTTGGGGGCTATAAAGCCTCAGGCATGGGTCGCATTTATGGCAAAGCTGGGTTTCAAGAATTATGTCAAATCAAAGTGATTGCTGAGTAAATTGCATCGTGTTTGATGGGATGACAGGCTAAGTTTTCAAAATATAAAAATGAAACAAACTCTCCTGCTGAATCTCATTTAAGAGTTGGTCCTGGGTTTGTCTTAACAGGCTTTTTATGTCGAGGGCGAGGGAAGGTTGGTTGCTAATGACCCAGAGGACCTGGCCTTCTGGGAGGGTGAGTAGGGCTTGTTTGGTTTTTAATAGGGGCAGAGGACACTTGAGGTCACAGGTGTCTAACTTTAAGTGATAGGCTGGTAAGTTTGATATACTCATAAAGTACTAAGACCACTTGGATTTAATTGTGATGAATCGCTCTAATACGATTTTTGATTATATTGTAATTGCTTACTTTTGGCTATTTGCGCTGATGCCGGCGCAGGGTTTAGCTTATAATTTGCCGGAAATGGGTGATTCTGCGGCGCGCAGTTTAAGTCCTATGCAAGAACAGCAATTGGGCGCTGAGATTATGTTACAGGTTCGGCAATCGCCTTTATATAATACCGACCCGATCGTGACCAGTTATGTTCGCGACCTAGGCGAGCGGCTTGCGGCTAAAAGTTCTCGCGCCAGTGATGAATTTGATTTTTTTGTGATTAATGATCCGCGCGTGAATGCGTTTGCTTTGCCCGGGGGATATATTGGCATTAATGCGGGTTTAATCATGGTGGCCGCGCATGAAGATGAAGTGGCTGGGGTTATGGCGCATGAAATTGCACACGTGACGCAGCGCCATATTGCCAGGATGTTTGAGCGCAGCCAAGCCTTAAGTTGGCCGATGATGGCGATGATTTTAGGATCTATGATTTTAGCTTCGCAAAATCCAGCCTTAGGTAGCGGCGCTTTGGCTTCTACTATTGCCGGTAGTGCACAAGATATGATTAATTTTACCCGCAGTAATGAAGAAGAAGCGGATCGTGTGGGTATGGAACTTTTGGCTAATGCAGAGTTTGATCCCATGGCCATGTCGACTTTTTTTGGACGCATGGCACAAGCCAATAAATACAATGATAGTTTTTATGTGCCAGATTTTTTACGTACCCACCCGGTAAGTACTGCGCGGGTCGCTGATGCGGCTTCGCGCGCGCAGCAATACCCTGCAGTGCAAAAAAAGGACAGTCTAAGTTTTCATCTCATTAAACAACGTTTGCAAGTGATGTATGCGGGTCATAATCAAGATATAGTGGCACATTATCGGGCAGAATTAGCAAAACCTGGTCAAAATAATAATCCCGCCTTGCAATACGGTTATAGTTTAGCCTTGGCAAAAAAAGGGTTTAAAACAGAAGCTATCGCTCAATTACAACAGTTGATTAATAATAATCGGACTGAAAAAGTGTATGCGATGTCTCTGGCAGAAATTTATCAGGAGCAGCAGCAATATATGGCAGGTATAGCGTTATTACAAAATACCTTACGATCTTATCCCCATGATGAAGGGATCAGTTTGCAACTGGCGCAAATGTTGAATAACGCGCAGCAATACAAACAGGCCAAAACACTGATGGAACAGCAAATTCGTTATGCAGATGAGAATCCGCAATACTATCATTACCTGGCACAAGCACAAAGTAAATTAAAAAATCCGCAAGCCTCTCACATGGCACGTGCTGAATATTATGCACTGCAAGATGATTTACACAGCGCCGTGCGCGAATTAAAACGTGCCCAAAGCTATAATAAAGATAATGCGTATCTGCAAGCTAAAATTTCTGCGCGGTTAAAGAAATTAGAAGCGGAATTAGAATTTTTAGATTTGTAGGGATGCAAAAAATGTTAAAACAAATCAAACAATATCCGCTGCCATTGATCGCTGCAATCGGTTTATTTTTTGGTATATTTGCCAAATTAATCTGGAGTGGGCAATCTTATGCGCATGTCATTTGGTTGATAACCTTAATAGGCTGCGGTGCACCTTTAGTGTTAAACACGTTTAAAAATATGTTTGCGAAAAAATTCTCTGTGGATATTATTGCAACATTGGCCATTATTACCGCACTGATTATGGGTGAAACATTTACCGGCTCGGTCATTGTTTTAATGCAGTCCAGCGGAGAAGCTTTAGAAAAATTTGCTTTTAAACGTGCGATGTTTACCTTGGATGCTTTATTATCTCGTGCACCTAAAATGGCGATACGCTTGATGGGGGGGCAGCAAGAAAATATTCCTGTACAAGACATTACAGTAGGTGATTTATTACTGCTGCGTCCCGGCGATATGATTGCTGCTGATGGTACTATTATAGAGGGCGAAGGTGAAGTGGATGAAACCATTATTACCGGTGAGCCTTTTGCGCGGTTTGTAAAAACACAAAATCAATTATTAAGCGGTAGCATTTTAGTTAACGGTGCATTGACCTTGCGCGCCGATAAAATTAGCAATGAAAGTCAATATGCAAAAATTGTTAAATTGGTCGAAAAAGCACATCAAGAAAAAGCGCCCATACAGCGTTTAGCCGATCGTTATGCAATATTTTTTACACCTTTGACTTTATTGATCGCAAGTTTAGGTTATTTAATTACGCAAGAAGCGACGACGATACTTGCTGTATTAGTCGTGGCAACGCCTTGCCCGCTCATATTAGCAACACCGATAGCCGTTATTTCAGGTATTAATCGCGCAGCGGCAGAAGGGATTATTGTTAAAGGTGGCATTCCACTTGAAAAAATTGCCAGAGTCGATGTGGCTGTTTTTGATAAAACCGGGACGATTACTCAAGGCGTGCCTAAAATAGAAAAAATCTTGGTATTTAATGATCAATATACACCCGATGATGTTTTATATCGTGCCGCTATCATTGAGCAACGTTCCGCTCATGCGGTTGCTAAGGCCATTACCCAAGAAGCCTTGAAGAAATTTTCAACACTTCCTCAGAGCGATCATTTGCGCGAAACACCGGGCTCAGGTTTAACAGGCGATTGGAACAATGAGTATATTGCAGTAGGTACGGTTGATTTTATACAAGAACAGCTACCCAAAGAAGCGCTCGCTGATTTTTTAACTTTTATAAAACCCTTACAAAAAGAAGAAAAATTAATGTCTGTAATTAGGGTGAATCAACAGTGTATAGGCGTGATTTTTTTTGAGGATAGACCCAAGCCAGGTGTTGTGGAGATGTTGTTACAACTTAAGCGTTTGGGCGTGCGTCATCTGATTATGTTGACGGGTGATAATGAAAAAAATGCACATCGCGTTGCAAAAGCGGTAGGTATAGATCATTACCATGCACAATTACATCCAGAAGATAAAGTGAATAAAATTGCACAAATTGCAAAACGTCATCCTTATACGATGATGGTGGGTGATGGAATAAATGATGCACCTGCTTTGGCCAGTGCCTATGTAGGTATTGCTATGGGTGCACAAGGGGTAGCCATATCTGCACAAGCGGCAGATATTGTGCTATTAGAAGATGATGTTGGACGCATAGCCAGCGCAGTATATATTGGTCAACGGATGTTAAAAGTAGCCCAACAAGGTATTTGCTTGGGCATGGGTTTGAGTTTAATTTTAATGTGTATTGCTGCTTTTGGTTATATTCCTCCACCCGTCGGTGCTATCTTGCAAGAAATTATCGATGTGTTAGTGATTTTAAATGCGTTGCGTGCGAAGAAATAATGGCGAGTTTGTGATTCTTGTGCTAGACATTTGAAGTCACATTAAAATCACACGGAGGTTTTTTTAAAGCCATGGCAGATAGAAGATTACTCGCATTTCATGCAGTTGCACGTTTACTTAGCTTTACGCGTGCGGCGGATAGTTTACAAATGACCCAACCTGCGGTCACATTTCAAATTAAACAACTGGAAGAACAACTCAATGTCAGATTATTTGATCGATCACATAATCGAATTAATTTAACTGAAGCCGGGCGCCGGGCTTTTGACTACTCCGAGCGTATTTTTGGTTTATATGGTGAAATGGAAAGTGCAATTCGTGAAGTCACGGGTGGAAGTCAGTGGCGTATTGCGCATCGCTGTCGGCAATGCCATGGCACAATATGCGCTTACGCCTATATTGACTGCATTTTCTGCGCAATTTCCTGTGGTGCAAATTCGTTTAGAAGTGTGTTCTTGCGCGCAGGCGATCTCTATGGTTGAAAATAGTTTCGTGGATGTTGCAGTGATTGAAAACACGCTGACCAGTAAAAAATTAATCATTGAACCTCACGTGCAAATGCCCTGGCGCTTTGTGGTTGCGCCCACACATCCTTTGGCACGCGCTTCAAATATTACTGCAGAAATGATGGCGCAACAAACCTGGATCATGGGGCATGTTGAATCGGATGCGCGTGAAATTGTAGTGCAATATTTGCAAGATATCGGTCTTGATGCTGCAAGATTACGTGTTGCTATGGAATTGGGCAGTATGACCATGATTAAACAAGCGGTTGAAGCACAGCAAGGTGTGGCTTTGCTGCCACAAGTGGCTTTGACTAAAGAACTCAAATTAGGCACGCTAGCATCTCCGCCTTTAGAGCAAGTACTCAATAAACCGCTGTCGTTTATTTATAAACAACAAAAATTTCCGTTAAAAGTGGTTGATGAACTGCTTAATTTAAGCCGCAAGGCTCCAGGTGTTAAAAAAGCAGTGCCTGCTCATGTGGAGGCTGCCCTATAATGGTAGCGGTATTAAAACGCCTTTATCATCGGCATTTTACTAACCCTGAAGCGGTTATATTGGTGTTATTTTTAGTATTGGGATTTGCACTGCTTCTGGTCTTTGGTAAAATGTTGGCTGCAGTTTTAGCTGCCTTGGTGATTGCTTTTGTTTTAGAATGGGTGATTAAACGGCTTGAGGCATCTCATGTACCTAGGCCCTGGGCTATAGGTTTAGTGTATCTTGGATTTTTAGCAGTTTTATTTTTTATTGTTTTAGAATTGATTCCGATGTTATCACAGCAGATCTTTCATTTAATTGAAGAGTTGCCCAACATGCTCACTAATTGGCAAACCCAATTATCTTTATTACCCACGTATTATCCTGAGTTTGTTACCCATGAGCAAATGAATCATTTTATTGCAGCAACGGGTACGCAAGTTTCGCAATGGGGGCAGCAACATGTCTTGGCTTATTCTTCAGCCTTTGTGCCGGTTATTGCAGCCATGGTTGTTTATCTTTTTTTAGTGCCTTTGATGGTTTTTTTTATGTTGAAAGATAAAAATAAAATTTCCACTTGGTTTAGTCATTTTTTACCTAGGGAAAGTGGTTTAGTTAAACGTGTATGGTTTGAAGTGTATATGCAACTGGGAAATTATATTCGCGGCAAAGTGGCAGAAATTTTAATTGTTGCTGTTTCAAGTTGGATCTTATTTATTATCATGGGTCTTAATTATGCACTTTTAATGGCGGTAATCGTGGGTTTATCGGTGTTGGTGCCTTATGTAGGGATTACCTTGGTAAGTATTCCACTGGCGGTTATCGCTTATTTTCAATGGGGTTGGAGTGCGCATTTTCTCTACTTTATGATAGCGTATACCGTGTTGCAGGTTTTAGATGGCAATGTCTTGGTACCTATTTTGTTTGCTGAAGTAGTGAATATTCATCCACTGGCGATTATTATTGCGATTATTTTCTTTGGTGCGCTTTGGGGATTTTGGGGGGTGTTTTTCGCGATACCCTTGGGGATTTTGATTAAAGCGGTGATTAATGCTTGGCCTGAACCCACAGAAGAAGATTTTTAAATACCTGTATCATTAGAATATTCGGTGCTCCTACACTGAGCACCAAATACGCCATTCTTCAAAGGATTAGCAGTCACTATTTTCTAGGACCAGGCTGCTCACTTACTAATTTACCAGTTAAATATTGGATATTTATGTTCTTTAAATCCTGAATACTTTTATTTACATCTTCATCCGTTGTTTTTATCGATTCTTTTATTTCTGCGGATCTGTGAGGATTGTTTTTAGTAGCCATATTACTTGCCGCAACTATTAATGTAGTTAAATGATCTTTGATTACAGATCCTTCACGGCTATCGTCACATCTTTTAAAAAGGGTTCTAGCTAGTGTTATATCCTCTTGTGATAGAGGTTTTGTTGCTTTTTCTAGCTTGGTAGCCAGTATATCGATCTCTTTTATCAGCTCTACTAGTGTTAGTGGAGCAACTGTAGCAGCAACTGTAGCTTTATTATCTTTACCGTATTGTGAGAACATTTTAAACTCCTAATTAATCTAGTTGACTAGTATAATTGTAGCAGGCTGCGAATGTTTTGTCAATAGGATAACTTGTTGAAATTCATAATCATTGAGATGGGGGCTTGTTGGGGTTATAATCAAGCTTTTGCCGTGGGGTTATCTATGTTTTCTGGGAGTTTGGTGGCTTTGGTTACGCCTATGCGGGCCGATGGTAGTCTTGATATTGCGGCTTTACACAATTTAGTGGCTTGGCATATTGAACAAGGTACGCAAGGGATAATTGCGGCGGGGACGACTGGGGAAGCTGCAGCGCTGACTTTTTCTGAGTATCAACAAGTGATTCGGGAAGTATTACAAGAAGCGCGTGGCCGTATTCCGGTCATTGCAGGCACGGGTACCAATTCCACACAAAAAACCATAGAACTTACTCAAACTGCAAAAGAGTTGGGTGTTGATGCCTGTTTGATACTTACGCCTTACGGGATCAAGCCTACGCAAACCGGCTTATTGCTGCATTATCAAAAAATTGCTGAGCAGGTGGCTATTCCTCAAATATTGTATAACGCGCCGGGGCGTACGGCTTGCGATCTCTTGCCCCAAACGGTTAAGCAATTGATGGGACATGCTCATATTATTGGGATTAAAGAATGTGTGAGTGAGCATAATCGTTATCAACAATTATTAGCTCAAAGACAGGAGCGCTTTGATGTGTTGGGCGGCGATGATCTGACTGCTTATGATTTGTTGAAACTCGGTGGGCAGGGGGTTATTTCCGTGACTGCAAATATAGTCCCAAAACTTATGCGTACTTTTTGTGATGCCGCTTTAAAAAATGAGGCAAAGGCTGCGCAGCTCGATAAGCAGTTGCAACCTTTACATCAGGCCTTATTTTTAGAATCAAATCCTATCCCGATAAAATGGGCCTTGCAGCTTCGCGGGCTGATTCCTGCTGGTATTCGATTGCCTTTAACGCCGTTATCTGTACAATATCAAGCTGCGTTAAACGAGGCTTTACATGACTTATAAATTAATCATCAGTGTTATTGCAATGTTAGGGCTTACCGCTTGCAGTACTATCAACCACCATTATCGTGAGTTTGCACCCGATAGGGATACGGCTTATTTAGAAGCCAATACCAATAATCCTTTAGTATTGCCAGATGATGTGGTGATGCTGGAGAATTATCAATCACCTTATATTATTCCCGCAGGGCCATTGCCAGGTCCTGACGCAGAGCCTATAAAATTAGTGCCGCCAGGTGGCTTTGCCTTATGGAATCAAGCCAAGGCGCAATTGGCGAAACAAGAAGAACAAGAGCAAGAGGGAGAAGAAGAAGACGATGAATAAATTAGCGTTAATCGCGCAAGGTAAATCAAAATCCTTATATCATACCGATAATCCACAACAAGTGATTATGGAGTTTCGCAATGATATTACGGCGTTTAATGCTGAAAAATTTGCCCAATTAGCGGGTAAAGCGCTAGTGAATAATGATATTAATACCTATTTAATGAATTATTTACAAAGTCATGGCATACAAACACATTTAATTAAACGTTTAAATGAAACCGAGGCTTTGGTTAAACGTTTAAAAATGATACCTATTGAAGCCGTCGTGCGTAATTATGCGGCCGGTAATTTATGTAAACGTTATGGCATTGAAAGGGGTAAACCTTTAGTGCCACCTTTATTTGAGTTTTTCCTAAAAGACGATGCGCTGGGCGATCCACCTTTACGTGATGAACATATTTTAAGTTTTGGTCTAGCGACTTTGCAAGATATCACAGATATTAAAAAACTCACCTTACGTGTCAATGAATTATTAATCCCAATATTTGCTGCCGCAGGATTTTGGTTGGTTGATTTTAAACTCGAATTTGGCCGCGATGAAAGTGGACAATTGGTTTTAGGCGATGAACTCTCACCCGATGGCTGTCGCATTTGGGATGCTAATACGCAAGAGATTTTCGATAAAGATCGCTTTCGCCAAGATTTAGGCCAAGTTATTGAACATTACCAAGTGGTGCGCGAGAGGCTAAAAATCCCACCACCTTGGCACAAACTCCTCAATAATAGGTCGCACTTCCCAAGATTCAGGGCGATTCCTTGACAAGTGCTTTAAAATTGTCCATTACTTATAAACGATAATAATAAATGTAGTATGGAGATTGAACAATGAAGAGCCAATCTTTGGTATTGCTGTTTTTGACCATGTTGGTGATGAGCGCCTATAGTGTTGCTTTTATTTCCGATAGAGAAAACGAGCAAATCAATGCACCCATTTCCCATACCCTATGGGATGATGAATAAACCGTTTTGTGGTAAAATAGCCTTTTTCTTTTAATGAGGATAAGGCTATGTCATCACAACCGACTATTACAATAACCACTAATTTGGGCGAAATTGTTATTGCCCTGGATGCGCAAAAAGCGCCGATTACCACTGAAAACTTTTTGGCTTATGTGGCTGATGGGTTTTTTAATGATTTAATCTTTCATCGCGTGATCCCTGGGTTTATGATCCAAGGCGGCGGTATGAGCCAAGATTTGCAACAAAAAAAAGGCCGCGATCCCATTAAATTAGAAGCAGATACCGGTTTAAAAAATATCCGTGGCAGTATAGCGATGGCTAGAACCAGTGATCCCCATTCTGCTACCAGCCAATTTTTTGTTAATTTAAAAGACAATGCTTTTTTAGATAAACAATACGCGGTATTTGGCCAAGTTGTTGAAGGCATGGATATAGTCGATACTATTGCCAAACAAAAAACGGGCACTCAAGCAGGTCATCAAGATGTACCCGTAGACCCAATTATTATTCAGTCGGTAGCTTTACAAGTCATTACAGCCGAGTAGTTCTTTACGGTAACATCCGCTTTAATACATCGTCTTTACAAATAAAGTGATGCATTAAAGCGCCCAAGATATGTAGGCCGACGAGAATGACGAGCGCGTAAGCAATCACGGTGTGCGTAGTGCTGAAGTATCCGGCCAACGTTTCATTTTGAGGAATAAAACTGGCGGGGTTTACGGTGTAAATCCCGAACCAGTCGGAAAGATTCGGCCTGCGGCCATACCCATGATAATGCCACTTATTGGTAATAACACAATAAAGGTGAGTAATAAGCCATGTGCTATTTTGGCTGCATAATATTGCCAACTACTGGGTCCGGGTTTGGGTGTGGGCAGAACATTATACCTGCGCCAAATTAACCAAAAAATCGCGAGTATTAATACGGTGGCACCGATTGATTTATGCCAAAACATATCTTTAAAAAGCCAGACAAAATAAACCTGTGCAGTAATGCATAAAAAAATAAGCCAGTAAAAAATTTACTGACTGCACCAAATTGTTGTGTGGTATTTTTTAAGTTCATAATCAATGGTCCCTTTTGATAGAAAAATTAGCCAGTGCGACGAGTGCATCCGTGTATATATTTTGTGGAAAATCATTCAAGGCATCTAATGCGCGTTGCGTATACGTTTGTGCAAATTGCTGCGTATGGGCTATGGCACCTGACTCTACAATAGCCTGTTGTAATTGTTCAATATTACCGGTATTGAATGCTTGTTTCACCCAATCAATATGTGTGGTCTCACCACTTTGTAAAATATGTAATAAAGGTAAGGTAAGATTACCATCGCGTAAATCATCACCTACATTTTTGCCGATATGTTCCGCATTGCCTTGGTAATCTAAAATATCATCCATGATTTGAAAGGCTATGCCTAAGTTCAAGCCATAAGATTTTGCAGCTTCAATATGTGTATTTGATGCAAGTTGCGCGGCCAATAGAGTGGCTAGCTCAAATAATCGGCCGGTTTTACAAGTGACAATATCCAGATAATCTTGGAGCGTCATATTAAAATTACGGCGATGCATAAGTTGCATAATTTCACCTTGGCTTAATAAATGAGTACTGCTCGCAAAGGCTTTAGTAATCTCAATATTATCGAGGGAAACCACCATCTCGCCTGCGCGAGAATAAGATATCACCGACTAAAACGCTGGCCGTATTGCCCCAGATTTCATTGGCAGTTTTGCGCCCACGGCGCAGGGTGGATTATCGACGACGTCATCATGTAATAAACTAGCGGTATGCACCAATTCGGTCGCAGCGGCTAAGGTGATATGATGATGACCGGTATAATTAAAGGATTTAGCGGTAAGGATTAACATGATGGGCGTAAACGCTTACCACCGGCCTGGGCGACATGGCTTTGTAAAGCGAGTTAACAAGCTCTAATTGAACAGAGAGCGCGCTGATGTAAATAAGATTTATCCATAGCGTCTAATTCGGGTTGTAATAATGAGCGGATATCGCTTATGATGGTCCATAAATATTTTCCTTTCCTGGGGCATGTGTTACGTAATTTAGGGGCTTATGTCAAGTATCTGATGACGTAAGAGTGCTTGCTTTAGATAACAGTTCTGCTTTTTAAAATGAGCCCCTTGATGAAGGGGGATTTAAATGTTACGCGGTGATTAAAACAGGCGGTAAACAATACCGGGTCGTTGAGGGCCAAAAATTGGTGGTAAGAGAAATTAGATCCATGAGGTCGGGCACGGATTTTCTTTGGGTCCCGTTACTGATGCTCTCAAATGGTGGATGAGCTTAAAGTGGGGTGGCGCCTACAGTCATGGGTGTGTAACGGTTGAGGCCGAAGTGCTTAAGGATGGTCGCGGTAAAAAAGTTCATATTCTTAAGTTTCGTCGTCGTAAACATCATATGAAACAGATGGGACATAGACAATCATTTACGGAAATTAAGATTACACGTATAAGTATTGGAGTTCTAAACATGGCACATAAGAAAAGCGGGCGGTAGTACGCGTAACGGGCGCGATTCGAATCCTAAATATTTGGGCGTAAAATGCTTTGGTGGCGAGAAGGTTGAACCGGGTAATATTATTATTCGTCAACGTGGCACTCACGTACATGCCGGTTTTATGTTGGCATAGGCAAAGATCATACGTTTATATGCCTTAAAAGGCGGTATGGTATTGTTTGAACGTAAAGGTTGTCAAAGAAAATATCGTAGTTTTGTCAGTGTTGTTGAGACTGCAGAAGCTAGTTAATTTTTAATAAAATTCCCGCCTTAACTATACTCTCATCAAAAAGGGGGGTTTAAATCAGGTTTTATCATGAAATTTATCGATGAAGTAAAAGTCCGCGTAGAAGCTGGCAAAGGCGTGGGGGATGGTTGTTACTAAGTTTTCGCCGCGAAAAATTTATTCCTTTTGGCGGGCCTACGCATGGCGGCGATGGGGGTGATGGCGGAAGCGTTTATTTCGAAAGTGCTCAAAATATTAATACCTTAATTGAATACCGTTTTGCACCTTTGCACCGCGCAGAGAAAAGGGCAACACGGTATGGGTAGTGAATGCACAGGTCGTGCGGGTAAACCATAAGTATTAAAAGTTCCGCGAGGTACTGTTATACTTTTGATTCTGATACAGATGAATTATTAGGTGATTTAACCGAGCCTGGACAACAATTATTAGTTGCCAGAGGCGGGCGCCATGGTTTGGGCAATATACATTTTAAAAGCAGCCACCAACCGTGCGCCAAGAAAAACAACTTTAGGGCAACCCGGCGAAGCGAGAAGCTGGACTCGCTTGAGAATTACAAGTGTTCTCGCCGATGTCGGCTTATTAGGGTTTACCCAATGCCGGTAAATCCTACATTAATTAGCAAAATCTCTGCTGCAAAAGTAAAAATTGCCGATTATCCCTTCACCACCTTACACCCACATTTAGGCGTAGTGCGCGTTTGGCGAAGGACAGCAGGTTTTGTAGTCGGCCGATTTACCAGGCCTGATTGAAGGTGCAGCACAAGGCGCAGGTCTTGGCGTTAAATTTCTAAAACATTTATCCACGTACCACTTTTATTATTACACGTCCTTGAATGTGATTGCCGGTTTGATGGTTCTAATCCTGTAGAAAACATGAAGAAAATCAGTAAAGAACTCGCAGACTATGCCCCAGAATTAGCTGCAAAACCCTGTTTTTTAGTACTTAACAAAATAGATTTACTCCTACCCGAAGAACAAGAAGCGCATTGTAAAAAAATCGTCAAAGAGTTGGCCTGGCCTGGTGAAGTATTTATGATATCCGTGTAACCGGTCAAGGTTTAAGCGAGTTGGTCTATCGCCACTTCGGCCAATACTTTAGCGAACAGGCATTAATTATTTCTTAAGAAATTTTTGTTAGAATCCATTGCTAATACCTTGGGATGGAAACAGTAATGAAAGCAAAAGAGGCAATTCTTGAGATCCTCATAAATGTGATTCGTTTAATAAGCTTTGGCATGAATTACTGGGCGATGAGTGTGAGAGGGCTGTAAATCCAAAATTTACACACATTATAAAAAATATTGCTGTCAGCTTTTAGATGAAAAAAAAACAGCAAAATCCCAATGAGTATTTTCGTGGATGATTGTGTATTAAAATAAGTCTTGCCGATCAAAATCTACTTGCTGATTTTTATGTTAGTCCTACGTGGTTATGAACCATTTTATCAAGCGATTATCCATAGATCAAGTCATAAAAGATCCCAGTTGAAGATATCAATGCTTTATAAACAATAAAATTGAGTTTAGAGCCCGAGCCTGCGTTTGAACCTATCACTAAACAAGGTTTTTTAAATTTAAAAAAACAGCATTGGGTAAATTGGCCATGTGGCGCACGTGCAGCGGAGATTCAAAATTTATTATTTAATTATTTTCAGCACTTAACCCTAGAGGATAGACGCGATATATTTATTACCCATTTTAATAATACAAATTTAAATCAGTTATTGCTCTGGGTTGATCGTAAAGATTTTATTGATGAATTGAAAAAAAACCAATGTGCCTTATTGAGCGAAGTATTAACTGCAGCAGTTGGCGATAAGTTCCAATATAAAAACTTTATAAATTTGCACAGTGATATCGTTACCTACAATCGTTCCAGTAGCCTTGTGCGATCAAGCGAAAGCAGAACTTTAGCAAAAATCCTAGAGCATTTAACAAGTGGCGAACAGCCAAGCAAGATTACTTATATGAAAAAACTTAATCTGTATTGTGCGATGCAGACTTATATGGAATATTACAGCACATTTTTGATAAATAGCAAGACCCCGTTGGCTCGTTTAATACAAGACGCGCATGATACCTTATCGGAAGATCTTAATAATGGCGTTCTTGCGCTTTACACATTGGTTATACCCTCTATCAATCAGATCGCAAAATCAAGATTTGATTACGCTGTAATGGGTTCGGATTCTAACAATACGTATTTAACAAATTTTTTACCATTGCCTGCACCTCCTTTGCTTGATAACACGCAGACAGAAGAGAATGGAATTATTTTTTCCAAATAACGGATGTTATTGGGGTTGCTGTTTTATCATTGCGATCTAAGCTGCCCAATTGCCAGAGCTCTTCGATAGTACGCAGGAGATTGTAAAAATCATAACGTTCGCTAATGATCATCTGATTGACCATGGGGCCATAAAAAGCTGTGTAGACTTTATTTTCTGCAAATTTAGGATCGGTTGGGGTTTTATTGCCTTCATCAAAGGTTAAAATAAATAAAGTATTTTTATTTGCTTGTTTCATCAAAGGGTAAAAATATTCTTTTAACCATTCTTCGGCAGCGGTGATACCCATAAGACTGTGACCGTCATTGACTAGATTGGGAATATAAAATGAATAGTGGGGCAGCTTATTGCTTGTGAGATCATTTTTAAAATGATTTTGAGCATTCACAATTTGTTTACAACGACCATTGGGATCTTGATTGATATAGGTATAACTGATAAAAGGATTATGCTTGCGCACATATAAGCCATCATCACTTTTATCATCAGTAAAACAGCCTTTGTTTTCCGGATAATTTTCTGCATAAACTTTCCAGCTGTATTTTTTATCATCTAATAAATTCGCGATGCTTTTTTCATCCAGATCAATTTTATCATCCGAGGTAATGCCATAAGTATGGGCTGCAGTCAGGGCTATATAATTGGGTTGTGAAGGCCGTGCAACGGCATGAAAATTATTAAAATAAGCACTATTTTGGGCAATGTCCTTAAAGGTTGCAAGTTTAATCACATCTTCTTCGCTGGCATTTTCAAAAACCACGATCACTATTTTATCAACACTAGGTGCGGCAAATACGACTGTGGAGAATATTAATGTGAATAACAGGGTTAACTTATTGCAAATCATTAAATATCTTCTTCTGGACGTTTAGTCAGGACTTCATACCCTGTAGGGGTGACTAGAATGGTATGTTCCCATTGTGCGGATAAACTGTGGTCTTTGGTGACGACTGTCCATTGATCGGGTAATAATTTAATTTCGCGTTTGCCAGCGTTAATCATGGGTTCTATGGTGAACACCATGCCGGCTTCTAGTACCATGCCGGTGCCGGCTTTGCCGTAATGAAGGATTTGTGGCTCTTCATGAAAAACGGTGCCTAGGCCGTGGCCACAGTATTCTCTAACGATGGTGAAGCCATTTTTTTCGGCATGTTGTTGAATGATGGCACCAATGTCGCCCAATCTTGTGCCAGGTTTGACTTGTTTAATACCTAAATACATACATTCTTGGGTGACATCAATCAGGCGTTTGGCTAAAATTGTGGGTTTGCCGACGTAATACATTTTGCTGGTATCCGCGTAATAGCCGTCTTTAATAATGGCGGCGTCAACATTGACGATATCACCGTCTTTGAGCTTTTTAGGGCCGGGGATGCCATGGCAGACTTGATGATTGACGGAAATACAAACAGACTTTGGAAAAGGTCGGTAGTGTCCCT
>CAWCVU010000006.1:0-176805 GCA_963798975.1 uncultured Gammaproteobacteria bacterium
GCGAGGGGGAGGGAAGCCAGCTCGGTCATGGTCAGGACCCGCTTCGGTGTCGGGGCAGTAATGCCTCGCCGGGTGCGCACTGAGGTTCCGCTCTCTGCCGGAGCATCAGTCACTCCGCGGGCGGCTAGAGCTGTTTGCCGCTCAGCGTGAGCCGGGTTTGCGCACTATCAGCCGCTCGACGAGCCCGAGTTTGGAGCGTTGGAGCAACTCGATCGTGAAGCCCTCGGCCTGCATGTGCTCGAGCGGCTCGCGCAGCACATGGTCGGCGCCGAAGCGAACGAACGCTGGCGCTAGCAGCCGTTGGGCAGCCCGGACCGCTCGGATCGGACTGCGTACGTGCTCGAGCAGCACGAACCGGCCGCCTGGGCGAAGCACCCGTCTCGCCTCGGCCACAACGGCGCGGTCATCCGGGATCGTGCACAACGACAGCGTGCACAGCACCGTGTCGAACGTGGCGTCCTCGAACTCGAGCGCTTGCGCGTCCCCGAGCCGCAACTCGACCGGCCGACCCAGCTCGACCGCGCGGCGGCGGGCGATGTCGAGCATGGCGGGCACGAATTCGATGCCCGTGAGTCGGACGCCATCGGGGTAGTGGGGAAGGTTGAGCCCCGTCCCCACGGCAATTTCCAGGACGTCGCCCTCGGCCTGGGCGCAGACCCACTCGCGCCCGCCGGCGAACAACAGCCGTTCCGGGAGCTTGACGTTCCGGTCGCGTTGGCCGCCTCCCGCTCATAGACACGGCGGACTGCGTCGGTCTCCTCAAAAGCTGGGCTCACGACCGCCGCCAATCGTAACGATGCGCGCGAGTCTCCTCGCTCCGCTGGTACGTGATCCGAGCTGCCTGTGTCTGGGCGCAAGGTAAGGTCGGTTGTGTGACGGTCGTTGTGCTCACGGGAGCCACTCGCGGCATCGGGCGAGCCGCTGCGATCGAGCTCGTGAGGCGAGGAGCCGAGGTCGTCCTCGTGGGCCGCGATCGCGCGCGAGTCAGGTTGGTCGCTGAAGAAGCCGCAGCGGTCGGTGGCGGACAGGTCCACGGGCACGTGGCCGATTTGACGCTGATGTCAGACGTACGGGCGCTCGCCGAAGAGATCCGCGAGCGGTACGAGCGCGTCGACGTCCTTGCCAACAATGCCGGGGCGCTGTACGCCTCGCGCGAGCAGACACCGGAGGGGTTCGAGCGGACCTTCGCGCTGAACCATCTCGCGCCGTTCTTGCTTACGAACCTGCTGCGAGATCGCCTTGCGGGCGGCCGTGTCGTGACCACCGCTTCGAACGCTCACAAGTCCGGGCGCCTCGTTCTCGACGACCTGCAATCGGAGAAGTCCTACTCCGCGCGTGTATACGGCACCTCGAAGCTGTGCAACGTCCTGTTCACCCGCGAGCTGGCCAAGCGCGCGCCGGAGCTGCACGCCAACTGCTTTCACCCAGGCGTCGTGCGCACCGGGTTCGCCCAGAACGAAGACGGCGTCTGGAAGGTCATCGCCAACCTCGGCGCGCCGTTCTTCCGCTCCCCCGAGCGCGGCGCGCGCTCACTGGTCTGGCTCGCACTGGCCGACGACGCCGCTGCCCTCACGGGCGAGTACATCGTCGACGAGAAAGTCGTGCCCCCCAGCGCCCGCGCCCTGGACGACACCCTTGCACGAAGCCTCTGGGAACGAAGCGCTCAGCTCGTCAGCCTCCCTATCGACGCGCGCGGCTGACACGACCGGCCCAGAGACTCGCCCCAGCCATCCCCGGGCATCCGGCCGCGCCCCCCGAAGCACCTCGGCTGCAGGTGGCCGTTGTCGCCACGCTCGGAATCCGCTCGCCGTCGCGACGGGCTGACGTGCTGCGACGTTGAGCTATCCACCTGACGCGGCTGGTGCTGCCCTCTGGTCGGCGCGCGGTCCAAGGGATTCCGCTCGGCCCTTGGGCTCCTCCCAATCCTCCTGGCGGCCAAGGGCCGTCATGTCGAGGTAGTAGTGGGTGCCGCCAACCTGCTCGGTGCCGCGCCCGTAGGTCGAGTAGGTGTGGAAGACACGATCGGCGACGCGGAGGAACACACTGGTTCCGTGTAGCTCACTAGGGAGCTCGGCCAAGCCGTACTTGGCCTTCAACTCGTCGGCGGAACGGTAGTTGTAACGGGGATCGTCGACGGTGTCGTCGAACGACACGCCGTAGTCGAAGTTGAACCGACTGCCGTAACTCGAGTACCAGGGGAACGTCCACCCCATCTTGTGCTTCCACCGCTCAATCTTTTCGATCGGCGCACGGGAGACGACGGCGATCGTCGTGTCACGCTCGTGCAGGTGGGCCGTGTTCCCGTATTGGTCGACCCGGCCGGCGCAGCTCATGCACCCGTCCTCCCAGTCTGGATCAAACATGTAGTGATCGACGATCAACTGATGGCGACCCTCGAACAGGTCGAGCAGTGTTCGTGAGCTGCCGTCGGCCGCGGTGAACCGATAGTCCTCGGCGACCTCGACCATGGACAGTCGGCGGCGCTCCGCAGCGAGCTCGTCGCGCGCCCTTGTCAGAGCCTTCTCGCGCTCGAGAAGGGCGACACGAGCGCGAATCCACTCCTCCCGGCTGACGATCTCGGGCAGGCTCATGGCTGATTCCTCTCGGGTTGGCCTCTCAACACCCACTGTAGACCGCCGACCGTTCGAGATCTCATCGCACCCAAGTCCGGATGACCGATCCATTGCTGCCCTGCTCTGCTCACTCCACGATCATCTTGGCCAAGGTCATGCGCGTCCTGCACAGCGCGGGAAGCGCGCACGGGGACTCCGAGCATTCCACGGCGGAGCTCGATGCGCATGGTGCTAGCAAGGCGACGAAAGCCGGCAAGCGGCAGAGCAGCAGCGGCGCCGACGGCTCTCTCGCTACCCGTATCGGACACTTTGGGCCACGCCGGGGCCCCTGCGCGGGGTTGCTGGCGGTCGTCCACGTCGTCCGCGACCGCTCGACGCCTTATAGCGCCAGCGCCGGTGTCGGCGCGGTCGTGACCGCTTTGGTGCTCATAGCTTCACGACCTTCGGTTAGCGCCCGAGCAGCGGTGGGCCGATCCGTCGGCGACGCGCAACGTGCGCGCTTGTGGCGAATACGGGGTCTTGTGGATCGCGCGCTGCGAGACCTGCCTTTCATGCCGGCGCAGGCATTTGCCGCCCACGGCGGTCGCATGGCTCTCGATGTCCGATTCCGACGGCGGGCGGACGTGAGCCTACGCCTGCTTGCCGATGAAGCGGATCGCGGTCGCGTTGCCCTTTGGCTAACGAGACTCGATAGTTTCGAAACTGTGCTACAGTTCCTTTTACGGCACTCGTCAGTGCCGTAAATGCGACCAGCCGACGCGACTGAGAGGTGGAGTGAGATGTCAAGCAATCCTACCGGCGCGAGCGATCGGGGGCCAAGAGATGCGAGAGCGGATCGGGCGATCCTGACGGCGACGCTGCAGTTGATGGCCGAGCGCGGGGTCCGCGACCTGCGGATGGACAGCGTCGCCGAGCGTGCCGGTGTCGGGAAGGCCACGATCTACCGTCGCTACCGCTCCAAGGATGAGCTCGTCAGCGACGCGGTCGCGACCCTGGTCAGTGAGATCACGATCCCCGATACCGGATCGACTCGCGCCGACCTGATGGCGCTGATGACCCAGGCGGTCGAGCTCTACAGCGGCTCGCTCGCGGCCCGGCTGATGCCTGCGGTGCTCGAGGAGACGCGTCGTAACCCGGAACTGGCGAGCACGGTCCGCGACCAGTTCCTCGCCGGACGCCGCGCGGCGCTGAGTGCCGTGTTGAAGCGTGGTGTACGGCGCGGGGGTCTCCGTCGCGGGCTTGATCTCGAGCTCGCGCTCGACGTACTGGCGGCGCCATCTTCTACCGGCTGCTGGTTACCGGCGGACCAATCGACGAGCCTCTCGCTGAGGGCATCGTCGAGCTGGTCCTGCGCGGCTTCGCGCCCACCCGCAAAGGCGCCGCCACCTGACGCGCTCCGATCCGCCACCCACACACCCGCCGCCTCCGGACCCACTCCCCGACCGCAGCGCGGAGAAACGCAGGAACCACACAGCAGGACTACCCCTAGATCGGAGCACCACATGAAGATTTACGCCCTTACCACCGGAACCGTCAGCGTCAAGCACAGCTTCCTGTTCCCCGATGGCGAGCGCCGGCAGCTGGACCTGTTCCTGCCCGGCGCGTTCTCAGAGTCGCTGCCAATCCATTGCTGGGCGATCGAGCACGGCGGGGTTCTGCGACTCGTCGACACGGCGAGACTGCCGCGGCGCGGAACGTGCCGTTCGCGCGGATGCATGTGACCCCCGAGCAAGAACTCCCGGCCGCGATGGCCGGAGCGGGCCTCGAGCTCGACGACGTCTCGGAAGTGGTGCCGCTCACGCCCACGGCGACCACATGGACGGGTTGGTCCATGTCCGCGGGCGGATCCTGATCAACGACGCGGAGTTGCGGTTCCTCGGCTCGCCGATGGCGCGAGTCATGCGCCGCAACCTCGCCAGCCACTTCCGCAACGGTTCGCTCCCGAGCCGTTCGCGCTCGACAGCGGCCCATTCGGCGTGTTCCCTCACAGCCGGGCGCTCAGCGATGACGGACGGATCGTCGCCGTCGCGACGCCCGGGCACACCCCCGGTCACATCTCGGTGATCTGCATTGATGACTCCGGCCGGCATGTGATGCTCGCCGGCGACGCGACCGACACGCTCGAGCAGTTGCACGCGCGACGCGCCGACGCGATCGGACCGGACCCCAAGGTCCACGTCGCGACGCTCGACACGATCCTCGCCCATTGCGCACCACACCATCTATCACTGATTGCGGCAGCGCTGCAAAATTAATCGAAATCAAACCTAACTCAACGATGCTACTTTCATTAAGCGTATCCGCAAGTAAGGCGTCATCTCGCTTAGCATTTGTATCAATCACCATAATAATCGCACGATAGTAACGCTTATTTTTAACATCCTCTTCCACTTGTAAAGGCGCGCGAATTTTAGGTGTACGTTGATAATAACTCGCAATTGCCGGAGTCAACAAAGGCTTAGTCAGCATTTGCGCCGCCCAATTTGGCAAGGCCTTCTCATCAATATAAACCAAGTCCGGCCAATCATTTTGAGGAATCTCTTCATTGCTAAAAAATTTATGTATGGGTTCCAATTCTTTAGTACTCCAATCAATAGTGTTTGCTGATGCTTGAGACACAAACAAAACGACATATAAGATAACATGTTTCATCATTCAATATTCTTCCCTAACTGGCCAGTACATTTAATAATCATATCATAATGAATATTGTCCCGTTTTAATGCTATAGTACTAGCAATACGCAAATTTAGCAGGGATAATTCCATTATGCTAACTAAACAAGAAATGTATCAAATCATAGCCTCTATCAATGAGGAATTAAAAAAACATTATACTTTTAAAGAAAACTTGACTGCATTCTTAGAGCGTAGTTTAGAACAAAAAGATGCTGAATTTAAACTTCGTCAAACAACGCTAAATATCAAACTGATAGAAAAATATAAAACTAATATTATAGAAGGTTTTATTTTTTTATACAGTAAAGTGTTTACTCTTGGTGATTATATGCGCGTCCTAAAGGACCCTCAAAATGCTGAGACGATTGGCTTTGAAATTTATTCGGCTTCAATAACTAAGGCTAAACATTTAATATATTATAATTCAATACATTACAAATTCGTGACCACTCATAACGAAGAGTGGTCACGTCGACTCACAAGCGAATTATAAAACAATGATGGATTTTTGGATCGCGCTGAAAATCCTTATCTATTGTTTTAGGTGTAATATCCTGGATCTTTAAATCAGACAATGCCTCAGTATCTAATTTAAATTTTCTAAAATTATTAGAAAAATACAATACGCCCTCTGGCATTAAGTGCTTAACGCAGGCACGAATAAGATTCACATGATCTCGCTGAATATCGAAGTCTTCATCCATACGTTTAGAGCGTGAGAACGTTGGTGGATCTAAAAATATGATATCAAATTTTTCTTTATTATTTTCAAGCCAAACCAAGCAATCAGCGATAACCACACGATGCAAAGTATCACTTAAACCATTTAAAGCTAAATTACGTTTTGCCCAATTTGTATAAGTTGTCGACATGTCGACACTTACAGAAGAACGTGCGCCACCCATGGCAGCATGAACTGTTACCGCACCGGTATAACAAAATAAATTTAAAAAACGTTTGCCTTGAGCAATCTCAGCCAGATGTAAACGCAGGGGTCTATGATCTAAAAATAATCCTGTATCTAAATAATCATGCAAATTAACCAATAATTTACATGCACCCTCTTCTATGGTTATATATTCTTTTTTAGTGGAAAGTTTTTCATATTGTGAATGATCTTTTTGCTGACGACGTTGTTTAACAACAATACGATCCTGGGGAATATTTAATACGCTTGGTATGGCATTTAAAATATGATTCAAACGATCTTGAGCTTTTAGTGGATCTATCGTTTTTGGCGCAGCATATTCTTGCACATGTGCCCAATCATTATAACAATCTATGGCCACCGAATATTCGGGCATATCAGCATCGTAAACACGATAAGCGTGAATATTATTTTTTTCTACCCATGATTTTAAGGCTTTAACATTTTTACGTAAACGATTGGCAAACATTTCAGCTTCAGGCGCAAGCGCATGTGCTTCTAGCTGTATTTCTTTTGGTTTATTTAAAACAAAATACGAGGGCTCGATGGTCATTAATAATAGTTTACAGGCTATCGTGCCATTAAAAAACGCATAATTTTTACGCGCACGTATACCCATTACTTTCCCTAACTCCGGATCACCTAAAAACAAAGCGACTTCCCAATGTAAAAACTGCTCTCTTAAACGTTGCCCAAAGTGTTGGTACAAAGGAATTAAAGTTTCACTGTCACCTAAACGTTCACCATAAGGTGGATTGGTGATTAAAAATCCAGACTTGTCGCCTGCATGTGTCGGCGGCACCAAGTGTGATAATTCACGCACAGAAACATCAATTAAATTTTCCAAACCTGCCCGCGCGATATTTTCCCTAGCTTGTGAAACAGCACGCGGGCTGCCATCATAGCCTCTAATGTCAAGGCTTTTACCTGTTTTACGACGCTCACGTGCTTGTATTAATAATTTGTTCCAAAGATCAGGTTCATGTTTTAACCAAGCATTAAAACCAAACTTATGACGCAATAATCCAGGTGCAGTATCTGTTGCGATTAAACCCGCTTCTATTAATAAAGTACCCGACCCACACATGGGATCAATAAAATAAGGATATTGCTGCCATACACTGGCCCAACCTGAACGAATTAATAGCGCCGCTGCTAAATTTTCTTTCATCGGCGCATCTAAAGCAGAGTCACCACGGTAACCTCGTTTATGTAAACTATCACCTGAAATATCTAAACTTAAATTTAATTTATCGCCGTATAAATGTGCGTGTATACGAATATCAGGATTGCTTAATTCAACATTAGGCCGCTCGCCTGTTTTAGCACGAAATTGATCAACTATCGCATCTTTAACAATTTGTGAACCGTATTGGGTATTTTGAATTAAATGGCTTAAACCAGAAAAGTCTATTTTAATCGTATGGTTAGCAGAAAAATGTGAAAGCCAATTAATGCTAGCAACACCACGGTGTATTGATGTTAAATCAGTTACTTCAATCGTTTTTAAATGCAATAACACATGATTTGCCAAACGTGACCATAAACAAATACGATAAGCAGTCTCTAAGCTGCCACTAAAATAAACCCCGGTTAAAGTCTCTTTACACTGAAGTGCACCTAAAGCCGTCAGCTCATCTTTAAGCAAACCTTCAAGTAATTTAGGACAATTGGCAAAAAAACTATATTCCATCAAACAGCCTGCTTAATACGGGCCAAGGTTTCTTCATCCAAACGGCGCATCAGCTTACCAATAAATTGATGTTGGCGGCGCTTAGCCTTATCACTGGTAATAGCCTTAGCTTCATTTATCGCTTTTAAGAAATCTGCAGGTAAATCTAGAGAACTAAGTTTGCTAGCATTCAAACTAATCAAAGCCTCACCCATCTTCTGCAAAGCATGCATTTCCCGCTTATTTTCACTTTTACTAGGCTTTTCTGGTTCGATCATTACAAAAGCTTAAAGAAATATTTTTCTAAAGTCAATCTACATCTTATAGAGTTAAGAACTATTTAAAATTATAAACTTCAGCCACAGTAGTTTCAAAGCTATCCATGCCCCAACCTTCAAAAGCTTGAGGGAATTGCTGTCTAATATGTAGATAAGAATCAATGGTAACCGCAGAATGATCCTCCAGAGTCTTGATTAAAAAGTTTAAAGCCTTTTGCTGAGCCATTAGATTATTTTCCCGTGTAACCATGGTTTGCCAAGTGCTGCGTGATACAACCAAACTGGTGATAGCTTCGCTTTTGGTTCGCAATAACTCAAGTAACGCTTTTTTGCGATCGGTACTAAAAGTAATCAAATACCGATCATCAGATGGCAGATCTACCCTGGGAATTACAATAGCACGGTCAGATATAAATAGTTCATGCATTGAACTGACCTCTAGCAAACCATTATATTGACGTAATAAAATAGTATTTAAAAAATCCTGTAAACAATCTTTATGGGAGACAAGCCAAGATTTGATAGATTGCAACGATCCAATTAAAGGCATTTGCAAAGCACGAAAATCTACATTAATAAAATTAATTTGTGCTAAAACTAGATGTAACAATTTGTCTTCATGCCATTTGAGTGTGCCACATTTTAAACCACCGTGCGGATGATACAGTGCAAAGGGCAAATCATTTTGTTGCCTAAAGCGCTTCAAAATAACTTCAGATTCTTTTTCTGAAATGACACAAGCAGTAAACTGATCATGACCCCATATTAATACTGATTGGATGGGCTTACGTTGCTCTAGTGAATAAAAATAATTGGAAATCAAAAGATAATTTTTAGAAAACTTAAGTGGACTATGAAACGGTGCTGCAAATTGACTCTGCTGACTCAAGCATATTGATAAATCAACAATAGGCAAAAGACTATCATCAGAAAAATTCGTTAAAAATGCAGGTGATAAAACCCAAGATAAATCCTGTTCACGGTTATAGGATGAAGAATCAACATTAAGCATTCGTTGTCGCTCCATTTCGCGCTGCTGTTGTTTTTGAACTTGCGCTTGCTGCTGCACCTCAACTGCACGATTAGAAAATGAAAATTTAACTGAAAAATCCTTGCCCCATAGGTTAAAACTAAAATTAAACTGATAAGGCGAGGCATTGCTATTTACTCTATAATAGGTTTCCAACGTTCGGCAATATTGACCCGCATCATTCACCAAAGATTCCATTTGCTTTTTAATGTCATACATCTCAGATGAATTGAAAAGTGAACTATTCGCTGTGGTTTTTTCAAACTTATCCCAAGACGCACGGTAGAATAAATTTAATATCGCCACAGGTGAATCAGAGCATTTTATTCCTCCATACTGCTCATGAAAATTATCACCAATCATAGTGATAAAGAAATGACGATAACATGCATATATTGCTGAGTAATAATAATCAACATCCGAATAAAGTAATTTTTTAAAAACAAATTTCCAAATGATATTTTCAATCGCCTGTATAAAAGAATGAAAGTTTTGTGTCAGCATGTCCTCAACATAATTTTCTAAAAGATAGTTTTTAAGAGCAACGATGCCTGCATCAGCGTTAATATAAGAGTTCATATTTGGGCACAAATAAATAGCTGTAGTTTGATCATGAAAATAATCGCGCATTCTTAATGTGGACTGAGCAAATTGAGGAAATTGATTGTCTCGATTAACCGTCACACAAGCATGAGCATTACTAGCAAATTTCAAGTCAACACCCGTATTATGGACTTCATCTAAATATACAAACCAATTTTTTTCAGAACATTGGAGCAGTGTTTTCATCTCTTCAAACTTTGTGGTGCCAACCGAGATAACCGTTGCCGGATCATTAAGCGCTAAAGCACACAAAGTATCTGTATGATCAAAATATAAAACGTATTTAATAACATCAAAATGTGAATTTTCTTTAATTTCTGCAAGCAACAGTGAGGCAACATCTGCATTTTCAATACCCGTAAAAAGTGCTCCACAATCAAGAATCGCTTGTAATTTATAAAAAAGTGGATCATTGTCAACAATAAATTTAAAAAATTGTGCTGGAGCAGTAGGTGCATTTGAGTAAATGACTGGATTTTTTATTAAAAGTGTTTGAAAAATTTGACCGTCAACGCCTCTACCCACCTCAAGATTCATTTTCATTCGTGGCACTGAATGGGGATTAACAGTTGCTGTAAATGAATCCACATAGGCATACAGGCTCGCATGATTGTGAGCATTACAGCGCATTATGCCTTTATGATATTCTTGTTTGTTCAAAATGCCGTATTTTAATATAAAATTAATAAATGAATTAGATGATTTCCATTGCGCAATGGTCTTATAACGTAAATCTTTTTCTTTGTTAACATAATGCTTTAATGAAAACGCACTGCCCGCTTGGATATAGGCTGAAAGTATTTTTTTTAATTCAATAGAATATTGTCCACCCTTTAATAATTCTTCAGGATTAGCAGATAATAAGGCTTCCTCTTGATTGTATAAAATCGTTAGAATAGTATCTATGTATTCTGAACTAAAATTAGTTTTAATGGCAGATATAGCAGATAACATCGCCATTTGTATGGGATCAAAATACTCTGAAGTCAGTTGAGGCTTATTACTACCTTCAAAAGGTATTGCACAGAATTTCTCCCAATTGATATCTACAGGACCTGCCAATCTAAAGCCATAATTTTTTCGATGTTTTCTTAATAAAATTGATGGTAAAATGTCAGTGAGCAAATGCCTAAAAAGTGTCACTGTATTTTTAGTGTCTAAGGTCATTTGGCTTAAAAATTCAGGCTCAAGTTCTTTATGACTCAATACGTAGTCATAGAGTTGTTGTTTTTCAAGACTAGAGAACTGATTAATAATCCAATCCAATGGATGAAATGCTGATAAGATATTATGAGAAACGTAATGAGCAATAGTATTAATAATAAGGCTAATGTCTTTTGGAGAAAATTCGACATTTAGTTCTAAGGCATCAAAAACAGTAAGTCTATTTTGATAACGTATCGAACGCATTAATTCTAAAATATAAAAAATTGCATCAATTGCAAAAAGAGGCAACTTAGTCAAGGCTAGCATAGAGTAGTTAAGTTCATAATTTATTTTAAGACACTCTTGTACCTCATCGATTAAAGCATGACCATGGTTATCCAGCAGTCTTAATATCTTTTGTAATTGCTTTATACTTGTGGTATTTGTAGTAATGATGGCCTTTAGTCTTTCTCGCTCTTCACTTTTATATTCTTTTAGTTCTGCATCTTTAGCAACACAGATATTATCTGACAACTCAAGGAAAGTGAGTGCCAATGCGCGTGGGCTCTCAGGTGATGTAATCACGTAGCGTTGTTCTTCATATGTATTTTTTAACCCTCGATATAATTGCTGGAGATCAGTGAGTAAATGAGGTGAACTGCGGCTGAATTCTAAGACAAATCCTCGATAAGAAAAAACACGCATCATGGTGGATTGCGTATTTCTGATCACAGTTTTAAGCAGAGCCTTGGGTACTTCAGCTATCGGCATATGCCGTTTAGTCATATCGTCAAGATGTGCTAAGCAGTACAACAAAAGAGGTAAAATGACACTGGTTTTTCCCTCACCCATAATTAATTTATAGATATGTCCTGTTGTTTGAGTATGATGAGCTTGTTCAATAACAGATAACACGGTTTTAATTTGTGTGGGTCGTAGAAATAGATCATTTTTGTATTCAAAGAAAAGAAAAATGGGATGTTTCGATAAATCGTAAGCCTGTTTTGTTGTAAGTAAAGTATATATTTGTTTGTAGTCAGCATCTGTTTTTTGGCCTAAACAAAACTGATCTAAGGCTTTCTTCACTCGAATTAAATATTGCAGGTGTGTGGCCTTTATCAGAAATTCATGTGTTTTTTGATAAAGTGTTACCGCCCGTTCCTGATTTGCAGAAAAATATTGACTATGCCTACTGATATCGCGGGTGATATACATATTAAATAAATCATTAATATCAAAACGTTTAATCGATTCTCCGGTGACCTTAATTTGAATATCAAGTGGTGCATGCTTAATGTCAATTGCTTCACGAAGATTATTTTCTGCTATATTAACTAAACCCGTATAAGTCGCTATATTGTGCACGAATTGTTCTTGTAAATTTATGATTTCAAAAGGGGTAAGCACTGTTTTAGCTTGCTCTATTAAAGCGCATTGAGTTTTTACTAAAGCCTGCCCTAGTTTTAGCTCATCTTTTACAGTTTCAAGAAAGTTTTTTACAAAAGGTGCTGATGATTTAATTTTTGGAATAAAATCTCTATTTAAAGTATTGTGATGATTTAAAGCTTGCAGAACTTTAAGTGGTGCTATAAGCGTAGAGATAGGTGTGTAATTTAATATAATTTTATCAACATAATCGGGTAAGTCAGGATTTTTATTAACGTGATCAATTTGACCTAAGTCTATAGCAACTATTGGTTTTGCATTTCCGATCAAGTCGGGCGTATTAAAATGGCCACCCGTATACTGACCCAAAAAATTACGAGCAGGTAGAATGGTTGGATATTTTGAGATGCTAGCTCGAGAATTATTAAGCATTACAAAATAACTGATAAGTTCTTTTAACGGGCGTGCATTTATATAGAATTTATTAGGATGTGTTGAATGCTCAGCAATTGTACAAATCATAAGAATGTAATTTTGATAAGGCTTAATCATAACAAGCACCTGATCAATAGTAAGCTTACCCTCTCTGATTGATTTTATTAGATCTGAAAAATGTGCATATATTGATCTAGTGCTGATAAAATTTATTTGATTGTAAACTAATGGCTCAAATTTATCTTCACGATCCATATCATTTGTTACATGCTTGAAGAAATAATCTTCTTGTGAAGATATCTTAATTTCGTTGGTTTGAGTATTTGCGTAGTAACGTGTTTTGAATGAATTCGGCCTTATTGCTAAATTTTTATAACTGGCCCGAGCTGCTTTTAACCTTAAAATATTTTGTTCAAAAATATGTTGATAGGGATGTTTGTCAAGATTTGGATCTAAAGGTATTGAGAGAAATTTAACCATATACAGTTCGCTCGCTTCGTTTATTCTTAAGCGTATCGGTATATGTCGGTATTCATTTTGATACTGAACGTACAACGCTCTCCAACAAGGGACAATCTCTTTTAGCCATTGTACTTTTAAATCCTCATTCTGTATTAGCTTATTTTGTAAAAATATATTCAGCACCATATTCGCCACTTGAATCATGACCCCTATCCCCTGGGGTGGCTTAGATTTAATATTTGATAAAAGATTATCACGTGGATTCATTAGCAGAGGTGATGCCGTAAATAAATTTTTAATTAAATGCAGATCTTGCACAGTAGCAGCAATCCCACCTAAGGTATTCACTTTGTCAATAAACTGCAGTGCACCTTCTAGATCATTGCAGCAAATGCAAATATAAATAAGCTGCAAGCCATCTGCGCTATTATTTAATTCAATATTCTGTGATTCCAACAAAGTTAAAAAGCTAAAATCAACTGTATTAAAAATAATATCATCCTTGTCCTTGGGATAACTATCACGATGCAGTTGATAGCTTAAATTACTTATATCTATTTCATGATTATTTTTACTTTGAACAAAGTCGTGATGGGTAAATAAAATCTTGCTTTTCCCTTGTCTATCTTTAAGAAAAATTTGATAAGAAAACTTTTGCGTGATAGGGCATGCTTTACTTTCAGATAAAAAATATCCAGGATGTTCAAGGCAATAAAATTGCAAGGTATGATCATCTGCTTCTTTTGATATGAAATTAAGACCCAGTCGTGGTAAGCACACTTGCCATTGTGGCTTTTTAAGGTTATACCATATTTCTATTTTTTCCGGAGATTCAATACGGCTGAAAATGGATAACAGTGCATCCACCACTGGATGGTTACCTAGGTGGTATTGCCAATGTTCTTCGTCTTTTAGCCACTCAATTATTTTACTACCCAATTTAGAGTAAATAAAATAGCGTGACAATGGAGTGCGCCTATCCGTTACAATGACAGGCAGTTCAGTCGATAAAGGCGACCAAGTATCCATGCTGGCATGGTTAAGGCTCAGGGGATATAGAGCGCCATTCCACATTTTTCCCATATTTGCATTGTATTGAAAAAAATCTTTTTTATCAAAGAATGAAAAAGCTTGATATAAAGTTTGCCCGTCGAGTGATAATAAAAATTCATTTTTATCACTGTCTTCTTTAAAAAAACGAGCTTTATATTGCGGTGCAAGACGTATATCAATGGCTCTTAAACCACCGCCATAATTCAGGTTAAGCCAAGGATGGCTAATTGTGGAATAGACAGTATTATGAATAGGCCCATGGTTATTATATAAAATGCCTTGTTTTAAATCACAGGTCATATAGTCCTTTTGCTGGGTTGCAAACAACAAAGTAGTACTATTTGTTTTTTGAAAAATTAATGTATTGCAAGTGAAATATTGATTATAAAATTCATTTAGTACCCACATCAGCCACTTTTCTTTATCTGGTATAAAGTCAAAGTTTTTAATATTAAATTTGCCTTTTTCCCATGGGTAAAGTAAATAAGCATGATGGATAAAACAATTGTCATGTAAAGAAACGACTAATTGGTTAAAAAATTGTCTTGATGCCAATGTTAAAATTGATTCTCGCTTTATCTTTATGAGATACTCACAAAATATATCATCGAGCACATGAAGTTTATGATGCAGTAGATAATCTTGCTCTCCTAGTAACTTTCTTTTTTGCAAAATTATTTTTGCAGCACTTAATTCTTCCGCGAGTAAATTATCCATTTTATTTATGGATGACGCACAGGTGATACGCACCTCTTCTTTTATATCTTTTAAAGTAAATAAAGTGAGTTCAATTAAAAATAAATAAATCGAAGGCACCTCTTGCGCAACAGGAGCGAACCTATTTTTAATATTCTCAACTAATTTTAAAAAAAGATCTAAATAGTTGGAATCAATCTGGGCACCATATCGGGCTTTATTAGTTGTAAAGATCATGAATGACTGATGATAGTAGGAATTAAATTCAATTAGACGATTGTGGTAATAATTAGCCACATTCATTAATACAGACTCACGATTTGCTAGCAAGCATAGAAATTTAGCGATATCAATAGGAAAATCAGCGCATCGCTTATTTTCATTTGTTGAGATTCGAACTACATCTTCAGTCGCTAACACCTTAGAATAATTTTTTGCATTAACACCCAGAAAATGGCTGCTTGGAAAAGCTTCTTGATGCAATGTGGCCAGATTTTTATATTGAACTATAGACTTCATTGAGTAGTTAGTTGGATATTTCAACTCAATAGCAATGCTACCACAAACGGGGTCATTAACAATTCTTGTGCCATAATACCAAAAACAATGAATAGGGGAGGACCACAAAATCTTTACCATAAAAAGTAGAACGTGCGCTGGTATTCCATTTGATATGTTCTGCCCAGGGTAAATCTTTGACTATCATTAATTGTCCGCTATGATCTTTACGCCAATTTCTACCTACGATGAGAAAAATAGCAAGCGCTTGTTGAAGTTGCAAAAAAAATGTTGCGATACCTTGATTATGAAAAGGTATATCCGCCACTTTGGCCATGGTAAATAATGCCAAAAAATTATGACAGATGTCTTTCAAGCGCAAATCTTGCTGTAAACTGAGGACCTTTTTTTCGTATAACCTTTCTCGTTTTTTTGATGACTCATGATACAATTTTTCCAGGATATCTTTTGCATCTGCAGGAAGATTGCGAAAAATTGTTAAGAAAATTGTATGTAACGTTGATGCATTATAAACCATGCCTTCTTCACTGTTATCATTTTGATTCCCAAAGTGCTCGACTAATTCGTGCGCACGACTATTCACACGGTTATCAGTATCCCAGAACCAATACGCTTTAAATTCATTATCGGTCCTAAAGCCCAATGATTGTTTAGGAATAGATTTTAAATAGTCAAATTGCGCAAATACATGCACAATAAGACAGCTGATGGTCTCTAATACCACCTGGGTTCTGGGCAGCTGCATAAACTTTAGTTGTGTTGCAACTGATAAATAGGCATAAAATAA
The DNA here is from genome assembly GCA_963798975.1 of uncultured Gammaproteobacteria bacterium. Taxonomy (GTDB): domain Bacteria; phylum Pseudomonadota; class Gammaproteobacteria; order JABCZS01; family JABCZS01; genus JABCZS01. The sequence goes on from CAWCVU010000006.1 coordinate 16,247, forward strand.
AGTATGCCATTGTTCTAATAATATATCGCGAGATTCTTTCAGCTCAATGGTTACCGAATTAATTGCATTTGTAAGATCTAAATCAAGAATAAATGATTCGATAGTTCTTAACAGGGAATGCTCATCAACAGAATAAAAGTCGTCATTGATATAATTAATAATTATTTTTAAATTATCAAGCACTGATACTTTATTTAATTCAATCGTTACTGGGGTTTTTACTTTTGGTGTTGAGGCAGAACCACTTTCAGGTAAACCTGTCTTTAACTGCTGTATTAATAAGGAGGGATTGGGTTTATATACCGTGTTGGCCATTTGCGTCAATAGCAGCTCAGTTTGTCGCAAACTATCAACTTGAATTGGGCTGTCTTTTGGAGGTAATTGTAAAACTTCCAGGTGTCGTGGTGTCAATAAGCGATGCTTATGTACAAACCGCGCCAAATCAGCTTTTGCTCTTTCGCACTGTTGATAAATTTTATTTTTGTAATCAACATTTGTGACTTCTGGAATTCTTAGTTGTAAATATTTTAAATAATAAGCTTTAATATCAAAATGGACCTGTGGATAATATTCTTCTTGCACGCGCTCACGTATGACTCTCAGGTAAACATGTGCGGCACATGAATTGGCCCGTTGTGATTTGCTATGCCCTCGTAGATTGTCATCCTTATTTTGAATAAGTGCTGCTTTTTCAAACATTGCTAATTTATTTAATACGATATTGTAAATTGCAAAACCATTATTCGGATTGCGTTCATGCGAATTTGTCATCCAATGTAATAAATCACCTGTTGCAAGCCTGTGCACTAATAAATCTGCAAGGAGTTGAGTAATCTGAGGTATCTGATTATGCGTTGTAATGGTAAAGGCCATTTTACGTGCATATTTTTCTATCCAGGTGTCACTGCGCTCATGATGGTCAAGTCCTGAGCCTGTATTATAGATTTCTAGAATAACATTTTCAGCATCAACATTTGCGAGCCTATAGGCCATGGCATGATTACCTAGCTCATCAATCCAGCCACCAGGAATTAATACCTCACCTTTTTCTTGCCAAATTTTCATGATGCCAGTCGCAAGTAGCAAACAACGTTTTTTACATTCCTCAATTAGCGATTTTCTTTTTTGTGAATCTAGGAGGCCGAATGTGCTGTCTTTTGAAAGCGTGGCATTTGAAATTGCAAAGTCGAGTTGATAGGCATCATCAAGTAGCTTTACTAGCGCTTCACTCAATGGTCTGCATACGGGATTTTGATATTGAGTAAAAAATTGTTTTAATTCACCAATAACCAACCATTGTGGCAACCCCTCATTAAAATCAGTTCGTGCATCAGGTTCACTGGTGAGATGGGCTGCCAATATATCTTTATCATTTTCAGGCTTCATTTAATATATTCTCATGCTTTTCAGGGTCTCTTTCCTGATTTATTGAGACCTTAATATTCAGCTAATCTTTGATTTTATTGATATAGTTTAACATATTATGTTATTGGGAAAAATTACTTCGTGCACGAAGTGAAGAAAGGAATATATAATATCTTCATAAGGTGTCCTTAAGAATAAACTGTTAATATCGCGTTATCCGATTAACTATATCCCGCATCAGGAGTGTATCATTATGCCAACTACTTTATTGAATCAACCCCCACGTAAATACAGCCACTTATATAAATCTCTCTTTACGACTTCCAAGGGATACGCCATTAATAGTCTTGTCAGTTATGGCACGCTGACCTGTAATGAAAACTACGACTTTGACAAAGAATATGAATTTTTAAAATCTGAAGAAAAAAGATTATCACACAGTGAATATTTAGCCAATCTTGCCATTTACCTTAGAGAAAGGAATTTACAGGCAAATTATATATGAATGATTTTTTTAATCATAGCAAAGATTTATTTCTCATCACCCCGCAGTGGTGGGGCTCGACCAAATTGTTATCATCATTCCCACGATTTTGGCACTCATTCCTAAAGCTATCCTCCTTGGACTGCAAGTGGCAACCAGTACCTTAGCTTTTATTATCAATACCTTAAACCACTTTGGGAAAAATAACTGGAGCAGACATAATTTTTCACCTATAACGGCAGGATTGCCGCAGGCCAGGGATTATTTACAGGCTTAGCATTACAGAAATCATGGGCCTTGTGGGATAAGGTCCCATCGTATTAGCAATTGTTGTGGGCATCGTTGGATGCTTATATTTAAATCAGATTTTAACTGAAGCCTACCCCTTAATAAAGGAACTTTCTGATAGTCTTAATTATTTGTCTGAAGCGCTAGATACTGCCGTAGAACAACAAATAGCAGCCTTTTGGCAGAAAAATCTTGCAATAGCTTTCTTTCCACTCATAGGTCTCTATGCGGCAAAGCTGGTAACAGGCCCAACTCGCCTTGCTGCAAACTTTATTACTTTCTTTCTTGATGGTATAGCCCACATGCTGAATAACTTGGATAAACACTGTGAGGGTAATATGAAAAAACGCGTAGTCTATACTGGTCTAACTTTAGTGGGATCGGTTGTGCTGGGTCTTGCCCTTGCTGTTTACATGGCTTATACGCTGCCGATATCAGCATTTCTCATTACACTTGCAGCTGCCGGAGCAATAGCCGGAACTATTTTCACTGTAGCTTATAGCATCTCATTAAAAGAAGAATTAGTTGCTCATAAAAAGGATATTGTTAACTATGGCACGGAAATGGTTAGTGATTATGTCACCAAGCCATTAACTACTGTCAAAAATAAAATGATTGGTGGTGATAAAGAAAGTTATACAGCTATTAATGCTGAAACCAACAATCGTAACAGCAGTATTTTTAGCCGACTCTCCTGTTTCGGTGGCTCAAATCCAAAATAAAGCCTAAGGTAAAAATCCAACAACCACCGCTACCCCATCAGGTAGCGGTTTTTTGACAGGCCAGCGCTTTAACACTAAAATTTTAATTTTATATTAAGGAAAGAATATGAAATTATTCATCAGTGTAAAGTTACTGCTGGTACTTACTTTTGTATTTCCTTGTACCGTTTATGCACATCTGCTTGAAATTAAAGCCACTACCCCTTTTCCTGAAACGGTTGCTGCGACAACGATCACAACAGCAATATTTACGGTAACCAATATTTCTAAGCACAGACTTACGGCTGTAAATATCAGTGATTTTCCTAAAGACAGTGGCTTATCATTACTGTCGACCAGTTGTAATATTCCACTCCAACCTGGGCAAACCTGTACCATTGAATTATCACTCAATGCGCGCAGTGTCGGTAAAGAAATAAGTACTGCACTTAAAATCTGGGCTAAACCTAGCGCTGATATTGTGCGCTATCCTATTCGTGTTAGCGTAGCACAAGGCTTGCCCAAGATCTCTTTAAAAGAAGTCCATCCACCGCATCATAAACCCAAATTACCGCGCCTACGTGAACCCATGGTCGCAGAACTTGAAGGAAAATGGCTTATTTTAAGTGGCTCTTTAGGTAATTTTCATGATTTTGAAAATGATTTTAATACCGATCTTTATGTCTATAATCCCAAAACTTCTGATATCAAATCGGTATTAATTAGTGATACTGACTTGCCAGATGATGTTAAAAATCAATTGGCCAGTACCGCTCCAGAATTTTTACAAGAAGATGAGACGCTCTATATAGTCGGTGGTTATTTTGAAGATGATAGCGTCACCCCATCCAATTATACCACTTTAAATACAGTAACAATCATTGATATTGCAGGCCTCATGAAGGCTGTTGAAAAAGGCAAAACCGATCTAAAGCAATTTATCGCTTATTGCTCTGATAATACTACTGCTTGCCCACCCAACTTTAAAGTAACAGGTGGTCAACTGGGAAAATTAGGACGTTATTTATATATTAAGTTATGGCCAAGATTGTGAAGGTTTTTATTGTGGTACTTCACAAGAATATACCTATTCTATATACAAATTTACAGCTTACCCCAACTACGCGCATAATACCTTAACCATCAACAATATTGATGAAGCTTATAATGATGAACCCGACTCAGGCTGGAGAAAACGCGATTATACCCTCACATCATTTAAGTGGCAGGGTAAAGATGCCTTGCTCGCCTTAGCAGGTCCATTTACACCGGGTGATTCCGCACAGGTATGGACTAATGGTATTATTTTTAACGGAAGATTTAGAGTACAACAGCAATTTCATCAGCCAACAAGGCAATCAATATGCAGTGCCACATTTAGCGATGTATAGTGATAAACATAAAACATCTTATGTAGCAACCTTCGGTGGGTTAAGTAATTTGTATTGGTCTACTACAGGACTTGAATACGATAACACCACACCTTATGGGAATATACTGGATTTAATCATTGCCAATACCGAAGGGGAAGTACGAGAATACATTGAATTAGATCCACTGTGCAGCGGAAAACCTTTAAATAATTGTTTATACATGGGCCTAGCTGCTATTTTTATACCTATTGAACAGTATTATGATCACCGTGACGTCTTAAAACTGGATAGTTTACCGAAAAACACTAAAACCTTGGTTGGCTATCTCTATGGCGGGTTAATTTCCTTTTCACAAGAACCCTTTTCTGACCCCAATACCGTCACCAATAAAATTTACGAAGTCTATATCGATCCGAGTGTTGAGGGTAGAGCAAATTGGCAAGATGTCACCAATATGTTTACCCAACCCCCAACCAGTTCTGCGCCTTAATTTAAGGCGCACAGTAGTCCGGTTTATTTAATATAAAGAAGAAAGATCAAATGTATACTATGTCTCTATCTTCTAAATTCCAAGTCATCATCACCCTCAGATTCGCGAACAATTATCTTTGCATGCGGGTCAAAAACTTGGGGCTGTGTGTTTTGGTAACCACCTGAAATTAGTGCTCATTAAACCAATGAAGGATATGCGTGGTTTTTTGAAAAATATAGACTCGGAAATTAAACCTGAACAGGATAGGGATTTATGAATATAGTCGATTCTTTGTACACAAGACCTTGATTTTATAAACTTGCACTTTACCAAATTAATTTTTAAAGACCCGCAGAACGTTTTCTAAGACTAAAGCGTCCTAACTGTTTAGTAAAATTTGCACTAGCATGTAAATCAACAATATAATTAGCTTGAGAAAAAAATACCTGCGCAATGAATAATATTTGTATTTATCACTTGGATTTGACCTGCCTTTGCATGACAGCTAGTATAGAAACAAGTTAGTGCTGTACATTACTAGATGAAAACCCCTATGAAGATTAAAAAAATACTTAAATTACTCGCCCTTATATGGCTTGCAGTGACACCCGAGCGCTCTCTTAGTCATGTCAGCTACGGGACAATTAATCCCCCCTAGAAACACGCATAACCCTAGGCGCAATGAAATAAACACACCGGAGTATTTCCCTGACCAAGGTATTTATCGGCAGGAATACCTAGCTATTTTCCTAAGAGCGATGAAGTCCCTGAGCAACACACAATTCCAGTTCAGTTTAAAGAACTATCAGAAACAATAAAAACACAATCAACAATTAACCTAGCTGATTCTTAGAACAGTTATTGAATTTACCCAAACATCTGCCCAAGAAGAAAACTATATACACCTTAGTGATATCTTAACTCTTATCCATCAACATACGGATGCTAAGCGCAAATCTCCGGGCATTTTGTTTCTCATGGAATACGCCCAGATACTAACCAGAATAGAAACAAACTATTTTACAGATGATTTAAACGCTCAACCCTTAACTGTAACTCAATTTACAAGTGCCATGCAAGAACTTGAAATACCCTCAGAGTCAATGCTCGATTGGATAATAGACGGCGGACCTGATTATATTAATACTCGCTATATCCACTATATTGCCCGCTTAGAAATAAGACGCCTGTATGAAACTCTTAATGCAAAATCGACTGAACACATGTTTTCACTATTAAATCAAATGTATGCTACCGGTCAGAAAATCGAATACATACATTCCGTGGTAACACACGCCATTATACAAATTAATGAAAAATTTGCTATTCTCAACGAAAAATTAAATGACGCAACATGGGAAATTATTAATAAACATGAGGCAGAAATACGAAACCACCCTGTCCTTAAAAAAGCCTATAGCGTATGTGAAGAATATATTAAAGTTAGTTTGTACGATACATTGCCCTCAACAAGAATTATAAATATGTTAATAGAACAGTCAAATGGAGAACTCAGGGTTTTAATTGATAAAATACATGAATTTTATGAATTTAATTATTATCCCTCCAAAAGTAATATTGAAAAACTAAACAAGCTACTCCCAAAATCAAATGATGAGGAAATGCAGCCACTCTTAACGAAAATGCATAAAATCTTTACGCTACATGTTTACGCATATATAAAACTCTGCGAAAAAAATCCTCTACTGCCTCCTATGGACAAAAAAACCAGCGCTGAATTCCTAAGAGATTCACAAGAATTTGAAGGAGATACTATCGTTGATTACCTTATTGAACGTTATGAGCAAAGTATAGCCGCTGAGGAATCCCTTATATTGAACCAAAATTAATACTAAAATCTACAGATGCGATCACCTTAAAAAACTACCTTTATGATTTAACTAATCAAAGACTATTTCAAGAAGATGTACGTTATGCAGCCGATTTTTATCACAAAATTATTTCAAGAAATGATACATCGCCCGAGGCTATATTATGGACACAAATTGCCTGGATAAAACTTAAAGAACATACAAATTATTTGGATGATGTTAAAGCATCAGTCACATACCTGGGCTTAGATGATTTTGACGAAGCCCTCAAAAATAGCAACACCACTTTTCTTGAACTATTAACTCATTACACGCAAGGATAGCTCCCTGAATTTTTGAGGGGGGCTTATATAATTCACGAAGACAAGAACACACTTTCAAAATCTTTCTTGATGCGAATAAACAACCTGAGAAACGATAGAAGAGCAGCTAAAGGATACTCGACCTTATGATTTATTGGCATATTTGAGTCAGCTAGATATGTATTTAGTTTTTTTTTTTCCTGCTGCTGCTGCTGCAGTACTAGTGAGCCTCAATCAAAGTCATTGGCTTTCACTCCAGCCATTCAGCCAAGCATTGAAAATTTTTTCATTGAATTCAAGTTGTCAATAATTATAAAAAAGATAAAAATTTCAACGGAAGCATTTGATTAGTCAAATTATCCAGAGGAAATATCAACTCATCTTTTTATAAATAAATATATGCCCTGGTATAATTACCGTGATATGGTTATTTGTACTTGTGGGGGCGACCTCAGCTTGCTTGCGTTTATCCATATATCCCATATTAGAACCTAAACCAACACATAAAACAATTATTATAAATAATATATATAAACAAAAAGAAAACAAACCTGCACCTCCTAGCTTTGCCAAAAGCAGTAAGAGATATCTCATTGCGCCAGTGCCTGAGCAATGTGCTGCACAACTACCGGCAATAAAACTCACTAATCTGCAAAATAAAACAGAATTATTTTCTGCATAGCTCACATTAATAATACTCAGGCATTTCTAGAAGTGAAATAAAGACGGTATATGATGTTTTATTACGAACTTACACCCAGGGTGACACGGAAAATGACACGCTGTGGCACAATCAAAACGAGCTCCTGAAATTACGTTGATTTATTACATAATCACTACCACTTTAAAAGATGTCAACGAGGTAGGTAGTAATATCATCGCTCAACTTAAGCCATCGGTTAAAAAATAATGATAATCCTGAGCAGCATGACAATCACACTATCAATATTTTCATATTCACAAGACGGTAATAGATTATTGGCGATGATTTTTTTGATGACTATGTTGATTATAACGATATCAGCACTGTATTTTGTATCACTCATGACATATTGCTATGAAGTGAAAACGTTTCAAGCCGTTCATCAAGTAGTTCATCAAGTAGTCATAACAATACCATCAGCGCTCCTTATAAAAATTACGCGCGTGCTATAGGTAGGTATTTAAACGCTGGGAGCACTGCGATTGATGAAGCGCTGACACCTTTAATAGATCGTGCTTACAAAATATTTAATCATTAACTTTTTCAGAATAATTCAGCAAAAAGAATTACTAAAGATAGCTAGAAAATCTGCTGTCGCGTTCATCAGTATTCGTAACGGATTGTGTCATGACTGGGACGAAATTGCTAACAACCCCTCCCTTAACGCCTATCTGCAACACATTCTATTTTGCATAGAACAGACTAAACATGAGCCAGATGCTGCAGGACAAGATGACTCTTTAGAGCCCCTTAATCAGTTGTTTAATGCGCTTGATTTGTATGACCCTAAAATCATTGCATTAAAAAGAAAGCGCAAAATGATAACAATACTTAATCCTGAAGAGAAAATACGTGAGCTGCTTAATGAACTTGATTATGCCTACAGTAGTTTTCAAGAAAAAGAGCTGAAAGAACTGCTCGACTTTACCATTTACGATATAATCGACAAAATTGGTGAAACAATAAAATATGCACCGTTAGGCCCAAAATCTCCTTTGAAACAACTATTGAAAACAGCCTGATGTCCTTTCGAAATCATTTATCATAGCCCAAGTGTCTCAAGCAAAAAAATTGACCAAGTCCAACAGGATCTCCAGACCCTGAGAACATTTTTAGACTCCAGAAAAAAATCATTTAGAATAGTCTAAGGCAAGGTCTAGAATGAATTTAATCCTTTAAACATCAAGATCTGTTTGTTGTAATAAGGTCACATTACCGCCGATGGCCGCTGTATTAATGCTGAGTGTTTTTTCAGTCACAAAACGTGATAAATAATGTGGACCGCCAGCTTTAGGGCCGGTGCCCGAGCCATGTTGGCCACCAAAGGGTTGAACGCCAACGACGGCGCCTATCATATTGCGATTCACATAATTATTACCAACAAAGGTATGGTTTACAATATTTTTTACAAAAGGTTCTATACGACTGTGGATACCTAAAGTTAAACCGTAACCGGTAGCATTGAGCGATTTTATTAATTCAGGTAATTGTTGACGTTGATAACGTATCACGTGTAACACAGGGCCAAATACTTCTTGAGTTAATTGATTAATACTATTAATTTCAAAGGCGCACGGGGATACAAAACAGCCCAGAGCCTTGGGTGCAGGCAACTGATAAATAAGACGTGCATCTTTTTTCATTTTTTCAATATGTTGTTCTAATGCCGATTTGGCATTATCATCAATGACTGGGCCGACATCGGTTGCTAATAAACTAGGATTACCTATCGTTAATTCAGCCATTGCGCCTTTTAGCATTTCTACGCAGTGAGTAAAAATTTCATCTTGTATGCATAGGATACGGAGTGCGCTGCAGCGCTGGCCCGCACTATTAAATGCTGAAGTGACCGCATCGGTGACTACTTGTTCTAATAAAGCACTTGAATCAACAATCATGGCATTTTGGCCGCCGGTTTCTGCGATGAAACTGGCAAGTGCACCAGAGCGCGCCGCTAAATTGCGATTAATATGTTGAGCGGTGGTAATGATCCGGTAAATACCACTAAAGCTACGCGTTCATCTTGTGTCAGTATATCCCCTACCACGCTGCCTTTGCCCATTATTAATTGTAAAACATCTTTAGGTATCCCCGCTTGATATAACAATTTTACCGCGCCGCATTGCAATTTCAGGTGTTTGCCCTGCAGGTTTTGCAACACGGTATTGCCTGTCACTAAGGCTGCGACTATTTGTCCTAAAAATATCGCTAGCGGAAAATCCATGGACTAATACACACGGCTACGCCGCGTGGGTGTAAAGATAAGGTATTTTGCTCGCCCGTAGGACCTGACAATGCTTGCGGGTGTGACATTATTTTTTCCGCTTGCTGGGCGTAATAACGGCAATAATCTATTGCTTCACGTACTTCGCTTTGTGCATCTAAAATAGTTTTTTTACCCTCGCATATAAGTAATGACATCAATTCAAATTGCTGCTCAACTAATAAATCGGCAGCTTTATATAAACACGCTGCGCGTTGTTGAACGTTTTGCAAGGACCACGTGGGAAATGCTTGCTCAGCTTTATTGAAGGCTTTTGTTATTTGTGTTGATGCATCCAGTTTTTTGCTATGAATGGATGATGATGGCATGACGCTAAGTTTTCCATCACATATGCTTGCGTAGCAAAATCGCTTAAATCATAAGCTACTGGATTTTTACGTGCATCCCCATATAAATCAGGAGGCAGTGGAATCTTAGGCTTTGTTTTTAAATCTAAGCTTTTTAATTTCGCAATCGGATCAGCAATTAAATCTTCTATCGGAATATCTTTATTTTCAAGTTGATGCACAAACGAAGTATTCGCACCATTTTCTAATAATCGTCGGACTAAATACGCCAATAAATGTTTATAATCACCCACGGGCGCATACACACGACAAACCACAGCTTCTTGTGCTAACAAAGCCGTATATAAAGCTTCGCCCATGCCATATAAACGTTGAAACTCAAAATCATGACCTTGCGCCATTTGCAGCACTGCGGCTATCGTATGCGCATTATGGGTTGCAAATTGCGGATAAACGTAATCACTGTATTTAAATAATTTTTGTGCACAAAGTAAATAGTTTACATCTGTGGCTGCTTTATGGGTATAAACCGGATACTGCGCAAAACCTTGTTCTTGCGCACGCTTAATTTCACTATCCCAATAGGCACCTTTAACTAAACGTAACATTAAACGATGTTTAGATTTTTTCGCTAAATCTATACAAAAATCTATCACCTCTGGCGCTGCTTTTTGATATGCTTGCACAGCCAAGCCCAAGCCATCCCAATTATCTAATTCACTGGATGCTACAACCTGATCAAGGATAGCTAAAGACAATTGCAAACGATCCGCTTCTTCGGCATCTATTGTTAAATTAATTTGATAATGCTTAGCCAATTGTGCCAATTCAATGATCTTAGGCACTAATTCTTTTTCTAAACGCGCGATTTGACTGTATTGATACCGCGGATGCAAAGCCGATAATTTAACCGAAATACCGGGCGCTATAATAGGCCCACCTAAAGCGTTTAAACCCACGGCCTCAATGGCTGTCTTATAAGCCTCAAAGTACGCTAAAGCATCTGGCTGAGTTTTAGCGGCCTCGCCCAACATATCAAATGAATAACGATAAGGCGCCACAGCGCGTTTTAAAGCACTGGGTATATCTTCTCCTATCACAAATTGCTCACCTAAGACACGCACACCTTGACGCACTAGCGGTAAACTCAGCTTAGCTAATACACCATTATGTAAAAGGCTAACCAACAAATCCTGGGCCGTTTCATTATCAGGAATGCGCAATAAGCTCTCTGCCAAACACATTAAAGTTAGCCCCATGGGGCTAGTCAACTGATATGTCATTAGAAAGCGCTTAAAAACGCTCAAAGAAGCCCCTTCCCGGGCCTGCTTAATTAAACCATAAGCCACATTTTCGACCTGAAAAGAATCAAGCATTTTGCCACTATTTTTAATTAAATAGTCAATAGAATCAATCTCTTGCGAGAAAGCCGCCCGTCCAATACTCTTCTTCATAGTTATATGCCTCACTTTTAATACTCTCTTAATAATAATAGCGTAAATTAAACGTATCGGATGTTTGACACCGCGTCAAAAATCTGGGCATTATAGCAATCTAGCTCTACGCAAGCTTAATAGATTAGAAGGAAACTTTATGGCAGTTGGAACATTCTTTCCAGAAGAATTCATGAGTGTATCGTGCGAGCTAATGATGCGTCAAATATATACGCCTGTCATCGCAGACTTACTCGCTAATAAAGAATACGGAAAATTTGCCGCAATTAAAGCGCAGCAAAAGCGTGAACTGATAGAAAAAATTAAGTTAAATCCAAATATGGATGATGCCAGATTAGCCCAAAATATTAAAGATGATGACGATAAAATTATAGGCAATAACACTGCCTGGCTCCCGTGGATTGAAGTCGAGAAAAAATATATTGAAGGTATTTTCGGGAAACCAAACCATATAACGGCAGGGAAACCAGACGATGAATCGATTGGAAAATTAAAAGATAAAACTGCAGACCAACTATTATTCATTACTGTACAATTTCATGCAATCATTGAAAAGTATAAAAACAATCTTAATCAAGAAATCGAACAATATCAAACCACCCCAAGCACATCTGGTTTATCAGTTATAGAAGATAAAAATATAATTGCTGAAAGACATCGAATAAATTTACAAGCTAAATTAGATGCTATCCTAGTTAATCCTGATTATGATGAAGCTAGAGATAACGACATACTCACAAAATATGAAAAAGATTTAATAGCTTTCTTAAAATCAGACCAAGTTGATATGCCTGACAAAATTGATGATTTTGCCAAACAAAATAACATCGTGCTTGATGAAGAAGGTGCAGGTACTGAAGAAGAAATTAAATCAAAAAAAATTGCACGTTTAAAAAGACATGCAATGCTTGAACGCCTTAGAATAATTTCACTGGAATATCACCAGCAGAATATTAAAACTCGACATGATAAAAGCATCATGACTCAAGGCCGTATTCAAGCGGCTGGATTTGCTGCATCTGCTGCGGCCACTATGGTGGGCGGCACTGTTTTAACCGTCATGGAAGCTGTGGCTAATGTAGAAAATGATGCATGGGCTGCAGCCGCCATTTCCGGTAGTGTATTAGTGGGTATACCGGTCTTTGCGATAGTCACCATTATGAATTGGTATATTGCTAAAAATCTGGTCGCCAAATTACTCGAAGAATTATTTAGTAAAGAAGAATGGCTGCATTGCAAAACTTGGGGTGAATTAGCACAAAAACTGCTCTCTTTAAATTTATCGCTTGTTGCCACTGCATTGTCAGCATTGTTTACAGCTTATGCAACTTATATTTTCTTTTATGAGCTTACGCTAGAAATATTCGGCGAGGGCATTGCAGAATTAGGTTTTGAGTTTTTTTGTTTTTTAGGTGGCATAACAGGTTTATTTACTCTGGTCACTTATCTTGCAGTCATGCATTATTATGGTAAGCGTTTTTCATGGGCACAATTAGCCAATGATTTTACACATGTGGGCAATCTAGCCCTTATTTCAAGAATTTCTTGGTCAAAAGTATATTTTTATAAAACCATACCTTTGGCGCTTATCGCTGCGGCATTGATGTACTTTCAAGGGGTATTAAATCCTATAGCCTTAGCTTTGTTTGCTTTAATTGCTTTATATTCAATTTTTACTGCATATAATCGATTTGGCAACACTGAAAATAGACGTCTCCAAGCACAGATGCAAATGTTTTTATTTATCGCCATCTCCCTCATCGCTGCTTTTTTTATCATGTTTGCCGCAGCACCTACTTTAATACCCATTTTAGGTTTAATTGGGACTATCATAATATCTATCGCTGCATGGCTAGGGGTGTGTTCGTTTTATACGATGTCATCTACCGACTCATTTATTAAATGGCTTACTGGCGATGTACAGTTTTTAAAAGCAAATGCGGACATACCCTTAAAGCAACTAAGGTCAAAAGCAGAAAAATCTGATGGTACTGCTAGCCCAACAACCCCTGCAATTAATAGCTGCTTTGAACCTTTTAGGTGGGTTAATGCGGTTGCTAATGCAACGCCAGGTACTTTCGGCGTTTTTGAACTGAAAGATGAACTGCTAGAAGCCGGCCTTACATCTTTAGATACCACAAGCGCGTTAGCACTTGCAACAACAGTGTTGATCGGCGGAACCTTAGCGTCTTATGCAGGTAACGCAAGCGGCATGCCAGCGGATATTACTTTTGATGCCGATATGGATAGACAAAATGAAGTGCTTTCTCTTATTAATAATATTAGATCGTATTTCAATGGTATAGAATCAGCTATAAATCTTATTGATGATTATATGGCCAATAGAAATACGATTACTAGTAATGAATATACTCATGTGCCTTATTGGGGTAAAAGCAAAACTGAGAAATTTAAAGCTTGCGAAAATTTAAAGTTATTATTAATTGATATTAAAGATGGCAATACCCCAGGCACCATTTCTGAACATGATAGAAATATTCTGAACCAAGGATATTTGAAAACTATTTGGCAAAAGATAGAGCCTTTGCTTAAGATGGCAAGCAATGATCCCAAACAACTCAAGCAAGAGCTAAGTGCTTTAATCCTTGAGCTGAAAGCTTATATGTCTGAAAGAAAAGATCTAGGCAATCATATACGAACATCATGGTTTGCTGAAGGAAGTTTAGATAGGCAATATTTCGCTGGAAGTTTCTCTAAAGAACAAAAAGGCACCGTTGCTGATAAACTTAGAGTAAAGCTTGAGCTTGTTGAAGAATTTTTAGAAAATGTTTCCAAGTCTAGTAGCGAAATTAAAGATAAGCGTTTACCTAATCCAAATGATCTAATCTTCACCCCAGAAGAAAAAGCAATTTTACTTAGTGGAAAATTAGGTAAATTATATGCTAGAGCTGAAATTTTCTTGCGTGTGCGTTATCTACTGCCTTCTGAAGCGCATACAAATAAAAATAACATGACCATAGTTGTTTAGCCTTTAATATTAAAATCCCGATGCCGCTGCTGCATAATTGCGATGACATCGTCTATGCCCTTACCGCTGCCAACTAACAACATTAATGCGTGATACCATAAGTCTGACATTTCTTCACAGAATTTATCAGGTTCGGCTACTGCGGCTAGGGCTACTTCTACGCCTTCTTCACCTACTTTTTGGGCTAGGCGTAGAATGCCTTCTTGCATGAGTTTTGCGGTATAGCTGCCTTCGGGTTTATCTTGGGTGCGCTGAATAATAACTTGTTCTAAATGGGCTAGAAAGCCAACGCCTTGTGCGCCTTGCGTGCCAAAGCAGCTGGTTGTATTTAGGTGGCAAGCCGGGCCTTCTGGGATCGCTTTGATTAATAACGTATCTTGATCACAATCTTGTTCGATAGATACAAGGTTTAAATAATTGCCAGAGGTTTCACCTTTGACCCAAAGGCGTTGCTTGCTTCTACTATAAAAAGTAACTTTTTTTGTTGCTAGGGTTTTGTCATAAGCTTCTTGGTTCATGTAGCCTAACATTAAAACTTGTAGAGTTTTGCTGTCTTGGATGATGGCGGGAATTAAATCATTAAATGTCATATGTTTCTCTTTTTAAAAAAATTTTACTTCTAGATCCATTTCTTTTGCAGCTAGAGCCATTGCTTCATCAGCAGTAGCTAACTGCTTTATTCTATAAAATTGTACTACAGCAAGATGCAGAGCATCTAAAGTGCGCAGTGAAATATGATGAAATGTTGTTAATAAATGTCTTGCTCTTTCATAGATAGATTCGTCTATTGTGTAAAGTAACAAATGACCTTGCTCTAAGTCATTTTCAAAAGTGGCGTATACCTGCCCTTCTAGCATAGGAGTCAATTGTTTCATCCGTTGCCTACGAGCCATTAAACACCGCATTTCTACTTTGGTCAATGAGCTAATAATAGCCGTATCTAATTTTGTAATGTATTTTGTAAATTGGTCAGAATGGGACTCAGCAAAATACCATTTAGCTAAAGCGCTGGTATCTATGTACGCACTATCTTTCATCGCGATCTGCCCTGATTAGATCTACCGATGCTATTGAAAACTTGCCTATTTTTTGTTTTAAATCATCATGAGATGGACGTGTCATCTGTTCACGCAAAGGTAAAATACGTGCTATCGCTTTACCATGGCGAGTAATAATAATTTCACCATTCTTAGACAAATACTCGTCCAAATGCCCTAAGGCATTTCGTGCTTCACGAATTGATAATTCCATAAGAGTACCTCTTTGTGCTACTTTTATTATATTGTAGCACAAATCTGACGAAATAATGGATGCATTACAAGACATATGAAACAATCCTTAATGGTTAATTTTAAAGTACTATAATAACACATTAATGTTCATCTTCAAGCATTTTTAATTCAAATTTGACTAGTTTCGCACAATAATGTTATTTTGCAATAAAAACGCTTTCAAATCTTGAATATTTATTTCTTGTTTATGAAATACACTGGCTGCCAGAGCGCCGTCTACATTGGCTTCATTAAAGACATCTAGAAAATGTTGCATAGTCCCTGCCCCGCCTGAGGCGATGAGGGGGATTTGAATGTGGGGTCTTAGGGCTTTTAATTGTGCAATATCGTAGCCTTGACGCATGCCGTCTTGGTTCATGCAATTTAACACAATTTCGCCTGCGCCGCGGGTTTGAACTTCTTTGACCCAATCCTTTGTTAATTTTTTTGCGGATTGGATAGTTTTTTCGCTGCCGGTGTATTGGTAGACGTGATAATCTTGATGTTCATAATGACTGTCTATGCCGATGACTATACATTGACTGCCGAAGGTATCTACTAATTGATTGATTAAATCAGGATTCTCTAGGGCGGGTGAATTGATAGAAATTTTATCTGCGCCTTTTTCTAAAATCATACGCGCAGTATCTATGCTTCTTATCCCACCGGCTACGCAAAAGGGAATGTTAATTTCTCGAGCAACTTTTTCTACCCACGCGTAGGCGACATTGCGTGCTTCACTACTGGCGGTGATGTCGTAAAATACCAGCTCATCAGCGCCTTCATTACTGTAACGTTTGGCAAATTCTAGAATATCGCCCATGACTTGATGATTGCGAAATTGCACGCCTTTGACGACTACGCCGTCTTTTACATCTAAACAAGGGATAATACGTTTAGCAAGCATGGTGTAAACTCCCAATGGCTTCGTCTAATATTATTTTACCTTCGTATAAAGCTCTGCCAATAATGCAGGCTGAAAGTTTATTATCATTTAATAAAATAACATCATCAAGACTCGCTACGCCGCCTGAGGCTTGTAATTGTAAATCGGGATAATGATTTAAAATATCTTGGTATAATTTTACATTGGGTCCTTGCAAAGTGCCATCGAGTGCGATGTCGGTGCATAAAGCATGAACTAATCCTGCGTCAATAAACTCTTTTAAAAAATCAAATAATTTTTGGGTGCTTTTTTCTTGCCAGCCGTGGATGGCGATGTAATAATCGTTATCTTGTTTATTAACATCTAGCGCTAAGACAAAGCGATCTGCGCCCCATTGCTTGAACCATGATTTTACCAGGTTTGGATTTTTTATCGCTAGACTGCCGATGATGATTCTTTTAACGCCAGCATTGAATAAGTCTTCAACTTGTGAAGTTTCACGAATGCCGCCACCGGTTTGAACATTCAGTATTGTTTTTTTGCAAATATCTGCGATAAGTTCACGTTGATGATCATGGGGATCTTTTGCGCCATCTAAATCGACAATATGAACCCAGGTACTACCTGCTTGTTCAAATCGCTTGATGACCATTAAAGGATCATCGGCATAGACTGTTTCTTGCGCGTAGTCACCTTGGTATAAACGTACACATTTGTTGTGGCGAAGATCAATGGCTGGGATGATGTACATTTAACTGCTCCTTGGTTTAAATAATTTAGCGCTTGCAAGGGGGCCGCGCGATAGCGCGGGGGGATTTTAGCAAAACGTCATAAAATTCTTTAATAATTGCTCACCCACTAAACCCGAACGCTCAGGATGAAATTGCATCCCATAAAAATTGTCTTTTTGCACAATGGCGGTGAACGCTTGGCCATAGTGTGTGCTTGCTTGTGTATATTCATCGACAGGTGCACAGTAGCTGTGGACAAAATAGACATAAGCATTTTTGGGTATATCGGTAAATAATTTATTATTTTTATTCATTAAATCTAAAGTATTCCAGCCCATATGTGGGATAATTAGATTATCTCCTGCTAGCATGTCCATCTTACCTGGTAAAATGCCTAAACAATCGATATGACCTTCACTTGAATGGGCATATAGTAATTGCATGCCCAGGCATATGCCTAATACAGGTTGTTTAAGGTTTTTAATCACTGGAATTAAATTTAAAGCAGATAAGTTTTTCATGGCTGCTGGCGCGCTACCTACCCCGGGTAAAATAACTTTTTGTGCTTGCTCAATTATTTTTGGATCAGAAGTCACTACTGAGGCAAAACCTAAGCGATCGAGTGCAAATACTACAGAAGAAATATTAGCAATGCCGCTATTGATGATCGCTATCATAATAAACCTTTAGTACTGGGCAAATCATGGCCCTGTTTACTGATCGCTTGTTTCAGCGCTCGGCCTACAGCTTTGAACATACTCTCTATCATATGATGGGTATTTTCACCGGTGGTTTTAATATGTAAAGTGGCGCGCAGGCCTTCTGAGAGTGATCTAAAAAAATGCGGGATCATTTCTGTTGAGAGCTCACCGACATTTTCACGTGGGAATCGGCCATCAAATACAAAATAGGCACGGCCGCTTAAATCTAGAGCGACTTCAGTTAGCGCTTCATCCATGGGTAATAAGAATCCGTAGCGGGCTATCCCTAGTTTATCACCCAAGGCTTGACGTAGGGCTTCACCTAAGGCGAGCGCAGTATCTTCTACCGTGTGATGTTCATCTATATGTAAATCACCTAATACTTCTAGGGTTATACCGATACCACTGTGTTTGGCTAATTGTTCTAACATGTGATCAAAAAATCCGATGCCCGTTTTAATTAAAATGGGATTGGGATGATCTAGGTTGACGTGAACATCAATGTGGGTTTCTTTAGTTTTACGAACCACGTGCGCTATTCTATCTTGGCTTAATAATTGTTTGGCAATGTGCGACCACGTGTTGGTTTTATTATAAGCAAGATAATGGATGCCCATATTTTCTGCTAATTCATGATCAGTTTTTCGATCGCCTATGACATAACTATTGGCAAAATCTATCGTATTACTTTTGATATAATCTAAAACCAACCCTAAATTAGGCTTGCGGCACTGACATTTATCATCTGGCATATGCGGACAGATTTTTGTATCATGAAATTCAACGCCTTGCGAGGTTAAAATATGCATTAATAATTGATGCGGTGCATCAAAATGAGCTTGTGGAAAACGATGAGTGCCTAGACCGTCCTGATTGCTGACCATAATTAATTTAAAACCTGCTTGTTGTAGTTGTAATAAAGCAGGTATTACGCCAGGTTCTAAATTTAGTTTTTCTAGACTATCAATTTGATAATCTGTGGGCTCAGTAATAATAGTACCGTCCCTGTCGATAAATAAATATTTAATTTTGCTCATAATATTCCAAAAGGGTTTGTAATTGTTTGTTTTCCTCGGGCAAGCCTATGCTGATGCGCACGCAATTATCTAAGCCTAACATATGACTGCGATCCCGAATAATAATATTTTGTTTTGCACAAAAAGCCACCAGAGCTTTAGCATTTTTAACTTTTAATAAAATAAAATTAGCCTCACTGGGCCAGATTTTTTCAACATAATTTAACTTGTTTAAAAAAGTAATCATGGATTCACGCGCTTGCTTTAATTTTTTAACTTGATCATGCATAACATTAAGATGTTCTGCTTGTAGCTCATGCAGTATGACATTCACAACGGGTGTAGCAAGCGGATATGGGCTAATCACTTTCTCTAATAATTTAATTAATTGCGGATGCGCAAGTACAACACCACAACGCGCACCAGCCATACCATAGGCTTTTGAAAGCGTCCGCAATACAACTAAATTTTCATATTCATTTAAATATTGACTGATGCTAGGTTTATCTGAAAATTCAATATAGGCTTCATCAACAATGATAATTGCTTTATTTTCAAGTGCTTTACATAAACGCAAAATATCATGTGCGGCATATATATTGCCAACAGGATTATTGGGACTACATAAAAAAATTAATTTACATTGTGGCTGCCAAGCACTCAATAAACCATCGACATCTAAGTCAAATGACGAAGTCAGTGGCACAAAAACCACGCTCGCGTGTTGAATATGCGCTGAGATTGAATACATATCATAAGTCGGCGGACAAACCATGATTGAATCTTTGCCTGCGGCGCAAAATGTCCGCAGCCATAGGTCGATGCCTTCATCACTGCCACGTGTCATTAGAATTTGTTCAGGTTTCACTTGATATAAATCAGCCAGACGTTTTCGTAATATTTCAGGTTGTGGTTGTGGATAGCGATGAATGTGTTCTTGCGAAATTTTTGGGTATGGATTTTCATTGGCATTTAAATAAATACCTGCAGCTGCATGTTCGCGGCGGGCTGAACTGTAGGGTATCAAATTTAAGATTTCAGGTCTTGCTAAATTTAATAATGCATCAATCATGAGAGTTCCTGTAATCGTAAAGTAACCGCTAGCGCATGTGCATCTAGACCTTCTAGTTTCGCCAAAGTTTCAACACTAGGACCAATACTGACTAGACCTTTCGGGGTTAATTCTTGTACGCTGATATTTAATAAAAAATCATTAAGATTCAGGCCGCTATAGCTGCGGGCATAACCATAAGTCGGCAGCACATGATTGGTACCGCTTGCATAATCGCCAACAGATTCTGGCGCATAGGCGCCTAAAAATATTGAACCTGCACAGTTGACTTTGGGTAATAAAGCACGCGCATTTTGTGTTTGAATGATTAAATGCTCAGGGGCATATTGATTACTTATCGTTATAGCCTTATCTAAATCATCGACGATGATTAAGGCACTGTGACTTAAGGCTTGTGTGGCAATTTCTCGTCTTGGTAATTGCGCTAATAATTTTGTTAATTCATCTTGTAAGGTTTGTGCAAATGTTTTTGATAGACAAATTAATATGACTTGCGAATCAGGACCATGTTCCGCTTGTGATAATAAATCAGCGGCCACGAATTTGGGGTTAGCCTCATCGTCTGCTATAACTAATACCTCTGAGGGGCCAGCGGGTAAATCAATGGCAACACCCGCATTTTGCGCAACGTATTGTTTGGCTGCGGTTACCCAAGCATTACCCGGGCCAAATATTTTATCAACTTTTAATACGGACTCGCTACCATAAGCCATGGCCGCTATGGCTTGTGCGCCACCTAAGGTATAAATTGTAGCTATACCACATATTTGTGCGGCATAAATAATATGTGGATCAATCTCACCTTGTTTATTTGGCGGAGTACATAAGATACGTTTGGTATTATCTGCAATTTGTGCAGGCACGCCCAACATTAAGGTCGTTGAAATCAGCGGTGCACTGCCACCGGGAATATAAAGTCCTACTGTTTGAATAGGTCGCGTTATTTTCTCACAGACGATGCCCGGGGTTGTTTCTACTTTAATTTTATGCGGGATTTGCGCGTGATGAAATGCATAAATATTATGATAGGCCGTATCTATAGCCAGTTTAGCTTCGGGTGATATCATTGGTTTTAGGCTTGAGGTGTCTAAAGCCAGCTGATTTATTTCTACACCATCAAATTGTTTTGTAAATTGCTTTAAGGCTTGGTCGCCCAATTGTTTGACCTGATTGACTATTTGCTGTACTTGCGATTGTAAATCTGCATTGTTTTTTAATGCAGGCCTTGCTAGACACTGTTGTTGCTGAGCCATATCGAGCGCTTGCCAAATAAATGTTTTCATCATTACATCATCATCTTTTCAAGAGGCATAACCAATATAGAACTTGCACCGGCTTCTTTTAGCGCTTCTAGTGTTTCCCAAAACACACTTTCGCTGCATACGGCATGTATACCCACTTTTGTTGGATCCCCTTCTAAGGTCATTAAGGTAGGATGTTCTACGCCCGGTAATAAAGCGACGATTTGTTGCAGTTTATCTTTTGGTGCATGAAGCATAATGTATTTACTTTCGCTGGCTTGCAAGACACCTTGGATGCGACGAATAAACAAATCAGCAATTTTTTGTTTATCGGGATCAAATGGTGGCTGTGCTTTGATCAGTAAAGCTTGCGAGTGTAAAATTGTTTCAACTTCTTTTAAATGATTAGCAGCCAAGGTACCGCCTGTGGAGACTAAATCACAAATTGCATCGGCTATACCTAAGCGCGGTGCAATTTCTATAGACCCAGTTAAGCCTATGCTTTTAGCATGAATATTTTTTTCATCTAAAAAACGTTGTAATAAATGTGGATACGTCGTTGCTATACTTTTATTTACTAAATGACTCGAATCGGCATAGTTAAATTCATTGGGAACTGCAATGGATAAGCGGCAAAAACCAAAATTAAGTTTTTGGACCAGAGACACCAATTGGCTATAATCCTGTGCTTGTCTTGAAAGCGCTGCCTCTTGCAGTACATTCATACCTACGATGCCAAAATCACAGACATGTTCCATAATAAGTGCAGGAATATCGTCATCCCGAACTAACAAAATATCAACAGGGAAATTTTCACTGTGACAAAACAGCTGATCCCGATGACGGCGAATTTTAATCCCACTGCGGGTTAACAGGTCAAAAGAATCCTCACTCAAGCGACCCGATTTTTGAAGAGCAAGGCGAATACGATTGTTCATAGATGAGCTTCTTAGTAAAAAGACTAAGTTTAACATGGAGTTAACCTTAGGGTCAAATGCTAGTTCTAGGTCAACCTGCTTAGTTCCTCTCTATAAATCAAATTTCGAGCCGAAAGATAATCTAGACTTAAATTATCATAATAATAATAAAGTAGGACAAAACCATGAATGCAGACACTTTTGCAGAGCTTAATCATCAATTAGACCTTTTAGAGGCTAATCCTGATTTAAAAGAAAATGAACGTCATCAAGAATATTATGCCCATAGCAGTGTTCATGGTGGAAATTTGCTCAAAGAACGTGCCTTGATGGTGAGTGCCAGTATTGATGAAGATGCGCCAGAATACGAGACTTTGGTGTTGCCGCTGACAGGTCGCATTGAAACCTTCTTTGCGCATCCTGAACTTGAACTGGATTTTGTCGATGAAGTACGCATGCTCAGGGCTCGCCGATTGATTGAACAGGGTAAATACACTCAAGCAGATTTAGTCTATACCCATATACCTTATAGCCCTATTTATGCCAAAGCTTTTGAGCAAAGAAATCATTATTTTTTAAATGCCGTTAAAAATCATTTACATTTATTAAAAAAATTAAGCCATCCTTCGCATATTAAGCATCAACTGATCAGCGCGCTGCAAGCTTTATATTATGTGCGCGAATATCCTCATATGGATGATGTAAATGTCTATCAAAATGCTGAAGCTATTTTTGCCCACAATTATTTTACAGAAGCAAAAATGATAGTCGCAAAAATTTGCACTGAAGTATTACCAGAAGGATTTCAAAATTTAAATCAAGGTGAAACCCTAATCGTTTATAAAGCCCTAGAAAACTATAAACATGATTTATCACAATGGCGCGCCATCGTTAAAACCTTACAAAAACATTTTATTGAATTACTCTTTACCCAGCAACAATTTCAAAAACCAGATGAAAAGCTCTTACCCCTAGCCCACGCGCTACTGGATGAACCTACATCTACCCTTAGCACTTTGCAACATTTGGTTGGCAAAACACGCCTAGAAAAAGATTTTCTAGCCGCGATACTTGGCAATCAAAACGCTGTGGATCATTTGCAGCAGTTTTTACGCTAGATTATCAAGTTATCAAACTCTTAAATTAAAACATTTGCATTCATTACATACATTTAGTAAGATGGCTATGTCAATCATTTTATAAGGTGTTTGAATGTTTATCCAACTCTTGGCGCTTAGCGCAGCGATACACCTAATATTACGTGCAACCCGTAGTCAAGCTAACATAGCCCAAAAAAACACCCTGCTTATAGATGACGGTGATTTCACACATGGTGAAGTGGACACCTCCTTGGTCATGGAGTTTAAGGTGCCCGATTTTCACGGTCACTATCAAACAGAAGCATTTCAAGTCTTTAATGCCCATGCACCTTATAGCGGGCTTATCAACGATCCTGAGCAAGCAGAAAAAGACTACCAATCCTTAGTTACTCAACAATTAACCCAAGAAAAACAAATCAATCTTTATCAAAATCTTATTTTATTTAAACAAGATGTCATTAAAGGTAAAGTAGACAAAAATGCAATCACCGGCGATTTATTACTAATAGTCGAGCTTATGGAATCAGCATTCGATCCACAAATCAGTTCCACTCTTCCTATTGAATACGATCAAAATGCCTATTACAAATTCATCAATACACAGCGTTCAGACTATTCACCTTATTTAATTAGTTTTTATAAAAGTATAAACAATCGAGAGCAAAATAAGCAGGACCCTACTGATTGGGAACATAAGATATATTTCTCAAATCGACCTTACCTAAAAAAAATAATGGCCGGACAAAGTTTGATTAGTCAAGGCAACAAAATACTCAGGTATTTATTGACCAGAACCGCTAAAGAAAGTTACTTCTTAGATCAACATAGCTTTGATCAAATTTATAACAAATACCGAACCCAACAAAATAAGATAGCGATGAATGCTATTAAAATAGAATACGGCAAATCGATATTAAGCTGGGAATATATACTCTATATCATGGGCAGAGCCTATACTCAGCTACATAAAGAACATAAACAACTACCCACTTTGAAAAACAGCCTCATTGAAACTATCAAAAAATTCAAGAATAAACCCTTTGTTAAAGGTAGTGAAAATTATAAGATGGATGGCATTGGCTATGAAGTGATTACACAATGGCTTACTGATCAAGCCAAATTACTATTCAAAGAAACGTACATGGGTCAAACATTCAATATCCCAAAGGCAGAATCCGGGAATGAAATCATTTTATATGAAAACATGATCAAGACTTCCTCATATGGCATTTTTGAGGAGCAATATATAGGCTTTTATGAGCTCGGTATATATTTAAAAGAAAATAAAAAAGAATATTTTACTACCAAAGAAATTGCACAGCTCGAATATCAAAAATTATTATTAACGAAGGAAATGACTGAAAAGTATCAGGTTTTCAAGGAAAAAAAACTTATATTAGAGATAAAACAAGACGATTTTAACCAGGAAATGAGACGTCAAGCTGTAAGTTCGCATGAAATACTAAAAAACTTATCCGAACGATCACCTGTTGAAACAAAAACCCTAATGATTAGGTACCTGTTAAATGAGTTTAAAAAGAAATCAAATGATGCGGAATTTATAAAGGAATTAGAAAGTAGTATACTAGCAGAAAGAATATCCGACGAAGAATTAGCTTATCTTGACATTTACTTTATTGCTAAAAAATTAATGCAAGATGATATGGATTTGCCACATGCCACATTATTTAAATTTGAAGTCATAGAAAATATGAGGCTTCCTAACAATAAGGTAATACAAACTGAAATATATGCATATTCCCCATCTGCATTAACCAATGAATATGAAATTTTTAAATCAACCTTGCTCGAACATTTAAAAAATGATTTGTGGTATCAGGCGTATGATTGGATAAATGCACTTCAAAGATGGAAAGTAAATTTTTACCCAGCATTACTTGTATTATTTGTTGCAACGTTTTACCTAAATCGACTTAATCAAAACAGAGGGCGAAACCAATCGTCAAAAATCTCAATACATGTTCAACCTGTTAGACCTACTATAAATTTAGAAACAATTGAGCAAGGAAAAGAAACTGAACTAGAGTTTGATGTGAAAATCATCACAAGGGCTAGTGAACAAGCTAAACCCCATAAAGATTCAGCAAGAACCGAGCAAAAAAAAGAACCTGAAACTGAACCTGTAGAGAAAATCACAACAATACAGGATTTATGGGAATTATTTGAAAACTCCTTAGGCATTTACCCAGGTACCAATGAGCAAAGAAAATTGGCGCTTATAGCACTTAGAAAAAGTGAAATAAAAGGCGATGGGGAAAATGAAGAAAAATTAGAGGCACTCTGGCTCGCACAAGAGCGTGAGCTAAAGCATGATAAATTTATAAAAAAATACGCTGAGCTCTTATGGGAAGATTTTGAAACAGCTTTAGATAAAACAAAAACTGCTGGCCATGTAGACGTTTTTAATAAAGTTCTTATAAAAATAAAGAATATTTACCTTGAAAAACAACAAAACCTATCATGGCTCACTAAACCGCTACTGCTGCAGCAAGATGATTTTAACAATGAATACCTCGTCCAGCTAAACTACGAATTTAAATCGGTACTTAACTTATACTTACCAAAATCAAAAGAAGATAAAAAGGCTTTTAATAAAACTTTGGGATTATTTGCAAATAGTAATTTAGATTGGTATTTACTGCCCATGAGTAAAAAAATAGATGAATTTATAATTGCTTATTTAAAACAATTAGAGATTCCAGTATACAACGACACCATGAAGAATAATATTGAGTCTTATAAAGAACTTTGCAGACTTAAGGACGAATATAGAAAACGTGAAGCGCTTGCTTTACCTGCTCCTAGTTTTGAAGCTAAACCTGAAAAGAAGGAACAAGATCATAAGGAGCCAGAAAACAATAACAATAATTTGGAAAAGCACACAGCATTTATTGGCTTGCAAACTAATGAGCAGATTAAAAACCTTGAGCAAAGCGCACAGTCACAAGATCATATTCCAGAAGCACCAAAGGTGCCAAGCAATACAAATAACGCAACAGAAAAATTGTTATTAATTAAAAATGAAGGATACCAAGCATTCGCGGATATTATTTATTATCACGTCAATAATGCAATGGTTGATGAGCATATCAAAATGCGCGCCTATAAAATGTTTATTATTATGTATCATAGCCTGCTTGACACATCTGAATACAAATTTGAAAAAAGTATTTTAGATGACATTAGGCATGCGCTGGTGCATGACTGGGATGAATTAACAAATAAATTTAAGGGCAATTTGCTTTTAAATTTAGAAGTCACTTTATTTAATATTACACTACACAATAATAATGGTCTTTTTAAAGTAATGAAATCATTGGCTGATGTAGCAAGCGAGATGGATGATGGTTATTTTCAAATGAACCGAGGATTGATCAACAAACACATTGACAATATTTCTGCAATTTCAAAACTCACTTCTCTTCTCATGGCCTATCAAGAAGCTCAAAATCATCAAAATTCAAATGCTTTGAATATGTATATGGAACAACTGGCTGTTATGGATATTTTGGCTTCAATGGGTGAGGTTTTTCAAAATAGTAATTTAAAAAATTTACCCGGATTTGAGAATATTAATGATCAAACATTTCGATTGTGTCGCAATATCACTTATCATAATAAAGATGCCAATGCGCTATTGCTGTGGAATGTACAACAACAGATACCTGAGCTTATAAACGCAGTAAACAGCAACAAGAATATTGCTGCCCCACAACCTCAAAAAATTATGTCTCGAGTCAATTGAAAATTACTTCTTAGGCAGATACAGAATCTGTAATCGTACCTTCAAATATTTCAGTGGCTAGCGCTACGGTTTCCGATAAGGTTGGGTGAGCATGTATCGTTAACGCAATATCTTCTGCATCACAACCCATCTCTATGGCAAGCCCTACTTCGGCAATTAAATCACCCGCATGTGGTCCGACAATGCTGCGCCTAGGATGCGATGTGTATCATTATCAAATATTAATTTAGTTAAGCCTTCACTGCGGCCCATGCTTAAGGAGCGACCACTGGCCGCCCAGGGGAAGACACCTTTGCCATAATTCAAGTTTTGTGCTTTGGCTTGATCTTCTGTCAAACCGACCCATGCAATTTCCGGGTCTGTGTAAGCACACACTTGGAATGCATTTTGCGTCAAAGAAATGATTTTTACCTGCAATGACTTCAGCAGCGATACGGCCTTCTGCTACTGCTTTGTGAGCAAGCATAGGTTGACCAATCACATCGCCAATGGCAAATATATGATTTACATTGGTGCGTAATTGTTTATCTGCTTTAATAAAGCCGCGTTCATCTACATTTACCCCTGCTTTGTCGGCAGCAATTTTTTTGCCATTGGGTGTACGACCTACAGATACTAAAATACGGTCATACCGAACTGGTTCTGTGGGTGCGCCTTCGCCTTCAAAAGTGAATATAAATTCCGTCCGGTTTTGCTTCGGCATTAATTACTTTCGTTTTTAAGAATATATTTTCATAACGTTTTTTAACGTGTTTGAAGAAGGTTTGATAATGTCTTTATCAAAGCCACCGATTAAACTATCACCTAATTCAACCATGCTTATTTTTGAACCTAAAGCATGGTATACCGTTGCCATTTCCATACCAATAATACCGCCGCCAATGACTAACATTTTTTCGGGGATGTCATTTAATTCTAAGGCGCCAGTGGAATCTATAATACGTGGATCAGTTGGTAAATTAGGTAATTTAACGGGTTGTGAGCCTACAGCAATAATTGCGTTTTCGAAATTAATGGTTTGCGTTTTGCCTTCAAACGTAACCGTGACTTCGTTTGGACCTGAGAATACAGCTTCACCTTGAACAACAGTTACATTGCGTTGTTTAGCTAAGGTTTTTAACCAACGGTTAAACGATTAACTACGCTTGTTTTCCAATCTAAAATTTTTGCAGGATCTGAATTGCGTGAACCATAATTTACACCGTGGGTAGATAATTCATCCACTTCGTCGATTACTTTTGCAACATGTAATAAAGCTTTTGAGGGTATGCAACCTACATTTAAACAAACGCCACCTAGAGTAGGAAAACGTTCAACCAACACAACTTTTTTACCTAAATCAGCTGCACGAAATGCGGCTGTATATCCACCAGGGCCGCTACCTAATACGATGACTTCTGTTTGTAAATCTGACAAGAGAAAACTCCTTATAATAACATTTGGCGCATATCGCCTAACATTTCACCTAAATACGTAATAAAATGTGCGCCTTGTGCACCATCAATCGCGCGGTGATAGTAGGATAAAGACAAAGGCAACATTAATCGGGGCACAAAGATACCGTCTTTATAAACTGGGGCCATACGTGATTTAGACGCACCTAAAATAGCTACATCTGGGGCATTGATTATCGGTGTAAAGGCCGTGCCACCGATGCCACCTAAACTGGAAATGGTAAAGCTGCTACCTTGCATCTCTTTCGGTGTTAAACTTCCTGCGCGGGCTTTTTCGCTGAAAGCCTTTAATTCTTCTGCTAATTCCATAAAACCTTTTAAGTTTACATCACGAATCACAGGGACAACTAAACCATTAGGTGTATCAACTGCAACGCCGATATGAAAATATTTTTTCATAATTAATTGCTCGCCATTTGGCGCAAGAGACGCATTAAATGTGGGAAAGGCTTTGAGCGCAGCAACAGATGCTTTCATTAAAAATACTAAGGGTGTTAATTTTACCCCTTTTTCTTCAAATTTATTTTTGTTTTGCTGGCGAAACTCTTCTAAATCAGTAATATCAACTTCATCAAATTGGGTAACATGTGGGATGCTGACCCAATTACGATGTAAGAATTTAGCGCTTAATTTTTTAATACGTGATAATTCTTGCAATTCTATGGGCCGAATTGTGAAAAATCCACAGTCGGCATAGGCTCTACAGCGAATCCCGCAGCGCCTGATTGTAGGCGATTTTTAATTACATTATTTAAATCATCTTTAGTGACTCGACCCTTTTCACCTGTAGGGGTAATCGTTTTTAAATCTATATTTAATTCACGCGCAAGACGTCGTACGCCTGGACTTGCGTAAATGGAATCAGATGAAACAGGTTTTACTTCAGGTGCTGGTGTAGGTTTTGTTTCAGGACCGCTTATAGGTGTGGGTGCAGCTACACTTACACTTTCGCTAGTTGTTAAACTACAAATCACTGAATCTTGGGCAACTTTATCACCCACTTTAATAGCGATATCATGAACAACGCCATCTATGGGTGATGGAATTTCCATGGAGGCTTTATCGCTTTCTAATACCGCGAGTTTTGATTCTTCTTAATAGACATGCCCACTTGGATGGGAATCTCGATGACATCGACCTTATCAAAATTACCTATATCTGGCACGCGTATAATTTGTGTGTTTGCGCTAACGCTCGCAGGTGGCGGTGCAGGTGTTGGTGCAGGTGTTGGTGCTGATACAACAGGCGCGCTTTCTGGCACAGCTTCATTAGACTCTAGCGTTAATATAAAATCACCTTGTTTGATTTTATCGCCAATCTTAACATTGATCGCTTGAACCATGCCTGCTGCAGGTGATGGCACTTCCATCGAGGCCTTATCACTTTCTAAAGTAATTAAAGCTTGTTCTTTTTTTACCGTATCACCCGGTTTAATTTGAATTTCGATGACGGTGACGGCATCGCTATTCCCCTAAATCTGGAACATTCACTGTTACTATGCTCACAACGCTACTCCCTCGCTGGGTCCGGTTTATTCGGATTAATATTAAATTTCTGCATGGCGCTGGTAACAACGCTTGCGGGTAATGACCCCAAATCAACTAAAGCTTTTAAAGCTGTAATTACAATAAAATCGCTATTCACTTCAAAGAAATAACGTAAACGCTCACGCGTATCACTGCGACCAAAACCATCTGTGCCAAGTGTTACATATTTTCCAGGAACAAAACCGCGAATTTGATCGGCGTATTCGCGCATATAATCCGTAGCAGCAATCACGGGACCTTGTTTATCTTTTAAACATTGCGTGACATAAGGCACTTGTTGCACGGCTTCTGGGTGCAAATTATTTTCCCGCTCAAGATGCAAACCTTCGCGACGCAACTCAGTTAAAACTCGTAACACTCCAAATATCGCTGCTGACTTGATATTCAGTATTTAAAATTTCTGCAGCCTTGATGACTTCTCGTAAAATGGTGCCTGAACCTAATAATTGCACATGTAAAGATTTTACCGGCTGAACTTTGTAAACAATACATTCCTTTAATAATGCCTTCTTCAGCATCTTCTGGCATCGCAGGATGTTCATAATTTTCATTCATCACAGTAATATAATAAAATACATTTTCTTTTTTCTCATACATACGTTTTATACCATCTTGAATAATCACGGCTAATTCATAAGCAAAAGTAGGATCATAAGCTACACAATTAGGAATGGTGCTGCCAATAATATGACTGTGACCATCTTGATGTTGTAATCCTTCCCCGGCTAAGGTGGTGCGTCCTGCAGTTGCCCCTAATAAAAATCCACGTGCCTGCGAATCACCTGCGGCCCAAGCTAAATCCCCAATTCGTTGAAAACCAAACATGGAATAAAAAATATAAAAAGGAATCATGGTAAGGTTATAAGTACTGTAAGACGTTGCTGCGGCAATCCAGGAACAAAAAGCACCGGCTTCATTGATGCCTTCTTCTAAAATTTGTCCATCTTTTGCTTCGCGATAATACATCACTTGTCATGATCGACAGGCTCATAGAGTTGCCCTACAGGGAATAGATCCCAATTGACGAAATAAACCTTCCATACCAAAGGTTCGAGCTTCATCGGGAACAATAGGCACAATGCATTGTTCCTAAATGCTTTATCTTTAAATAAGATCGTTAACAATCGCACAAAAGCCATGGTTGTAGAAATTTCGCGCTCACCGGTCCTTTTAATATGGCTTCAAATACAGAAAGGTTAGGAATAGGTAAGGTTTCATCCGCTTCATACGTCGTGAAGGTAAATAGCCACCCGAGTTTTTCGCGTTTTGCTTTCAAATATTGAATTTCTGGGCTGTTTTCATGCGGGTTTATAAAAAGGGAAATTAGCAATTTTTTCTTCCGGCATGGGAATATTAAAACGTCTTGAAATTCCTTTAATGCTTCAACATTCATTTTCTTGCGTTATGGGTAATATTAAGTGCTTCACCCGCGGCTCCCATGCCATAACCTTTAACCGTTTTTGCTAAAATGACCGTAGGTTGGCCCTTATGTTAACGGCGGCATGATAGGCTGCATAAACTTTTTGCACATCGTGTCCTCCACGATATAAATGCCAAATTTCTTCATCGGTTAAATCCGCCACCATTTCTTTTAATTCAGGATATTTACCAAAAAAATGTTCTCGAGTATAAGCGCCATCCTCGTGCTTTATAATTTTGATAATCGCCATCGACGGCTTCATCCATCCGTTTCAGCAATAGCCCGTTTTATCTTTAGCCAATAAAGCGATCCCACGTCCACCCCAGATCACTTTAATGACATTCCAGCCGGCGCCCGAAAAAGAGATTCAAATTCTTGAATGATTTTACCATTGCCACGCACCGGACCATCTAATCGTTGTAAATTACAATTGACCACAAAAATTAAATTATCGAGTTTTTCACGTGCCGCAATGATTAAGGCCCCAGTGGATTCTGGCTCATCCATTTCACCATCACCACAAAAACACCATACTTTGCGATCTGGGTATTTATCAATCGCGTGCTTCTAAATATTTCATAAAACGGGCTTGATAAATAGCTTGTATGGGCCCTAGTCCCATGGAAACCGTTGGAAATTGCCAATAATCAGGCATTAGCCAAGGATGGGGATAGGATGATAAACCATCTGTTTCGACTTCTTGACGAAAATGATTGAGTTGTTCTTCGGTAAGTCATCCCTTCTAAGAAACGAGCGTGCATAAATGCCTGGTGAACTATGCCCTTGAATATAAAGTAAATCACCGCCATGGGTCGCCGTTTGGGCATGGAAAAAATGATTAAAACCCACTTCATATAAATTAGCGGCTGAAGCATAAGAGGCAATATGCCCGCCTAATTCTGGGGCTTTATATCCGGCACGCAAGACCATCGCAACGGCATTCCAGCGAATAATGGCATCTAAGCGCTTTTCAAGCGCTTTATTGCCCGGGTAGACAGGTTGTTGTTCTACAGGAATCGTATTGATATAAGAGGTATTAAACCCATCAGGGAGCGTGATACCTAGCTGCTGTGCTTGTTTTTGTAACTGAGTTAACAAAAATTGTGCACGAGCAGCGCCTTCACGCTCGATAACTTCCTCTAATGCTTCTAACCATTCCTCGGTTTGCAAAGGATCATTGTCAAATAACTCACTTCCAGCCATAAAATCTCTTTTAGTTTAAGCGTAACTTTTTTTAAGCCCGCTTAGTATCCCTATTTTTAGCGGGAATTGCAATCTATAGAAACGCATGGCCTAAAGTTGCTACCGCTGCAACCAACACCCAGATAATCAATCCGCGTTGTACAACGCCTTGTGCTTTTAGATTTTCTTCCCGAGTGGCCTTTTCTGCACTTTCTGTTGTTAAAGAAGCCATCCCTGAATCAATTAATACTTCTTTGCAACGATCAGCTTTTACCAAATCATTTTTCCAGGTATCAAAACCAGGTAAAAAGTTTCCGGTTAAAGTGTAACTTAATGCCGCCAACCGTGAGGGGATCCAGGCGATAACCCAATATAATTGATATACTTGGCTCGCATAATTAGGATAAAAATCTGCTTGATAACGAGCGGCCGTTTCTTGCATCCAGCTCACCATCCGAAATAACAGCGCGCCAACCGGGCCTAGAATTAAAAACCAAAATATCACACCAAAAAAACGCTCATGCGCTTGCCAAAAAATCAATTCACTGACACCGCGGTGAAATGATTTACCATCCAGTAAATTACCCGCAGCAGCTTTTACATCCGCTTCTGTTTTTACAACATCAGCATCTTTTTTCAAATAATGCACTAAGGTTTCTTGTAAGGCAGTTGGGCCAAAACAAAACCATAAAACAGCAAAACCTATGGCCAGTTCAATAATACCTGAGAATTGACCCATGATACCCCAAAGGATAGCTAGGATAATAATGGCCGGTACTAATATAATCGCAATGGCTACGGGACCACCCCAAATGCTTTTATTATCACCCAAGAGTGTTTTTATCCATTGCACATAGTGATCAAACCAGGCCTGGTTACGCCAACGCGCACCGGTATCAAAATAATAATCCAGCCATAAACATGCTAAAAGAAGTGTCAGTTTCATGATTCATCCCTGTTATGTATGTTGTTTCAACAAAGTCCTAAAATAAGTCCAATCAAACGCGGCGCCCGGATCAGTTTTTCTTATAGGGGCAATATCACAGTGTCCTATAATACGTTCAACTGTAATGCTTGAATACTGCTGCATTAAAACCCGAGTCAGTTCAACCAACGCTTTATACTGTTTGTCAGTATAGGCGGTATTATCCGTGCCTTCTAATTCTATACCTATAGAATAGTCATTACATGCAGAACGGCCTTTAAATTCTGAAACACCCGCATGCCAGGCACGATCATTAAAAGATACAAATTGAGTGAGTCGACCCTCTCTATCAATCAACACATGTGCCGATACACGTGTTGGCAGTATTGTAGCAAAATAAGGATGATCTGTCGCGAGCAATTGATTCGTAAATAATTTCTCAATATTTCCCCCACCAAATTCGCCCGGCGGCAAACTGATATTGTGAACAACCAATAAGTCAAGCGTCATACCCAATGGACGTGCATCGCAATTAGGCGATAAACATGCTTTTATATCTTCTAACCAACCGTGTTTTATTTTCATGTTTTTATTCTAACGCATTGACAACAATATGTCTGTAATGTTAGCGTATTGCCTTGTCTTGATCACCTGCGTAATAGAAGGATGTATTTATGAAGCCCACTTTTGTTTTTTATTCTAGTTTGTGTACTTTATTATTAGCCTTTCCTGTATACGCGATACCCACCGACGGTATTGAAGAAAATGACGAACTCGATCAAGAGATGGATTTTCCTGATGAACCTTACTACCCGCCTGAAGAGGAAGAAGACGATAAACCTTTGCCTTTAAGTGAACGCATGGGTTATAACGACGGATTTTATATTCGTAATGCCGACAACACTTTTTCATTATTCTTTAACGGCTTATTACAAGTCCGTTATATTTATTCGCACGCTGACAGTGTACCCGATACTGAAAATACTGATTATTATCGATTCGAGCTGCGCCGTACTGATTTATATTTTTCAGGTCATTTTCTTGATGAGTCTTGGACTTATGTCTTGGGCACAGAAGCAGGTCCCGATGGTACCTTTGCGGTCGACGATGTTTATATTGCTAAAGCATTTACTGAAAATACTTGGGCACAAGCCGGACAATTTTCAACACCCTTTTTACGTGAAACTTTAATTTCAAGCACACGCCAACTTGCCGTTGAGCGATCATTGGTTTCAAAGTTTTTCTCAACCAATAATTCAACAGGACTTTTATTTGGTACCGAAGATGATGAATTCAAATGGGAAATCGCCTTTACCAATGGTTATTTTGCGCATGATTCCTACCCGGATGAAACAAACGAAAACGAAGACGTTGTCAATCATGATTTTCAAAATGGTCAAAGTTATTCAGCCATTACCCGTTTAGAATTTATACCATTGGGTGAATGGGAAGAATTCCGTGGTTTTAATTCTTTTGGTGAAAATAATTTGGGCTTACTCATCGGTGTCGCAGCGGCTTATCAACGCGATAATGATAATGCAGATATTGAAGAAATGTCAGGAACAGTGGATATCACTTTCCAAGGTGGTGGTTGGAGTACTTTTGCTATGGGCGCCATCACACAAGATCTTCAAAATGATGACAGCGCTTCTTATGGTGCACAACTTCAAGGCGGTATTTTCGTCGATGAAGATCTCGATACCGTTGAATTATTCTCACGTTATGAATGGGGTCAATCCAATACCCATGTAGACTTTATTGAACCAGACCATGAAGACCTAAACATATTAACCGCTGGATTTAATTATTATATCTACCCAGACACTTAAAATTAAGTACTGACTTTGGTTACTCCTTTAGCGCTATCGGAGAAAACTGGGCCAATACCACCGACGGTTGGCGCACCAGCAACGACAGTGGTGAATGGGTTGCACGTTCGCAATTACAATTAGTTATTTAGTATTTTGGTTCAAATACACGATTGCAGCGAGTTTACTTTTTTGCGCTTGCACGGCAACTGCAGAGAGTACTAACAATCTCAGCAAAAATGAGGCGATGGATTTTCCAGATGAATCCATCCGGCTCCTGCTGAAAGCGAACATCAATTACCTGCAAACCAATTCTATGGTTATGATGATGGTTTCTATATCCATAATTCAGACAATACATTTTCCCTAAAATTCAATGGCCTGATTCAGGCACGCTATCTTTATTCAGCAGTAGAAGGGTTAGACGATTATCAACGTTTTGAATTAAGACGGACTAAATTATTTTTTACAGGACATTTTATTGATGAATCCTGGAATTATGTTTCGGGATGCAAGCAGGTCCCAATGGTACTATTGCCATAGACGAAGCTTATATCGCAAAAGCATTTACTAAAAATACCTGGACACAAGTGGGGCAATTTAATACAACCTTATTGCGTGAGTTTACCATTTCAAGTTCAAGACAATTGGCAATTGAACAATTTATCGTTGGGACAATATTATTCTGTAAAAGATACGAATGGTATTTTATTTGGTACAGAACAAGGTCCTATCAAATGGACACTTTCTGCTAATAATGGTTATTTCCAGCCAACGGAAGATGAAAATCAAAATATTGTTGATGAAGAGTTTCAAGATGGCGCCACCTATGCTTTTTTGACACGTTTAGAATATAAACTTTTAGGTAACTGGCAAGAGTTACGGGATTATAATTCACCCAGCGGCAATGAAAAAGGTTTGCTGTTAGGACTAGGCGCAGGATCAACGTAATAATAATATTCATACCCCGCATCAGGAATTTACTACCGGTACTGCGGACCTCAACGTTCAAGGCAGTGGCTGGAGTACTTTTGCTATGATGGCCGCTAATAAAGATCAACTAGTGATGATCCCACCGTTTATGGTTCAGTTGCCCAAGCAGGTCTTTTTGTCGACCCGCATCAAGATAAATTTGAATTGTTTTCACGCTATGAATGGGGCAATGGCAAGAGTGAAGAAAATTTAAGTTTAGTAACCGCCAGCACCAATTACTATTTAGATCCAAAACATCTCAAGATCTCAGGTGATTTTGGCTATGCATTCCACAGGCGTCGCCCCCATTTGGGAAGATGTCATCGATGGTTGGCGCGCAACCCAAGAAACCGGCCAATGGGTAGTGCGAACACAACTACAAGTCGTACTTTAATCGCGCCGCAATTTATCTGATATGGCTATCGGCGTTGGATATTTCATGACAATAACATAAGATGAAACAATAAATGTTATTATTGCCGTGGTTTCAATTAAGTAATACATTGGGGTGCTAATAACACTATGCTCATGTGCGACATAAGCAATCAAGAGCGAGAAACTCACTGACCTGCCCTAAACGTACACCAATTTCTAACGATTGATTTTTAATTTCTTTGATACGCTTAAGTAACAATGAAAACACTAAAGGCTTGAGTAATAACATTAAGATCGCTAATACCGCTGCAAGGAAATATCATTCATCGCCGACCATATGCAAACTAAAATCCTGCGCCTAATGAAAAGAAAAATAATACTAAGAAAAAATCCCTTAAAGGTTTTAAGCTTTCAAAATAAATAATGCTATGGGCCCGCTGGCTATCGCAACGCCCGCTATAAATGCACCGATTTCATGGGATAAATGCATGCTGTGCGCAAGTTCAGCTATAGCCAAACACCAACCGATTGCAATTAAAAATATAAACTCTTGAATTTTATCAAAACGAGAAATTAATTTTGTTAAAATATAACGTTCGAAAAAATAACAAAATGCACTTAATAGTGGCAAGGCGATGACCATTTGTATAATTTCCCAAACGTTTAAGCCAGGGCCACCTGCCGCATTAATTAATAACATAACTGCAATCGCAATTAAATCTTGGAGTAATAAAATACTGATGACAATTTCACCGGTATGTTGATGATGAAGCACTGTTGTAGGTAATAATTTTAGACCAATAATAGTACTTGAAAACATCATAGAGGCTGCAACGACTAATGATTCAGTGGTAGAAAAGCCAAAAAATGTTGCAATGCCAAAACCAACTAAGCAAAAATCAGATGAACTAATCAAAATACATCCCATTCGTGCTTTTTAACAAACGAATTAAATCTTTAGATCCAGATTTAAACCTAATAGAAATAATAAGAAAATAATTCCAATATCGGAGATATGAGAAATTAAAGCGGGATCATCGACCCATTGTAAGCCCCAAGGACCTATGATAACACCCAGTGCCATATA
This sequence comes from uncultured Gammaproteobacteria bacterium, assembly GCA_963798975.1. Classification (GTDB taxonomy): domain Bacteria; phylum Pseudomonadota; class Gammaproteobacteria; order JABCZS01; family JABCZS01; genus JABCZS01. The sequence goes on from CAWCVU010000006.1 coordinate 54,252, forward strand.
GGCGACAATTAAAGATTGGCGGGTATATAAGGCCAGCGTCGCAAGAATAGACGCACCGGTAAAAATAAGAAAAATATAAAAAATGACTGGAGTCGTGTCCATATACCCTTACCCAAATGAAAAATTAAATATCCCAGATATTTAACTTAAAGTCAAAATAATTATAAATATACTAAATTTATACCTATTACACTTGAACATGCGAACTCCGTCATTGCGAGCGAAGCGAGAACAAATGTTCGCATCTTGAAATAGAACGGGTATAGAATCTCGTACATAGTTATTCCACTTGCATTTTATTTCTAGCCATGTTATTATGCGCCGATGACTGAGCTTAACCTTCATTCATTAGTATAAACTTTTTGATTTAACTAACTAGAGAGGTATCCCATGCACCAAGTTCCTTTATTGCAAACTCAAGATAACGTAAATAACACAGATTGTACAAAAGAAAACCGAAAAAGAAACAATCATTGTTATAGGCATTGCTACGACAGCAGGCGGATCAACGCTTCTATGGTTAGGTTCATGGCTAGGTCAGTATTTAGCGAATCAGGATAGTTCAGACAAGCCAAGCGCAGCTGACCCATCTAGGACTTATGCTGATATATATCAGAAGGCTTCTGATGATTTCGAGAAAGCAGCCCAAGTGGGTACGCTTATTTTTCTTAGTTCGGCAGTTCTTTATGGTGTGGGTAAAGCGATTCAAAATCCCGCTGCGGTGAAACGTACAATGGCTAATGCTTGGGAATACATTAAGTATCCATTCGTCTCCAAACAAGCTAATCAGGTTAATCAGGCTAATATTAATGACGCTGAGCATGGTTATAACAATACAGCAACCGCGTCTAAGTAATAGTCCTGCAATATCCGGCATCTAGGGTGCCGGATAAAGTAAATACAATTTAAGCAAATAGACTATTCTTCAGAAGCCTTTGCCGCTATTGTTATACTGCATCTTTCTTCGTCAATTTTTCTGAATACGTGCAGATTTACCGGCACGATCACGTAAATAATATAATTTTGCACTGCGCACATCACCGGTTTTTTCACAGTAACACTGTGTATCATACGACTATGCGTTTGAAAAGTCCGCTCAACACCTTCACCGTAAGAAATTTTACGAACAATAAAAGATGAATTCAAACCACGGTTACGTTTTGCGATGACAACACCTTCGAAGGCTTGCAAACGTTCGCGACTGGCTTCAATTACGCGAACCTGTACCACAACGGTATCACCGGGTGAGAAATTGGGAATATCCGTTCTCATTTGTTCACGTTCGATTTTATCAATAATATTACTCATTTACTTAAAACTCCCTTACTCTTCGTTAAAATTACTCGGATTCTTTTCATAGGCATGAATAAATTCACGCAATAAAATTTGTTGCTCTGGGTCCATGCGCATGTTTTTAAGTAAACTCGGTTTACGTAACCACGTTCTACCCAAAGCTTGTTGCAAACGCCATTTACGTACGCTGTCATGATTGCCACTGGCCAATACACTCGGCACACGTTGTCCTTCAAAAATCTCTGGCCGCGTTATAATGCGGATGATCTAATAATGAATCGCTAAATGAATCTTCTCAGGGCCGATTGCTCAGAATGAAGAGCGCCTGGCAATAAACGTATCACCGCATCCATAATCACCATCGCAGCTAATTCGCCGCCACTTAACACATAATCCCCTATCGAAATTTCTTCATCGACATATTGCGTGACTATACGCTCATCGATGCCTTCATAACGGCCAGCAATTAATATCAATTGCCCGCAGGTGGTTAATTCACGTACTTTAGATTGTGTTAAAGAAGATCCTTGTGGACTTAAATACACAACCTTCGATGGCTCTAAAGTACTCGCATCTTGCGCGGCAAAAATAGCATCACGCAAAGGCTCTGGTTTCATCACCATTCCAGGACCACCACCGTAAGACTTATCATCTACAGTGTGATGTTTATCTTCTGCAAAATCACGAGGATTCCAATAATTCACCATCGCTAAACGATTACGAACTGCTCGACCGGTAATACCCACGTCGGTCACCGCAGTAAACATTTCAGGAAACAAGGTAATGATATCAAAGCGCAACATATTAAAACTCCGGATCCCAATCCACGATTATGACTTTATCTGATAAATCAACGTGTTTAACCACTTGCTGTGGCAGGTATGGAATAAACCGCTCTTTATCACCCTTGACCACTAATACATCATTAGCAGCCGTTGCAAACAGATAAGCGACCTTGCCTAAACTCACACCCTCTAGTGTTTTAACTTCTAGTCCTTCTAATTCAGTCCAGTAATATTGTCCCTTTGGTAATTTTGGTAATTGCTCCCTATTTACTTCTATCCGTGCGCCTATCAGTGCACGGGCCGTTTCCATACTTTCATAAGCCTTAAACTGAACTACTAAGCATTTTGAGTGCACTTCACTCGCAACCCAGGTTAATAGTTCAGGCGGCTGGCCTTTTATTTTAACCAGCCAGGGTTGGTAATTTAAAAGATTCTCTCGCGGCTGCGTATAAGAATCTACTTTTAACCAACCATTAACACCGAATAAACCGGTAATTCGCCCAACTTCAATCATATAGCAATCATGCGGCCTGTTCTGTAGCCGGCATACGCTTCATTTCACGTGCCAATTCTGTTACACGTTTAGAGGCCTGTGCACCCACAGAAACCCAATGTTCCATGCGAGCTAAATTCAAACTTAAACGAGGCGCAGCACCTTGCGCTATGGGATTAAAATACCCTAATTTTTCAATATAACGGCCATCACGACGTTTGCGGCTATCAATGACCACAATACGGTAAAATGGACGCTTTTTAGCCCCTGTCCTTGATAGACGAATACTAACCATAACTATCCTCTTATTTAAATAACTAACTTTATGCAACCTATTTACCCGCCTATTCTACAGAATTTATCTGTGCAAGCAAAGGGAAATTCGCACCTGTTTGTGGGATCAATATGCTATTATATTACCCATCCCTTCACCAAACAGAGGTTATTATGTTAAAACGGATTTTTACATTAAGTAGTCTTGTATTATTGTCTTATACAGCTAGCGCTGCAGATACACCCAGTGTTGAAACCATGCAGAAGAATTTAAGCAAAGCCATACCGGAAATTAAAGTGGAGGCTGTAAAGCCCACACCCGTTCAAGGCTTTTATGAAGTCACCAGTGGTCCTGCTATTTTTTATGTCAGCGAAAATGGACAGTATATTTTTTATCGGGGAATTATTAGCACTCGATAATGATAAAGTCGTGAATTTAACCGAAAAAACACGGCAAGCATTTGTTAAAACCGCTTTAGAAAAAATTGACCCTAAAACCTTTATCACCTTTCCAGCAACAGATAAAGAAAAAGCGGTTGTTTATATAGGAACAGATATCGACTGCGGCTACTGCCGTAAATTACACGAAGAGATCCCTGCCCTGAATGCGGCTGGAATAACTGTACGTTATATTGCCTTTCCCAGAACACCTAAAGGCACCCCTTCTTATGATAAATCTGCAGCCATTTGGTGTGCTAAAGATCCTCAAAAGACGATTGATGACATTTATAAAGGAGGGGCTGCACCTAGTAGGCCTGCAGACTGTCAAGATCCATTTGCTTCGCATACTGCTTTTATTCAAAGCATAGGCGCAAGTGCAACTCCAGTTATTATTCTGCAAGATGGTCGAGTTATTCCTGGTTATATGCCGGCTAATGATTTGATTGCCTTGGTGAATAGCAAATAAGTATTTACTTATTATGGTTAGTTGGGTAAAATATAATTTTATCTAACTAACCATTTAACTTTATTATGCTCTCACAACATGCTTTTGTACCGCCAAATAATACCTGCCTGTCTGCGTATTACCTGCATCAAGAGAGTACATGCCCAAGTTTCCCTTACACCTACCCCGTTATTAAAATGCCCGACAATATAGGTGGCTCCACGCTTTACTGTGAAAAAGTAGCCACTGCATTAAGTGCCATTTCTAATAATGGTGAAACCATAAGCGCGTATAAAGCTGCTGCAGATGCAATTCCAGGAATGAAAATTTATCTTTGTGAAGGTAATGATACGGGCATTGGCGAACAATTTAATGGGGCATATACCGGTTCCCTAAGAAGACTGGCCTTACCACAGTCTCTATTACAAGGTGATAGCAGTACACTAAAAGAAGTATTGCGCCATGAGTACTTCCATGCGGCCTGCCATGCCTGGCATCTTGCTTTGGATAAAGACACTATCAATGATAAAGATAAAAATAGTCAGCAGCCTTTTATTACAGCAAACCAACAATCAAAATTAATACTTTGGCTCGATAAAGGAATGCGCGCTTTTAATTTATTTACAAACGCTTATCATGGAACAAAACCTGAAATAAACAGGATAAAAATACAACTTACCCAACAAATTGAAAAACTAAAGCCAGATTATGTTTTTTGGAAACTACCAAGCTACGCAGGCGTGGATGATATTCTTCTTATCGCTTTAAATCATCTAGCCATGATTATAGATGACGATAGACTCAAAAATTATAAAAAAGAAGATGCTTTAAAAGAACAATTAGCATATTTATTTGGAGAAATCCCATCCCCACTACTGGAATATTTATTTCCTGAACTCTGCAACTATGTGCAGGAAATGTCAAACGCTGCCGTTATACAACAACGCGAAATGTTTATTTTAGAGTCCCCTTTAATCAGTACGAATTATATGTGCGCTGATTTTAGGCAAGATCTCCGTGATTATCAATTAACAACTTGGTTGAATCTTAAGGTATACAAGGCTGAGGAGCTTGACCATTTTTTTATTTTTGTAAATTATGCGAGCACACATCCAAAAAAAGATTTAATCCGATCTAAAACAAGAGAAGCCTTGTTCAATTTACTCAATAAAAGTCAGGTCATTTCCGATCCAACTAGAACTAACCCCATGCTTAATGAAAAAAGACATTTGGCTTATTTATATTCAGCCCGCTTAGCTTTTGAAGATAAAGAATATGACCAAGCCTGTAAATACTACAAGCTTGCACACAAAAACCCACCCGGTGGATCTATAAATGCAATGCATGAAAGCTTTAATGATGAGGTCTATTATGCTTTTGCATTAAACGAAATCAAGCACTATAAAAAATCCAAAAAAATATCTAAACTCTCACAGTAACTATTTCTGCGCGTGCAACCAATATAATACCGCAAATGATGAGATCCCAGCAAAGAATACGATGATAGCAACCGGAATCATCGTGCCATTAAAGAAAAATCCTGCCAGTGCGATTAATGCAGCCATGATAAATAAACGGATACTATTGGCTAATGCTGCAGCAACCCCTTTTATTTCCGGATATACACTCATATAGTCGCCAAAGAAAATATTCATACTGAGGGCAAAACCACCCGTGAAAATTGCCATCGCTAAGGTAATCAATACAGGATTTTGTCCTGCAAATAAAGCCACGGCTAAAAATAAAACGGCGCCAGTAACCGTAATTTTTAAACCCCAACTGCGAGTACGATTGATACCTAAAGCTTCAATGATATAACCCGATGAAAAACTCACAAAAGCAAAGATCAATAAAATAACCGCTTGATAATAACCATAATGTTCTTGATTCACGCCTAAATGATTAATAAAAATCAATGATAAATTGGCTATATAAGCAAAATAAGCGCCGCAAACCCCGCAGATCAAATATAAATTGGCCATCGCTTTGGGATTTTTAAGCAGCTTCTTATAACTGGTCATAATACTGGGCACATGCATGCGTGGGCGCTGTTCTTTTTCGAGCGATTCCTTTATAAAAATCAGCGAAAATATAAAGGCAATAGTAGCGAGCGCTGCGACAAAAATAAAATTAGCGCGCCAATTATAAGTTAAATATAAAAAACTACCCATAATAGGTGCCAAAGACATGGCAAAAGTAATAATGCTGTTATAAATACCCAGCATTTTGGCCGCTTTTTCTGGTGTGTGGGTATCATAAATAATAGCCGCGGGCACTACAAAAGCCACTGCACTACCTAAACCTTGCATAAAACGCCAGAATAATAGGGCTTCAATACTATTGACCAATACACAGGCAATGCTGCTGACGCTAAATAATAGCATGCCCAATAGTAAAATCGGCCTGCGACCATAAGCATCGGATAAGGGTCCGTAAAACAAACTCGCTATGCATAAAGCAAAAAAGTTTACGCTAATAATCATTTGCACTTTACTTTCAGTGGTTGCAAAATAATCTTGCAAGACTGGAAAACTAGGGACAAAAATATCCGTTTCAACTGCTGCGCTGATAATCACTAAAACCACGACTGACATGGTCAAAAATAATTGAGAAAAAATACGTGTGCTCATAAAAGCTCCATAGAGTTTAGAGTGAAATGTTAAAATATTAGAAAAAACTAGAATCCAGCTGATTGAGCAATTATCATCGGGGCACCTGTTAAATTTGAGGTGATAAAAAAATAATATATCTAATTTTGAGAGAACTGTCAAATACTCATAGGTCTTACGAAAAAAATGGGCGAAAAACTAAATTGCTTTTTCACCCATGTTAATCGTCTTAAAGGTTAATCTAGTTTAAAAATAATTCCGCTCTTTCACAAGTGAAATCATTAACAAATCTAGAGTTATCTTTAGTTAAATTTGTGTATACATGTAAACTTAAGGTAGAAGTACTAGCGCCTTCTGACTCATCATTAATCACATAATCCACAGCACCGGATATAATTTCACATTCACCTATCTGCTCAAATACCGGAGTCAGACTATGATGATCATGTGAGGCTTTTGTAGAAACATCAGTTGGTAAATGCAATTGTAAATCAACAAGGGCAAGTTCCCAAGAACGGTTAGGGAAACCAGGAACCTTAAACTCTACCGCTTTATCTCCTTCAAACTTAGCCTTAACAAAAGCTGAACCATCTATTGCAGTATTAGAAAATATAGCTTGGCCATGGTAATTTCTTAATGGTTCACCTATTTCATCAAATACAACCACTTCAATCGCGGCCGAAGGCCAAGTAGCTTCTGCAAATGAGGCAACAGAAAATACCGCTGTTAACGCTAAAAATCCTACTTTAGATTTCGTAAACATTTCAAAATCTCCTTAAATATGTAATAAACTCAAAAATTTTTATAATACGGGTGTTATAAAATCTTCTGAATTTTCGCAAACAATTTCATTAATTCTAGTGGAGCCATTTTTATTGAGGACGGTTTTTGCTACGAAGATTATCGTAGAAGTGCTGTTACCTACGGGTTCACCATTGATTTCATAGCTCACTGCACCAGAGAAGATTTCACATTCACCTACTCTATCAAATTGTGGGGTTATAGTATGATTGTCCCATAATGCTGGGTCGGTTTCATTTTTAAAGCCACTAAAAGCAGCCTTGAAGCCATCGGCAACAAGATTCCAACCTGAAGAATTTTTAGCGCCATCTAAACCAGGGACTGGAAATATAACCACTTCATCGCCTGAAAAATCAATAGACGCACATATGGGTCTAGGGGTTATATCTACATTACAAAAATCGACTGTACCATAATAATTATCTATAAATTCGCCACGTTCATCAAGAAAAATAAACTGAAAAGCAGCTTCGTTAGCTTGCATTTGTGCAAAAGCTGAAACGGAACATAGAGTCGCTAATGTTAAAAATCCAATTTTAGTTTTAGTAAGCATGATATCTCCTTAAGTGAATATTAATCAGAACCTAAAAATTTTAGGTTCTGATTTTAGTCTTGTCAAATTACTTAACCTTATCTTGCAGTGCGTGCTGATAATGCGCTGACGATATAAATCCAACCGGTAAAGATTAAATCTATACCAATAAATAAGCCGATAATAAATAATCCGGACATTGGCCATTCGATTAAAATTAATATACCTAAGATTAGCGTTAAAATACTGCTAGCTAATCGCCAACCGCGATTGGTGACTTCACGGGTTAAACATGAGAACGTGCGGAATAATCCTAATACGATATAAAAAATCGCTAACAGCAAGGTTAAGGTAATAGAGCCTGCCAGTGGTCCTTTAATCAGTATAAGGCCTGCGACTAAATACAAAATCCCCATGACTAAATGCATGAAAAATTCGCCCCACTTCCCCCAACTGGATTTAAAGCAATCAAAAATAATGACTACGCCACCAATGAATAAGAGTACACCAAAGACTATAACTGAAACCACGCTGGTCACTGTGGCATAGGTAATCGCTAAAACGCCCAATAATACCAATAAAACACCCCAGGCAAAAAACCAGCCCCAACGATTACTGACTAGATTGTTCACAATGATCCTCCTTAATTTGCAAAATAAATTAAGTATAGATTATAGCGCTTACTCTGCCACGTGTTTTATTGGCACATAGCGAGGATGCCAAAGGAGTTTATCGACCAATTCAACAACGGGGACGCCCTGTCCTACGCGATCGACACCGTCTTTTCTGGCTTGTTCAGCGACACGTTGCGCAATAATATAAGAGGCTTTGCGTGCTTCGCTAAATGCCGGTAATAAGGGTGCATCTTTATCGGTTAAACTCGGAGAGAGTTCACTTAAGGCTTCACAAGCAGCCCAAAGCATATTATCTGTCACTAAACGCGCTTGAACGGCAAGTGTACCCAAACCTAGGCCAGGAAATACTAAAGCATTATTACATTGAGCAATTGGATGCAATTTTCCTTTATAATTGACGGGTGCAAACGGACTGCCTGTGGCTATCAATGCACGACCGTCTGACCATTCGTATAAATCAATTGCGCTGGCTTCACTACGTTCAGTTGGATTAGATAGCGGCATAATAATTGGGTTTTCAACATGTTTAGACATTTCTCGCACGATTTTTTCAGTAAATGCGCCAGGCACTGCACTGGTGCCAATTAAAATGGTCGGTTTAATCTGTTCTATCACTTTTTCTAAATCAATTTTACCTTGATTAGAGCCCCAAGTTGCCACTTCTTGGTGATCCCTTGCATAAATTTTTTGAAAGGATTTTAAAGTCGTACTATTGTCTAAGATCAAACCATTACTATCTAACAACCAAAAACGCTGGGTCGCTTCTTCTTCGGATAAGCCCGCACGTTGCATGGCATTTTTAATTTCAGTTGCAATGCCCACGCCCGCAGCGCCAGCACCGCTAATGACAATGCGTTGATCCGCTAAAGCACGTCCAGTCTTTTTTACCCCAGCTAAGATAGCAGCTAATACTACCGCTCCGGTACCTTGAACATCATCATTAAACGTACAAAAATCATTTTTATAACGATGTAAAATATGATGCGCAGGGTCACGGCCAAAATCTTCCCCAGTGTAACATCACATCTGGAAAATATTTTTTAACAATCTGCACAAATTGATCAATAAACGCATCATACTCTGCACCTTTTAAGCGTGGATGACGCCAGCCGATATACAGCGGATCATCGAGTAGTAATTGATTATCAGTGCCCACATCCAACATGATCGGCAAGGTTTTACAAGGATTAATACCACCACAAATAGTATAAACCATGAGTTTAGCAATGGGGATATCCATAGCACCCACACCCTGATCGCCAATACCTAAGACACCACTGCCATCGGTGGCGACTATTAAATCGATATCGGTATGCGTGCGATTAGCAATAATATCTTCCATATGCGCACGATCAGGATAAGAAATATACAGGCCCCGTGGTTTACGAAATTCGCGGCTATATTGTTGTACCGCTGAACCTACCGTTGGGGTGTAAATAATGGGCATCATTTCCATTAAATGATCACTAATCAAGCGATAAAATAATACTTCATTACGATCATGGAGGGCATATAAATAAATATGGCGACTTAAATCTACGGTATAGCGCCGATATTGTTCATAGGCACGCGCTACTTGCTGATTTAAGGTTTCAATTGCGGCAGGCAATTTCCCGAGTAATCCAAATTCTAAACGTTCTTGTTCAGAAAAAGACGTCCCTTTATTTAAAAACGATAAGCTGAGCAATAATTTACCTGATAGAGAAGTATCTATCCAGGCTGTTTGATTATCAAAATCTTGTTTGTATGAAAATAATGGAGGCATTTTATTGTCCTTGAGTCAATCGTTGCAATTCTTGTGTTTTACTAAACAAACCTACTTTTCCGCGAATAAATAAGGTATTGCCATCTTTTGATAACCAAACGCTCGCATCAAAAATACGTTTGCGCTCTAAAGAAAAGCCATGACCATCCACCCATTTACCATTTTTATAGTGTAAATCCCAAAGCATCGGCATATTTTTTAAAGGTTTATCCAGGAATGTTCCGGGACAATTGATACAATTTTGGGGTATGGGTTCGCCCGCCTTGGGATAAACTTCTACGTAATGCGCGCTGAGGTTGCCATTTTTATCCACGCTAACATGAATTTTTGCGCCGGGGATATTCGTATCTTCATAAGTGCCCAACCAATCGCCAGCAGGTGTATGTGTTGCGGCAAATGCGGGCGTTAACACTGCAAACAAAAATAAAAAACGTAATATATATTTCATTTGACCACCTTTAAATCGGGCTTACCCTTACGTTGTGTTGTTTCACCGCCTGTTGTTGCAGGCGGCAGCTCTTCATCTTCTTCACTAAAAAACATACCTCGACCATTTTCACTGGCATAAATAGCCAGCACAGCAATGGCGGGTACATAAATATCACAAACACCTTCATTGAAACGCGCACTAAAGGTCACCGCATCATTGGTTATCAATAATTCTTCAATGGCATGAGGGCCAACGTTTAAAACAATACGCCCTTCTTTGACATATTGTGGGGGTACATCCACCCCGGGTATTTTAGCATTGACTAATAAATGCGGAGTTAAGTTGTTATCAACTATCCATTCATATAAAGCGCGAATCAGATAAGGACGACTTGAAGTCATTTTTGGCTCCATGACTGTAATTGTGGTAATCGCTTTTCTTGTGCTGATAAACTGAGTACAAAACCTTCCTGCGCAAACATGCGTTGGGCATATTTTATAATGGGTTTGGCCTGCGCAGGGAGCACAACGCCCAGCATCGGTAATCGCCATAATAAAACACTCAAGGCACTATCAGCAAGTGAATAATTCTCGCTTAAAAAATACGCTTGGTCAGCAAAAATAGCGGTTACGCTGGTTAAGCCATCTGCTAATAATCGTGACTGCTGCGCTTTAAGGCCTTTATCATCAGTATTTAATATTTTTTCTGCAATGGATATCCAATCATGAAAAATACGGTAACACAGTAATCGTTTACTGGCTCTAGCAGCTGGATGCGTGGGCAATAAGGTGGGATGAGGAAAACGTTCATCTACGTATTCTGCAATGATGCGTGTTTCATACAAAACCACATCTCGGTCTATCAACACAGGCACGTTTTGATAAGGACTTAAATGCAAAACATCTTCAGGCAACTTATTTGAATTCACTTCGATAATGTTTACCGGAATATCTTTTTGCGCAAGTACCAGGCGACAAAAATGACTGTTAATGCCCAAGGGATCAGAATATAAAGTAATATTCAGTGTATTTGTGGCCAAATGTATGCCTTAACTTATTTAATGTCTTTCCAGTATTCACGCTTTAATAAATAAGCGAATACCAAAAGAATGAGTAAGAAGAAAATTACCACAACACCTAGATGTTCGCGCTCCAATTTGACCGGATCACCTACATAAGACATAAAATTAACAATATCATACACGACATGCTGGAATTCTTCTGGAGAGAGCTCGCCAGGTTTAACGAGTTCTAAGCCGACAATAGTCTTATGAACAATTTGTTGTCCCAATGCTTCACTTTCTGTTGTGTGATAAATAGGCTGTTGCTCACCTTGTAAATCTAATAAAATATTCGGCATAGCCACGTCAGGGTATAACACATTATTAACACCCCAAGGACGGGCACTGTCCATGTAAAAAGACAATAGGTAATTATAAATCCATTTCTCAGAACGGTAGCGTGAAGTCAGTGATAAATCAGGCGGAGTTACACCAAACCAATGCCGTGATTCTTCAGGTTGCATAGCGACTAAAATCGGATCACCAATACGTGTACTGGTAAACATTAAATTCTTCTTGACGACATCACTTAAGACTTCGCCTTTATCATCTGTCATGCCAATATCTTTCGCCATGCGTTCATAACGCATAAACTGCAAACTGTGACAGCCGCTGCAATAATTCATGTAATACTTAGCACCACGCTGCAAGGATTCTTGATTGCTAGGATCCATGTTGGGCATATCAAATAAATAATTTGCAGGTCCAGCACTAAACGCATAGGGCGTTAACAGACACATGAATAAAGATACGAGAACTATCCATAGATTTTTCAGCATTACCGCACCCTCTCTGGTACTGGTTTAGTTTTATCATAATGCGTATAAATGGGCATTAAAATAAAGAACAAGAAATACGTAATCGTAAAAATACGCGCCAATAAAGTTTTAACAGGACTGGGTGCCTGGGTGCCCAAATAGGCTAAAACAATAAAGCTAATGACAAAAACCGTGATGGCTGTTTTAAAATATATACCCCGATAACGGATAGATTTTACTTTAGAGCGATCCAACCAAGGTATCACAAATAAGAAAGCAATCGCACCGCCCATGGCCATAACGCCGCCTAATTTATCAGGAATCGCGCGTAATACAGAATAAAATGGCGTCATATACCAAACCGGTGCCACATGTTCAGGCGTTTTAAGCCAATCTGCAGGCGTAAAATTAGGGTACTCAATAAAAAACCCACCCATTTCCGGTGCAAAAAACATCACCGCGGAAAAAATAATTAAAAATATAATCACACCCACCAAATCTTTTACAGTGTAGTAGGGATGAAAAGGTACACCATCTACAGGATGACCTTGTGTATTTTTAAGCTTTTTGATTTCAATCCCATCAGGATTATTTGAACCAACGTATGCAAGGCAATAATATGCAAATACACCAAAATTAATAAAATAATGGGAAACACACAACATGTAAGGCAAAATAACGATTAGAGTCGCTCCAGAAACGTTATAATCCCCACGAATCCATGTCACCAAGGTATCCCCTACATAAGGGATTGCGCTAAATAATGAAGTGATCACTTGTGCACCCCAAAAAGACATTTGTCCCCAAGGTAATAAATAACCGGTAAAGGCAGCGGCCATCAATACAAGAATATTCCCATACCTAGAAGCCATATCAATTCACGCGGCTTTTTAGACGACCCATAAATAATGCCGCGAAACATATGCAAATATACAACAATGAAAAAGAACGATGCGCCTGTAGTGTGCATATAACGAAGCAACCAGCCATAATTTACATCACGCATAATATATTCTACAGAAGCAAAAGCACCTGTTTCTGTGGGTGTATAACTCATGGCTAACCAAATACCAGATACAAATTGCATGACTAATACAACGATGGCCAGCACGCCAAAAATATACCAGATATTAAAATTTTTGGGCGCATAATATTGCGCCATATGTGTATTCCAAGTTTTTACCAAAGGAATACGGTCATCTAACCAATTCACTAATCCTGCGAGTATTTTCATGCCTTCTGCTCCTTGTGCTCACCCACTAAAATAAGGGTGTCACTTAAATATTGATAAGGAGGAATTTCTAAGTTTGTGGGTGCAGGCACATCTTTGAATACACGTCCGGCTAGATCAAACATAGAACCATGACATGGGCAATAAAAGCCCCCCGGCCAGGTATCAGAAACACTACCCACATCAGGACGATAGGTTGGAATACAGCCTAAATGAGTACATATACCTATAGCAACAAAATATTCAGGCTTTATTGCACGGTCTTCATTTTTGGCATAAGCAGGTTGCTGTGGCACCTCAGAATAAGGATCGCGTAATTGCGAATCTAATTTAGGGAGTTCTGCAAGCATCTCTGGACTTCGATGAATAATCCATATGGGTTTACCACGCCATTCAACAGTCAGTTGTTGGCCTAGGGCTAATTTACTGATATCTACTTCTACAGGTGCACCAGCGGCTTGCGCACGTGCACTGGGTTGCCATGAACTAATAAAAGGAACAGCCACACAAGCAACCCCAATACCACCCACAACAGTGGTTGCTGCAGTCAAAAAACGTCGGCGTCCAACGTTAATATCCTGTTCACTCATGTGCACTGTCTCCCTTATGCAATACTGTTAACGTTTAGAGAATTGCTTATCTTTACGTGCTTTAGGACGGCCCACTTTTTTACGCTCTACACGGCGAGAATCACGGGTTAACAAACCTAAAGAACCTAATATTTTACGTAAACCTAAGGCACCGCTACCGCTTGAACCTTCTTCACCTTCATCGTAAGCCACTAAAGCGCGTGCTAAACCATGACGTACTGCGCCTGCTTGGCCTGAATTGCCACCGCCACGTACGGTAACCATGAGATCAAATTTACCGTCTAATTCTACGGCTTTGAGAGGTTCCATAATTAATATTTGGTGAGAAGCGCGTTGAAAAAATGTTTCAAATTCTTTTTCATTGACGATAATTTTGCCATTACCACGACGTAGAAACACACGTGCTGTAGAACTTTTACGTCTACCGGTACCATAAAACTGTTGCTGTTGTGCCATATTATTTCCTAAAAACTATAAGGGAAGATCTTCGGGTTGTTGTCCCGTATGCGGATGCGTATCACCAGCATAAACCTTTAATTTGCGAAACATTTCTCTACCTAAGGGGCCTCTAGGTAACATACCTTTAACAGCTAACTCAATCACCCGTTCAGGATGCTTGCTAATCAACTGTTCAAAACTAGAAGATTTAATACCCCCTGGAAAGCCCGTGTGGTGATAATAAATTTTGTCAGTAGCCTTTTTGCCCGTGACCCGCAGTTTGCCCGCATTAACCACAACTATATAATCGCCTGTATCCACATGTGGCGTATAGATAGCCTTGTGTTTGCCGCGTAAGCGAGTAGCTATTTCTACTGCCAAACGGCCTAATACTTTGTTTGTTGCATCGACTAGATACCAACGCCGACTCACCTCATGGGCTTTAGCGCTCATTGTTTTCATAAATTTACATTCCCAAATCGAATATATTACGCCCCATGTAGACCAAACCGCAGCCTACACCCTATTAATCCACGTTAAAGGGCGTATTCTACCCTAAGCTTTGGCCCAGACACAAGATTTTTTTACGAAAAACTTACAAACTGGCTAAATTATGCTATTTTATGTCTATAGGATATCCTGCTTAAACAATATGGAGATATGGAAATGCCAGTTAAAAAGAAAGTAACTAAACGTAAAACAGCCGTTAAAAAACCTGTAGCTAAAGCAAAAGTGACTCGCAAGGCCCCTGCCAAAGCTAAAGCCACTAAAAGTAAAGCTGCGACAAAAAAAGCACCTGCTGCTAAAAAAGCCGCTGCTGCATCTGTTAGAAAGCCTGTGCCTGCCGTAAACAGTGTTTACAGTAAAACACAATTGCTAACCACCATTGCTGAATCTTCTGGTGTGAGCAAAAAAGATGTGGCTGCTGTATTTGATACACTTTATGAAGTGATTGAGCAACACATCAAACGCCGTGGACCACAATTATTCACGATGCCTGGTCTTGCTAAAATTAAAGTCATTAACAAACCTGCTACTAAAGCACGTAAAGGCATCAACCCCTTTACTGGTGAACCGACTGTATTTAAAGCTAAACCCGCACGCAACGTTGTAAAAGTGTTGGCCTTGAAAAAACTCAAAGAAATGGCTAAATAATCTGCTATTTTTATTGACAATACTAAAGCCCAGAATTTTCATTCTGGGCTTTTTTTATTGACTTAGGACTGATGACAGAAAACCATTAACAAACTAAACGATTTACTTTTGTCCCACCATTAGTAGGTACAAATTCAGGTGCGTTAAGGTTAAACTTATATTCTTTAAACATGCCTTTTTTTAACACAGATCCCGTCTCAATACCAAGCTCCACACATTGCGCTTTTATTTGTTTATAACGTTGTAATAATGAACTCTCTTTTTTAACAAATGCTTCCCAACCTCCAGGTTGTGCCTCAAAGAAAGCTTCAAATTTCTGCAGTGACTGCACGATATCAGGCGAGGTTCTAATATGATCAACGTTAGAATATCGCAGAATAAAAGCCCAATCTTGATCATGTTTTAAAAGATTTACGGTGTCTTCAACTATTAAAATATTCTGTTCACCTCCATCATATTTCATATCCAAATAGTTAAGGCGCCGACAAGCTGATTGGAGAGTAGTCCAGTAATTTCTAGAATTATAATTGTCTGTTTCATGGCCTCTGTAATTTTCATCAACTTTAAATTTTGTTCCTTTCTCCAAGTTGCGCCCTGTAATATAAAAATCAAAACCATAAACCTGTTTAATTTCCTTTGCGGTATATACCATAGTCATAAGCTTCCTCGTATTATGATGATCAAGATCTTTATTTTACTATCATACATTTGTATGTCAATAAACATTTGCTTTAAGGCTTACTTAATACGATTTAAGGGGGTAAAATTTTCAACTACTATGTTTTATGTAGTCATACTTTTTTGGATAAAACTATCATGCCCAATAAATCTAAACACATCGTCATCACCGACGGACAGCTCTTAAATCCTGGAGATTTAAGTTGGGAAGCCTTATTTGCGCTGGGAGAATGTCAGCTTTTTGAACGCACCTCACCCGAATTGATTATTGAGCGCTGTCAGCATGCTGATATTGTTATTACTAACAAAACACTTTTAATGCGTGAACAGATACAACAATTGCCAAAGTTGCAATATATTGGTGTGACCGCGACGGGCTATAATAATGTTGATATTTTAGCTGCCCATGAAAAAAATATTTTGGTGACTAATGTTCCGAATTATGGAACAGCTTCGGTGGCGCAACATACCTTTGCTTTATTATTGGAAGCAACGAATCATGTGGGATTCTATCAACAAACCGAGCTAGCTCATGCATGGGTAAATTCGCAGGATTTTTGTTTTTGGCTTAAACCCATGATAGAACTTGATCAATTAACTTTAGGCATTTTTGGTTTTGGTGCGATTGGACAACAGGTCGCAAAAATTGCCCAAGCATTCGAGATGAATGTTTTAATTTATACGCGAACCCCCAAAATAAATGCTGATTCGAGTTTAAAATTTGTCGATAAAAATACTCTGTTTAAAAGTAGCGATGTGATTTCTCTGCATTGCCCTTTAACAGAACAGACACGTCATCTTATTAATACTGATACTTTAAATTTAATGAAAACTGGCGCTATTCTTATTAATACTAGCCGTGGTGCTTTGATAGATGAATCTGCATTGGCGCAGGCGTTACAAAAAAATAAAATTCATGCTGCGGCTTTAGATGTTTTAGAGCAAGAACCGCCGCGCGCTGATAATCCACTGTTAGCTTTAGAAAATTGCATCATTACCCCGCATAATGCCTGGGCAAGTTATGCAGCGCGCCAGCGTTTATTAAACATTGCCATTGCAAATCTTAAAGCTTATCTTTCCGGTAGGCCTCAAAATCTCGTGTAAAACGTAAGGTTATTTGCATTTTACCTATTCCTGGACTTTAATTAGTTAATTATTTTTAATTTAAAATCATTCATTAGGAGATAGATATGCTCAATCATGCGACACACAATGGATTGCTTCTACTCGCTCGGGTGCTTTTTTGCGCCATTTTTATTTTTTCTGCTTATAGCAAAATTGTGGGGTTTGATGCCACTTTAGGCTATATGCAAAATGCCGGTGTTACTTGGCATCCCATGTGGTTGGGCATTATTGCCATAGCCTTTGAATTGGGCGGTGCCTTATTAGTGCTGCTGGGCTGGCATACACGTGTGGGTGCAGGACTTTTAATCGTTTTCACCTGCTTGACCAGTTTTTTAATTCATCATTTTTGGTCTTATCCTCCAGAGGTAGCACAAATCCAAATGATTATGTTTATGAAAAACATGAGCATCATCGGTGGTGCTTTTTATATTTTCTGTTTTGGCGCTGGCGCTTACAGTATCGATAAAAAATGAAAGTTCTATATAAACTGACCGCTTTATTAATCACGTTAACACTGGGCACTGGCCAAGTGTTTGCCTGCACCAGTTTTCGCTTAATTGCACAAGATGGTAGCGTGATGGTGACCCGTAGTATGGAATTTGCGCAAGAGATGAAATCTAATATTATTACTTCGCCTCGCAATAAAAGTTTTAATATTATCGCCCCAGATGGACAAGCTGGAATATCCTGGAAGGCACAATACGGTTATGTGTTCTTAGATGGGCTGGGTTTAGGTGCGCCTATCGATGGCATCAATGAAGCCGGCTTATCTTTTGAAGCTTTATTATTCCCAGAAGAAGCCGGTTATCAAGACGTCCCTCAAGGGCAAGAAAAACAAGCACTCTCTTATATCCATTTTGGCGATTGGATTTTGGGTAATTTTAAAACGGTCGATGAAGTAAAAAATGCTGTTACTCAGGTTTATGTATTTGGCGAAACATTACCGCAATTGAATAATACGATATTTCCCGTACATTTTTCTGTCTTTGATCAAAGTGGTAAAGGTATAGTGCTTGAATATGTCGAGGGTAAACTTCATATTCATGAACATATGGGTGTCATGACTAATTCACCGACTTATGATTGGCATGTGACGAATTTACGTAATTATATTCAACTCTCCCCTACTAATCCTAAACCTGTCATTGCTGAAGGCATCACTTACACCTCAACTGGCCAAGGTTCGGGCATGATCGGTTTACCGGGCGATGTAAGCCCTCCTTCACGTTTTGTTAAAATGGCTGTCATGTTAAATACCGTCATTAAACCTAAAGACTCGAAACAAGCCCTTAATTTGAGCCAACATATGATCAATAACGTTGATATTCCTAAGGGTTTTGTCCGTGTAACTGAGAGCCCTAATACAGCGACTTTGGATTCCACTCAATGGGTCGTGTTTAAAGATTTAACACATAAAAAGCTTTATTATCGCACTTATGATGATCTCAGTATCCGTGAGGTCGATTTAAAGAGTATCGATTTTTCTAAGCCGACTCAGGTGACTCCCTTAATATAAGTTTAATACTGATACGGTATACTCTGCTTTACTCATTTCGAAATAGCTGCAATATGCAGCTGGCTAATATTTAATTGCCCTAACACCTCAAGCAATTGTACTAGGCTCGCATGCGGTGCTTTGGCATCACCATGAATCACAACAATAGCCTCTTTAGGTAAATGTTCGCTTAAATATTTTTTTAAGTCATCGTTATTAAGCGTGCCTATATTTTTTTCATTGATATGCAAATCCCCTGCTGGATCGATGCCGATTACAAAAGACGAGTCTTCTGTAGTTGTGTGTTGCGTTTCATCTATATTAGGTAATTGCACATCTAACCAATGGGTTTCATTAAACGAGGTAGACAACATAAAAAATATCAGTAATAAAAATACGACGTCAATTAATGGCGTGAGATCTAGGCTTATATCCGGATTACTTCTGCGCATAGTCTACCCACTCTTCTATAGCTGCTTCGAGTTGTAAAATAAGTCCGTTAATTTTGCGATTAAAATAACGGTAAAATAATAAGGCAATAATGGCGATGGACATACCAACCGCAGTGGTTAATAAGGCCTCACTGATGCCACCGGCCAGTGCTTGTGCTTGACCTAAACCTTCTTGCATCATGACATCAAAAATTGTAATCATCCCTAAGACTGTTCCTAATAAACCTAATAACGGGGTAGTTGTTGCGATGGTGCCCAACATATTCAAATGTTTTTCCCATAAAAATATTTCATGTTTGGCTTGATGTAACATGCGTTTTTTTAATTTAGTTTTATCGCGTTTAGCACTGCGATCCCCTGTAGCCAGCACACGTCTTATCGCGCCTTTTAGGGTAAAATTTAAAACGCATAAACGCTCTAAAATAATAGCGAGCGCCAAAATCGATGCACCAAATAAAGGATACATTAACCAACTGCTGTGTAATATTTCTAATAACATCATTTACCTCAATTTAAAATCTATCGGAACTTCTATCCAAGCGGCTATCGCTTGTTCATTTTGCTTGGCAGGCAAAAATGACCATTGCGCAACGGCATCAAGAGCAGCTTGATCTAATAATGGAAAACCTGAAGATTGCGCAATTTTAACTTCATGTGTTTTGCCTAAATGATCCACCTGCGCACGCACCAAGACTAAGCCTTCTTGACGATCACGCCGTGATCTTTCGGGATAGATAGGTGGCGTGGGTTTGCTGCTTAATTGCACTTCGCGGGTGACTATTAATTCTTCAAGCTCGCCAACTATATCTGGTTTTTCAGGTTCTATAATCTCCGGTTCTTCCTTTTTGGGAATAATCTGTGAAAGCGCATTATCATCTGTAGTCGTTACTAGTTGTTCAATAACCTGTGGTGTTTCAACAACTTGTTTTATATCTGGCGGTGATCCTAAAGTCACAGCCATCGAATGTCCTGCTGGCGCTTTAAAGCTATGTTGTTGTGCAGCTGGTTTATGTAAGAACCAGATCCCATGAAAACCTACTGATATCAGCAAGGCACCAATGAGCAAGCCATCACTACGTGTCAAACCCCACATGACATAATCCCCTTGTTATTCTGAATAATAATCATTATCATTTGCATTTGCAAATTATTTAGTGAATTGACCTTTATGCGCAGTACTATAATTACCTTAGTTGGCTTGATTATACCTTGTATATATTCCGAGTTATTATACGCAAATCAAGATGACCCCACGCCAGTTTTTACTTTAGATACAGTAGAAGTGACGGCTGATGCCATTGATGTAACCGGCACCGGTAATCGCATTGGCTTAGACCCCTTAGATAGCCCCTCATCCAGTACTGTCATAGACGATGAGGTCTTCGATGATCAACAAGCCACTAACGTAGATGATATTCTCAAAAACGATGCCAGCTTAAGCAATGAGGGTGGCTTTGGATCGCGATCTAATTTCCGATCCCGCGGCTTTAGTTTAGGCACTACAGGTAATTATTTACGTAATGGCTTAATGTATTTTTTTCTGGATTCACCGGCCATTGAAATTATAGATCGTGTCGAAGTACTCAAGGGCCCTGCCTCATTTTTATATGGACCTGGATCGCCTGGTGGTATGATTAATTTTATAACCAAAAAACCGCAAACAGAAGATTTTAA
Source organism: uncultured Gammaproteobacteria bacterium (assembly GCA_963798975.1). Lineage (GTDB taxonomy): Bacteria > Pseudomonadota > Gammaproteobacteria > JABCZS01 > JABCZS01 > JABCZS01. The sequence goes on from CAWCVU010000006.1 coordinate 75,410, forward strand.
TGAAGGCGGTGTACAAGCCGGTAGCTGGGATTATTATCGCGCCTATGCCGATCTTAATCAAAGTACAGAAAATGCAAATTTTCGCACTAACCTTGCCGTGCAAGATAGCAATAGTTTCCGCGATGTTTATTATCAAGATCGGGAATTATTTGACATGAGTATCGATGGCGAATCTTTTGCAAATACCGATACTTGGTTTAATTTCAACGTGCAAAACAGTGATCAACCGCAAGATACCGGTTTAGTGGCAGTCGGTGATGAAGTCGCCGATTTGTCACGTTCCGCCTATTTAAACCAAGATTGGAGCAAAACCGATCAAACTTCAGTGAATACCTTTTTGGATTCATATACAGATTTAAATAATGACTGGACGCTTCATCATGCATTGTTTTATCAATACGTGACCCGTGATAGAATTTTAAGTAATCTACTCTTGAGCAGTGAAGACAACGGTGATTTTAGATATAATATTTACCGTCGTATTGATGTATGGAATTATTATAACGCCCTTGCTGAAACGATGACGACTAAAGATATATTTGGGTTTGAGCAAAAATTATTATTTGGAACAACTTATTCTATTATGGATCACGGTGCTAAAGAAACCACGCCTATCGTGACTCAAACGTATAGTATTTATGATATACCCACATTAGCAGAACCTGACTTTGGTGAATTTGAAGATCCCATGAATATATTAACCCACAATTTTGGGTTTTATGCACAAGATGTCGTGCAACTGCATCCACAATGGGAAGCCATAGTGGGTGCACGATTTGATACTTATCAGTCTGATTCATCGACACTCACTAACAGCAGTGAGCAACATACCAGCCCTCATTTAGCCTTAGTATACAAACCTTTATATTTTTGGAGTACGTATGCCAGCTACAGTGAAGGTTTTGAATTTAATGAACCGGTCAGTGATAGCAATGCTGTTAATTTTGGTGAAGCTTTGGATCCCACTTTATCAGAACAAGTGGAACTTGGCACCAAAATGGAATTATTTGATTCACGTTTACTATTATCAGCCGCTTTATTTGATATCCTTCGTTATAATCAACCCGTCACCGAAGAAATAGGCGCGGATGATTCAAATGAAGTAATCGTCGTACAACGCGGCGAGCAACATCACCAGGGTTTAGAATTAGGCGCACAAGGTACAGTTTATGATCATTGGACTTTATTGGGTACTTTAATGTGGATAGATGCCAAATTTTCAAAAGGCAATGATCCTGACATAGAAGGTAATCAACCCGCCGCAGTACCAAAAATTGCAGCAACCCTCTGGGGCGAGTATCGTTTTGATCAAGGGGAATTCAATAATTTTGCATTAAACAGCGGCATTTTTTATGAAGGTGAACGCTTTGGCGATGATCAAAATACGTTTGTGTTAGACCCTTACTCCCGCATCGATGCAGGCGCAGTTTATTATTATCCGATTACAGAAAATAAAAAAGAATTAGCAATCAGATTAACCGTAGAAAATATCACAGACGTCACTTACTTTTATGGATACCGAAGAACAAACGTAACCGTAGGAAGTCCAAGAAGCGTCTGGCTCACCCTAGAACTTCTAAATTAAGCTTACGCAAAACCCACAAAACCCTTTCCATGCGGGTGGCCGGAGGTTGCTTTTATGCGCGCAGCCTGCGAGCACATAAAAACAACCGCAGGACAGGCCCTGCATGGACGGATCTAACGTTTTGCGTAAACAATTTAAACCAACAACGCACAAAACCCTTTCCATGCGGGTGGCCGGAGGTTGCTTTTATGCGCGCAGCCTGCGAGCACATAAAAACAACCGCAGGACAGGCCCTGCATGGACGGATCTAACGTTTTGCGTAAACAATTTAAGCCAACAACGCACAAATCTGCCGCTGTATCATATCCGCATCCCCCACCCCAGAAATCGTATGAAACTCTGGCACATGACTTCCCACTAAACTTTGATAATACAAAACCAAAGCCTGGGTCTGATCACGATAAACTTGTAAACGTTTACGTATCGTCTGCTCCTGATCATCTTCTCTTTGAACCAAATCATCCCCAGTCTCATCATCTTTGTCCGCAACCTTAGGCGGATTAAAATCCGTATGATAAATGCGACCTGAAGCTAAATGAATCCGTCGTCCACTTAAACGATGAATAATTTCTTCATCGGACACTTGAATTTCTATCACTTGATCAATAGTCACTGCATTGTCTTGCAAAGCTTGCGCTTGGGCTATCGTTCGCGGAAAACCATCAAATATAAATCCTTTCATACAATCTGCTTGATGGATCCGATCCACGGCTAATCCAATAATGACCTCATCAGGAACAAGATGCCCAGCATCCATAAATGATTTAGCTTTTTGCCCCAAGGGACTTTGCGCTTGCACCGCCGCACGCAACATATCACCTGTTGCAATTTTAGGTATACCCAAAGCTTGCGATAATAAACTCGCCTGAGTACCCTTACCCACACCCGGGGCACCTAATAATATAATACGCATATTAACTCCTATTTTTTGCTTCTTGATAACGACTTGCGCTAATTACATTGGGAATACTATTAATTCTATCTAATAATCGCCCTAAAGTGGTGATATCAATAATTTGTATCATGATATCTAATAATATCGTTTGACGCGCAAAATTGACATGGGATTGCAAAGCACTGAGCGCAATTTTTTCAGTGGATAATAAACTGGTGATATCACGCAATAAATCTGGTCTATCAAAAGCTTCCACATGTACGCTCACCGAATAAGTACGTGTTTGATTCAAGCGTCCCCAGTCAACTTGCACTAAACGTTCTGCGTGACTTTCTTCAAACTGAAATATATTTGCACAATTTTTACGATGAATACTCACCCCACGGCCTACAGTAATATAGCCTATGATGGGATCCCCTGGCACCGGATGACAACATTTTGCTAATTGCGTTAATAAATTGCCTACACCATTAATGGTAATATCAGCAGCTTGTTCCGGCTTAAAATGACTTATTTTAGCTGGACGCTCAGGCATTAACGATTGCAATGAAATACCCGCAGCATTTAATAATTGATTAAAACCAATATCCCCACGACCCACAGCTGCAAATATTTCATCACCTTGTTTAAAATTAAATTTTTCTGCCAAAGCCTCATAATCCAGAGGCTTGATTGATAAACGCTCTAATTCACGTTCGATTAATACTTTACCCGAATGGATGCTGTGTTCTCGATTTTGTTGTCTAAACCAAACTTGTATTTTACTACGTGCACGCGGCGTAAAAACATAACCTAATTCTTGATTCAACCAATCTCGGCTGGGTTTACTTTCTTTAGTGGTTAAGATATCGACTTGATCGCCCGTTTTTAATTTATAAGTTAATGGAACGATATGGCCATTAATTTTAGCACCTCGACAACGATGGCCAATAGAAGTATGTACTTGATAAGCAAAATCAAGTGGTGTTGCACCCATAGGTAAATCAACGATATCGCCTTTAGGGGTTAGGGCATAAATATGTTCTTCAATGATATTGCTATGTAGCGCATCCATTAATTCATCAGCATCAGCCGCTTCTTCTTGCCATTCTAATAATTGTCGCAACCAAGCTAGTTTTTGTTCATAACTCGCATCATGTTTTACGCCTTCTTTGTAACGCCAATGTGAAGCAACCCCCAACTCCGATTCCTCATGCATTTTTTTTGTTCTGATTTGTACTTCAACAGCCCTACCTTGCGGACCCATGACTGCAGTATGCAAAGAGCGATAACCATTTTCTTTAGGTCGCGCAATATAATCATCAAATTCTTTAGGAATATGTTGCCATAAACGATGCACCGTACCTAAGGCTGCATAACAATCTTTGAGTTCATCCACCAAAATGCGCACAGCACGGACATCATATATTTCACTATAATCCAGCTGTTTTTTCTGCATTTTTCGCCAAATGCTATAAATGTGTTTCACCCGACCTTCGACTTGTGCTTGGATTCCATCATCAATCAGTGCGCCATTGAGTTCGTTTAAAATATTTTCAATGTAAGCTTCCCGAGCCAAACGTTTTTCATCTAATAAGCGAGCAATATGTTTATAGGCATCAGGCTGCAAATAACGAAACGCTAAATCTTCTAATTCCCATTTGATTTGGCCCACACCTAAACGATTGGCTAAGGGCGCATAAATATTCATGGTTTGGGTGGCAATTGCACGTTGAGTATTCAGATCTTTATCTCGTAAATGCCGCATCACATAGACTCTTTCGGCCAATTTAATTAATACGACCCGCACATCTTCAACCATCGCGAGTAACATTCTGCGTAAACTATTGAGTTGCTCTTGACGCTGATGCGAAGATGGGCTCAGGGAACCAATGGCATCCATTTGAATAACACCTTGAATCAAGCCCACTATCTGCTCTGAAAAATTTTCGATCAAGGTTTCAGGTTTTATTTTTAAAGCGCAAACGGTTGGGAAAATAATGGCAGCCACCATGGCTTGAGCATCCATATTTAAATCGGCTAATAAATCTGCCATAACCAGACCTTGGCTTAATAATTGTGCATCTAATCCATGATGTTGCTCAACCCATACTAGGGCATGCTCTAAAGCTGGCTTTTTTTCAACTGCACAATTTTCTAACCAGGTTTGTGCATCTAATGTTACTTTTTTAAGTTGAACCATAGTGACCTACTTTTGTTTAACAAACACGGCCATGGATTCGGCATGCATGGTATGAGGGAACATATCAATCACACCGGCTGCTTCTAATTGATAACCTTGCTCTAAAATAACTTGGGTATCACGCGCCAGTGTCGCCAGATGACAAGAAATATAAACAATTTTTTTAGCATGGAAACGTTTTATTTGTTGCGCTATTTCAAGTGCGCCAGCGCGCGGCGGGTCCAAAAGCAATTTATCATAAGTATGCACCCAGGGTTGATAATCAAGGGGTTTAAATAAATCAAAGGTAAAGCCCTCCACATTATCTAAATTATTAAATTGCGCATTATTGAGTAATTGCTTAACCATTTGCGCACTGCCTTCAACACCTACAACCTGAGCTGCACGTTTAGCGAGAGGTAAAGTAAAATTACCTAAACCACAAAACAAATCCAAGACTTGATCACTTGGATTTACATCCAATTGTAATAATGCGGCTTGGACCATTTGTTGATTAATCGTTGTATTGACTTGAGTAAAGTCTAAGGGATTAAATTTAAAAATGATATTATCATTGACATAAGATAAGTCGGACTGGCTCGGCCAAATTAAATGTACAGTTTCAGGACCTTTAGGTTGTAAATAAATATGAATATTACTTTCTTTGCCATAATTAATTAAAACCTGATGATCATTTTCTGTTAAAGGTTCAAGGTGGCGAATAATTAAAGCGATGACTTCATCTCCGGCCGACAATTCAACTTGAGCGATGCTGCGATAATTAGATAATTGCATCAAGGCTACGCGTAAAGGTTCAAACGAATCCCCTACTTGCGGCAATAATACCTTACAGGTTGTGAGATCAGCTAAATAACGATTATTTTGCTCACGAAACCCTATTAATAATTTATCTTTTTTATCCACGAATTTAACACCCAGCCGTGCTTTGCGGCGATAACCTTCTGTGGGTGCTTGTATCGGGGCCAGTAGGGTTTTGGGAACCACTTTGGCGATATGCTTTAATTGTTCTAATAATACATTTTGTTTTAATGTTATCTGTGCATCACTGGACATGTGTTGCAAAGAACAACCACCACACATTAAAAAATGTGGACATACTGGATTTCTGCGATCCTCTGAAGCACTTAAAATTTCTAGCGCCCTAGCTTCATCATAACGTCTGTGTTGTTTGCTACGTTGGGCGATGACGACTTCACCTGGCAGTGCATTACTTACAAATACTGTTTTACCTTCGTGATGCGCTACGCCTAAACCTTGGTGATTTAATGATTCTATCGTTAATTGCATTTAAGCACCCCAAGCTTTTAAAAATTCATCTAAATGTGGTTTTTGCTCTGCGCTTAAGCTCTCACGTAACACTGATTTTGTTTGTGCCAGATCCTCAACACTGATTTGCCCGCGCATCAGCTCAAATTGCAAATAAACTAAATAGGTATTAATCACATCCGTTTCACAATAATTGCGAATCTGTGCAATTTCGCCCCTTTGATAAGCGGGCCAAACATCTTGTCCGGACATACCCATTTTGCCAGGACAGCCTAACATCATAGCGATTTCTGTTAAGGGCGCATTTGCTCTGCCCGTATAACCGGCCAAAACGTCCATTAAATCAAGGTGTCGGTAATGATAACGATTAAGGTAATTATTCCAGCGAAATGAAGAGTCACTTTCGCCTACTTCCCAATAACGAGGTGCTGCGATGCCATGCAATAAAGTCCGATAATGCAAAACGGGTAAGTCAAAGCCCGTGCCATTCCAAGAAACTAGGGTTGGCGTATATTGTTCTAAGCCTTTAAAAAATCGATTAATAAGCTCAGCTTCATCGGATGATTCATCACCTAAAGACCAGACTTTAACACGATTATTTGTCGCTAATACTACGGAGATCGCAACAATTCGCTGCAAATGTAAGGGAAGAAAATCCCGTTGGGTCTGCGCACGGGCTTTAGCAAACATGGCTTGGGCCACTTGCTCATCATCACAACCTTTCAGTTGATGCAAGACGCGCCCGCTTTGTGTATCAGGGATGGTTTCAATATCAAAGACAAATATATTATTCATAAAGGTCCACAGCCAAAAGGGCTTATTGTATCATGATTTTTTTTGACAACTAATTGATATATCATGTACTATCGCCAAAATAAGCATAAATGACTAAATCAACTCTAAAAATGCAGGAAGCAGCCATGTCACAACCCTATTTTGATACACAAAAGTATGCTAGACTTTTAGTTCAGTATGAATTTTCTCATAACCAAGTAGAGGGCCTTATGAGCGCGCAAATACTTGTTTTGCAATCAACCTTAGATAAAATAGTCACCCACGCTGATTTACAGCGTAGCGCATACGCGCTACGACTGGAATTAAAAGACAGCGAACATAGGCTTGACGCTAAAATTACTGAAGTAAAGCATCAGCTCGAGACCCAGATCATGGCGCTTGATAGCAAAATCACAAAAGTCGATGCGCGAATCACACAATCAAATAGTGAGCTCAAGTCCTATACCTTAAAAAATACCTTGGCTACTATCACCACCATGGCGGGCTTATTTATTGGATATGCGGCACTAGACATATAAGAGTTCTTGACAAATTGAGTAAAAATCAACACAATAGCCCTTTTAATGTTAATCCAAGGAGTCAATGTGGCCAATTCAGCTCAAGCTAAGAAACGTGCGATACAAAATGAGAAAACCCGTCTGCATAATGCCAGTCGCAGATCTATGTTGCGCACCTTAATTAAGAAGGTTCGTAAAGCTATAGCAACTTTAGACCAAGCCGCTGCCAATGCTGCATTTCGTGCCGCACAACCGATCATCGATCGCTTAGCTGCAAAAAGATTGATCCACAAAAACGCTGCTGCGCGTTATAAAAGTCGTTTGAACGCAAAAATTAAAGCCTTAAGTCCACAAGCATAAAACCCATTGATCATTAACTTTCCTAGATGCTACGCTTTATGCACAGCATCTAGGTTATCTCAACAATACATTTTAATTTTATAGCAAATCTCTTACAAAACATTACGAGATCTGCTGTTTTATTTTCTTTAATAAAGAATTAATATCACCATTGTCAATCTCCAACTACAATTGGAATTTACACCCCGAAACTTCGGGGTGTTTTTTTTTGTACATTTTTTATTTATTCATTTAATATACCGTGGGGCACATGTCCCGATGTAACGTGATCTTGCGCTGCTTGTATATGTGCAGGATGATCATCAAAAAAAACATCTGCACAAAAAGCGCGCAAAAACTCGCTCTTATTCAATCCACCTAAGAATAAAGCCTCATCTAAACGAATGTTCCACGCTCTAAGGGTGCGAATCACACGTTCATGTGCCGGTGCACTGCGTGCAGTAACAAGCGCGGTACGTATCGGTGAATCTTGCGCAGGAAATAAACTTTGAATATGCGCCAATTGCGCTAAGACTGGTTTAAAGGGACCGCCTGATAAAGGTTTATTTGCACTTTTAATTTCATTATCGTTAAACGCTTCCAAACTGTGCTCTTGATAAATACGTTCCGATTCATCAGAAAATAAAACGGCATCACCATCAAAGGCGATACGCAATTGCTGAGATTTATTGGCATTAGATTGCGATGAAACGATAGTGGCTGCCGCAAATCCTGCTTGCAAAGCCGCACGGACATCACGTGGATCAGCAGATAAAAATAAATGCGTACCAAAAGCAGGCACATAGGGAAAAGGTGTTTGTCCGCTGGTAAATACAGCGCGAGTAATAGTTAAGTCATAATGTTTAATTGAATTAAATACACGTAAGCCCGTATCCGCACTATTACGTGATAATAAAACAATTTCAACTAAGGGTTTAGCTTGTCCTTGATTCAAATTTAATAATTTAGTGACTAAATGAAACGCTGAACCTGGTTTTAAAGGATCATTTTCATGGGTAATTTGATACGCTTGATAGGCATTCACACCTTGCGCTTCATAAATCGCATGCGATTCTTCCAAATTGAATAAAGCCCTTGAAGAAATAGCGACCACTAAGGCATGATTTAACTGTTGCATACTAACTCCTTCCAAGTCGTCGTTAAGGGAAAATATAGACCTAAACGAATAGGCCGCTTATCTATTTGTCGCAATATCTGTGCATAATGTTGTAATTGATGCGCATAGGTTTCTATTTCATCAGGAACACCTAATTTGTAATCAATAATCCAACGTTGATTATTATCAACAAAAGTTCTATCCATCACTATACGAGTAGGTTTATTATTATAAACCGTATGCAGCGCATATTCGCAAGCTGATTCTTCATGTGCTTGTAAAATCCACTGCCCTTTTGGATCGTTTAAGATGCCTTGCACAGCTTGGTTTAATAAGCTTAATCCGGTATCAAGTTCACTTGCGCTCACCCCTAGTTCTATGAGCTGAATTCGCCAGCGTGCTAAATCTACTTTTCTAATGCCCGTATCAGCGAAGTATTTTAATATACGATGTAATAACGTACCTACATGCTTACGCATGATTACATTAGGTTCAAAGGCAGTGCTATCAACTGTATTGTCTTCAGGTATATTTGTTTTGTGTTCATTTAACCAGTTATGCCAAGGCTCAGGTAACTGCCAATTTAATGGAAGACGTTTTAAACCGCTTTCGTTTTGCACTAAAGTACTGTCAACATGTGCAGGGTAACAGATAGTTTCATGATCAAAGCTTGAGGACAATAACGCAAATAAACTTTGTGGCGCTGGGCTTGGGCGTTCTGGATCTAGAACTGCGAATAAATATAACTGTTGTTTTGCGCGTGTTAGGGCTACGTATAATAATCGCTGAGTTTCATAGTTTTGTTGATACTTTTCAACTCTGCCTAAATAATTATAGATCGGATCACTTTGCAAAGTTTTACCATGAACAGGTGCTAATAGCCAATGTGTACCATTAGCTAAAGTTTGTTCAAAATAACGCAGAACTACAGGTGTATTATTAGCAGGCCTGCGCGTAAGCCCTGGTAAAAATACCGCATCAAATTCCAGACCTTTTGCTTTATGAATGGTCATCACCTGGATAGGATTTAAATCAGAGTCCATTTGATCTGTATAGAGTTTGTCTATTTGTTGTTGTAAAATATGCATATCCAGCACTTGATATTCTTGTTCTAAAAAATCTAATAATTTATAAAATGTTGCACTATTTACCACATCTTGCGCTTTTGTATAAGACACACCACCTAAAGCAGCCCATGCACTTTCAACCCAAAGTGCCAAAGGCATGCGATCTCGTGCATCCAATGTTGGTTTTAATGCAGCAGTAAAACCTTCAACACGTGCTTTCGCATTGCTTGATAATAATGCAATTGCATCAGAGTCCTGCAAAATATCCCATATAGCAGCATTTTCTTTAAAATTAATCAGCGTTTCAATTTGTCCCAGATCTAAACCACAAACGGGAGAACGCAATAAGGCAAGCCAAGCAATATTATCGTAAGGATGTAGCAATGCACGGGTCAACGCTAATAAATCATGAATCAGTTCATGTTTTGATAAAGGCTCAATTTCTAACGCTTGAAAGGCTAGTCCATGCGCTTTGAGTTGCGGTAGAATATCTGATAAATGACTACGAGCACGCACTAAAATAGCGCAACGCCAATGAGGATAGTGCTGTTTAATTTGCTGGAGATGCTGCACTAATAATATGGCTTCTTGCTCAGGATCTTCTGCTTTAATGCACTTGATTAATCCTGTTTCATCCCTAACTCTTGCAGCCTGACACTGCGTAAAAGGTATCGCACCTAAAGTAATATTAGCTGTTTTAGGCATGATATCAGGCATCACCTGATTGATCCAATCGATTAACGAAGGTTGCGATCTAAAATTCATAGTTAATTTTAAGGGTATTAAGGGAATATCATTAATGCCTTGTTGCTTGGCCTTTAAAAATAAACCCACATTGGCTTGCCTGAAACGATAAATCGATTGCATGGGGTCACCCACTAAAAACAAAGTATGATGATCTTGCGAAGACCAGCCATTGGTTAGTTTTTCTAATAATTTAAATTGGGTCATTGAAGTATCTTGAAATTCATCAACTAATATATGTTGTAATTGATAGTCCAACACTTGGGCTAAATCAGTTGGATTATCTGGCTCGCCTAACGCTTGCAGTGCACGACTTGCAATTTCTATAAAATCCACTTGTCCATAGTGTTGAAATGTGAGTAAAAGTTGTGCTGCCATTATAGGCAATACCGTTAATAATGCTTGTAAAAACTCCCAGCTGCTTAATGTATAATGCAAAGGTGGTGCTTCTCGCAATAATAACATGGCAAAGCGTAACTCTTCATGGGCTTGCAAAGTGCTTAATAATTCTTGCATGTCTTTTTTATAAGTATTATTGACATTAGGTGGAAACCCTTGACGCTTGTCAACTTGTTTACGATAGTCACCGTCCTTAGTTAATAAAAGCTCGATGATAGCCAACCATTTGGGCAAATCATCACAGGTTAAAGAGGGCCATTCATTGCAATCTAAACCTGCATAACGAGCAAGCGGTAGTAAGGTTTGCACAAGATCTTGTGGAAAACTCTGTCCAATAACACTTAACCTATCCAAAACAATATTTTCTAAATGTTTTTCAAATTGTTTTTTCAAGGCTCTATCATCAGGAATACCTATCACATAAGGTAGCCATTGATCACGCTTTTTAAGCATATCAATAAAGACGGATTCAATCAGGCTGTACTGATTATCAAAGTGTTGAAACACGCTGATTAAGGCATTTTTCCAGGGTGTGTCTTCATCCAAAGTTTCCAAAATTGCTCTTATTGTTTTTTGATAAATTTCATCTGAATTATTACTCATGCGCACTTGACCGCCAACACCTGAGACTATCGGCATTTGTGAAGTTAAACGCATGCACAAGGCATCGATGGTTTGAATATATAAACGATTGGGATTGGCTAATAATTGCCAATTTTCTTTTTTATCTCGCAACAATACTTTTTGAGCTAAATCTATTGTGACAGATTGCATGGTTTGCGTATCATTTATCAATGCCTTTTCAAGCGCATTAATAATTCTGCTGCGCATTTCATGGGCGGCTTTACGGGTAAAAGTAATCGCTAATATTTCTTCAGGAAAACGTGCGCAAGTTGCTAATAAACTTAAAAAACGTTGTACTAATAATTCGGTTTTTCCTGAACCTGCAGGTGCTTCAACTATAAAAGATAAAGTTGGATCAAGTGCTTGGCGTCTAATTGCATTATCCATTAGTTGTTTCTCACTCTGCATAAAATGTCTAAATTACAATACCGACAAGTGGTTTGTGCCTCTTGTGGCGTAACAGTTGCTACGCCTTGATAAAACTCATCTGCCAAAGTAGTGAGTACTTGGTGCCAATGTGCTAATACTTCTGGCCAAGAAAGATTTAATTGATTGGGTGTTTGATGGGCCATTAAATCAATAAATTTATGTTCATTGGCTTTAACCATGGCAAAAGCAATACCTTGGGTTGGCATATGACTCATCGCATATAAAGGTAATTGCAGGGATAAGGGGCGAGTATCTAACCAATCGGGCTGATTGATGATACCTGTTTTATAATCAATTAATACAATTTCACCGGTAGCAAGTTGATCGATTCTATCGATGCGCGTCTTAAGTTTAATAGTTGATAAACTAATTTCTATGCTTTTTTCAGTTTCTAATACTGTAAATGCAGGACGTTTTAATTCAAAGTCTAACCATTGTTTTAATAGCGCCTGCAATCTATTTGTTTCTAACACTAGATGCATAGCAGACACGGTGTGCGCTGGTATTTGTTTTATTGCATAATTAATTGCTTGGTGGATACCTGCTTCCAACTCAGCGCTTGAAAGAATGGATAAAGCCTTTGAAGTTTTAATTTTCTTCCAGAAAAATTCCAGGGCTGCATGCACGAGTTCGCCACGTTGTGCAAATGATAAGCCACTTTGGCGTGGATCTGGGGATTTTGCTTTTAGACGATAACGTGCAAAAGCTTGAAAAGGGCATGCGCTTTGTGATTGCAGTAAACCTACACCACCTGCAATATAATTATTTTTATTAAGTGGAATAGGACTCTCAAACCAAGATTCAAGAATTAATTCTTGATCATACAGGGCAGGCATTTGCACTATCACAGTTGAATGATATGCTGGATAGTCTCTGATTAAACGACTCGGCATTAAGTGTTTATCATTTTCTTGCTGGGGATAACTTAAAATCACTTGTTTGGCTTGTTGCGTAAAACGTTGGGTTAAATGACTTGCGAAAATATACTCTCGTTCACTGGAGGCATGTGGCATAAAGTGTTGGCGTTGCAATTCTATCGGTATAAAAGGATGTGGGCTGCAAGCTTGTGGCCAGTTTTCATGGTGCAAGCCCATCACCCAGAGCGCCTGAAAATATAAACCCTCACCTTCTAAGGCGCCTAAAATTTGCAAAGGTGCATTTTCACTTTCGCCTTGAAATAATAATTTTTGTGCTTGTTGGAATAATAAATGGTGGGCGGCAGTATATGATAATGGTTTTTGTATACAATCAAGGCTTGCAAAATCATTGAGTAATTCATAAAAACGTTTTACAAGTTGATATTCAAGGCTATTAAGTACACGTTCTCCTGGCCAACCCCAAGCGTTTAGATATATTTTAAATAGTTCAACCCATAGGCTGGGTTTTAACAAACTATCGTTTAGAGGGGGGATGCTTACAATAGTGGGAGGGGCAACATATTCTTGTCCCCTTTTTTTTATTTCCAAATCTATTTGCGAGCGATTGAGGTGTTCGCTTACCCCGCCAGTAATAAAGGGAGATAATAGTATTTTACTTAAATGATCAACTGGCATTTTTCGTAAATTATATTTAAATAATTCAAATACTATAGATATAACTGGATAGTCTGACAATCTATTTCCTGAGGAAATATTATAAGGTTTTTGGCTGTGATAATGATTAGCTAAAATCGTTTGTGGCATTAAGGTTTTTGCAAACACCCTATCGACCTCATTAAATCGCAGTGCTAAATCAGGTATAATTACCCCTATGGGTTCATTCGGATTTTGTGCCAGTTTTGATTTGGCCCAAAGGGCTGCTTGTTCTAACTCGGTGTGTGCATTTAATTGTGCAGCACAATAGACTAGCGCTTTTTCGCGATATTCCAATATTTCTATGCTGCTGCCCTGCTCGCATAATAGAGTAAATATGCGTTGCACAGCTGGTTTAATATCTGTAAAACCAATTAAATATATCTTATGACTTAATTTTGGATTTAAATACTCAAGTACACTCGCAGAATCTAATACATTTTTCTTGCTACAAGCTTCTTGGTATTGTTGGCACCAATCTATAAATGTTTGAATATCCGTGGATACGTTTTCATTTACTAAAGATTGCCATGGAATACACCATTCTTTTAATAGGATCCATGCTTGCTCAGCCATTTGTGCAGCAGCGTCTTTACGTAGCAATGGCGATGGTTCTGCATTAATAATCTCTTGCCAGATTAATTGATTTTGCCAGGCATTTAAACGTTGCATAGGCGGGTTGTCGTTATCATCTTGGTAATCTTGCCAAAGTCTATCAAACCAACCCGTGATGGAAACAATATCGATATGCCAAACATTTTTATTTTTCTTGGCCATCCATTGCGCGCAATCTTTATTTAGGCGGGTTGCCAGCCTGCGCGTTGGCGTTAAAATTAAATCTGCTTGTGTGAGTTGTGCTAAAAATTCATCATAAGACTGATGAATAACCTTAATCTTGTAGCCACAGACATTGTCCACTATTGGCCTCTTTAATTTTTTGTAAATAATGCGTGTGCGCAGCAAGTTCTTCAGAGTTTGCATAAACAACTTTAAAATCTAATGAGCCATGTTGTACACCTTCTTGCGCTGTCTGTGCACGCTGTGATTGTTCTGATACTTCTAAAGAGAGATCCGCTTGCCCGCCAGTCATCGCTAAATACACTTGGGCTAGTATTTGTGCATCTAATAAGGCGCCGTGAAGTTCTCTATCGAAATTATCTATTTCATAACGTTTGGATAAGGCATCTAATGAATTTTTTTGGTTGGGATGTTTTTTTCGCGCAACACTTAAGCTATCAAGGACTTGGGCATAATCTTCAATGTTGCCTAGGTTTTTATCTAATAGCGCTAATTCATAATTTAAAAAATTGATATCGAAACTGGCATTATGAATAATTAATTCGGCATTTTTTATAAAGGCTAGTAAATCGTGAGCCACTTCTTTAAACCTTGGTTTGTCGGCTAGAAAGCTGCGGGTTATGCCATGTATTTTTTGTGCGCCGTAATCGATATCTCTGTCGGGGTTTAAGTAATAATGAAACTTTTTGCCGGTTAAGCGGCGGTTGAGCATTTCTAGGGCGCCGATTTCGATAATTCTGTGCCCTGCTTGTGGGCTTAGGCCGGTGGTTTCTGTGTCTAGTATGATTTGGCGCATGTATGTCCTTATTGTGTTACGCAACTTATAGATCCGTCCAAACGGGGCCTGTCCTGCGACTGCTTTTATGTGCTCGCAAGCTGCGCGCATAAAAACAGTCTCCGGCCACCCGTTTGGAATTAGGTTAGTGGCGTTTTGCGTAAGCTTAATTTATATTTTATTCTAAAAAGCTATGATAACTCATCTATTGCTTGATTTGCTAATTCGTCAGCTATTTCGTTTTCTCTATGGCCGCTGTGACCTTTTACCCAGTGCCATTCTACTTGGTGGAGTTCTAGGGCTTGTGTTAGGGCTTGCCATAAGTCGGCATTCTTTACGGGTTGTTTATTGGCTGTTCGCCAGCCGTTTTTACGCCAATTATGGATCCAGGTGGTGATGCCAAGTCTTACGTATTGGGAATCGGTGGTGATTTCTACGTTACAAGGTACTTTTAAGGCGTTTAAACCTGCTATTGCTGCCATAAGCTCCATACGGTTATTAGTGGTTAGCAGTTCTGCGCCTTTTAGGGTTTTTTCTTGGCCATTATAACGAAGGACTACACCCCAGCCGCCGGGGCCTGGATTACCTCTGCAGGCGCCATCTGTAAATAATTCTACTTTCTTAAGCAATATAACCCTACCTTAGTGCAAATATAGGCCTAGGAACAGGATATTTTTAGCTATACAACTAATAAAATACCCTTTTTGTGTTCCTTTTTTGACCTATTTCTGGTACAATACACGTTATGAACACAATAAATAAGTATATCAAGCATTTATCATTGTTCTTTCTTGTCGTAGGGTTAGTGGTAGGTTCTAATGCGTTAACGGTATCTAGTGTACCGAAAACCGAAGAAACCACTGTCTCAACAAATGACAATCTATGGGATCGCCTGCGTGTAAACTTTCACTTGGATCATGCCACAGAGCAGGAACTGGTGCAAACACATCGCGCCTGGTACCTCAATAACTCAGAATATATTGAGAATATCTTTAATCGCGCCGAGCCTTACCTTTATTATATAGCCGAACAAGTTGAAGCGCGTGGCTTACCTTTAGAATTTGTTTTAATTCCTGTGGTAGAAAGTACTTATGATCCCCATGCACTCTCTAATAAAGGTGCTAAGGGCTTATGGCAATTAATGGCGGCTACTGCACGTTATTATGGTATTAAACAAACTGGTGGTGGATATGATGGACGTGTGGATATCATTGCCTCTACTGATGCTGCTTTAGGCCATTTGAGCTATTTAGCAGAGCTTTATGATAATGACTGGTACCTAGTATTGGCAGCTTATAATGCCGGCCAAGGTAATGTTAATAATGCGATTAAAAAGAGTAAGGCTGCAGGCCGTGGTGGCGATTTTTGGTCTTTAAGCACTTTGCCTAAAGAAACACGTCATTATGTGCCTAAGATTATTGCGCTTGCCGATGTGATTAAGAACTATCAGCGTCATAATCTAGAATTACCTATCGTTGCCGACGAGCCACAAGTGGCTGCAGTTGATATTGATGTTGAAGATTATTTAGATTTAACCATCGCTGCTAATTTAGCCGATGTTGAACCTGAAACTTTACGCGAAATGAATCCTGGCTTTAGCCAAGCGGTGATTGCTAACCATGCGGATGAGATCTTAATTCCTGCAGATAAGGTAGAAATCTTTAAAGCAGCGCTTGAAGATTATACGCCACAGAAAAAGGCTACTTTTAATTATGTGGTCCAAAGTGGTGATACTTTAAATAAAATCAGTAAAAACCATGGCATTTCAGTGGCTACTTTGCAACAGTACAACAATCTCTCTTCTGCAAATCTACAAATTGGTCAAGTACTTAAAATTACTAGAGGCGCTTAATATATTTCCCTCATCGCCCGTTAGGGCGATGAGGAAATTATTTATAGCTTAAAGATAGGGATTACTGATCGTATTGCCATATAAGCAAACATAGGCTCTTTCACTTTCGCAATCAACAGTAAAAGCATCCATACGTGGATTAGTTTGTTCTGTGTGCTCATCACGTCCTAAGACTAATATTCTACCTTGTAAACCCGCAGTAGCTCTACCGTCCTCAAACTCAAATGCACCTGTTGACAAGACATTACCTGCAATAAACGAACCCGCTGACTGCTCAGTAGCGCCTCTCACTATCCAATAGACACGGTCTGCTTGTGCACCGTTGCGCAATAAGATGTTAGCATTTTCAAAGATGTAAAACACTTGTTTTAAATGATCAGCACTACCATAGTCAATGATAAATACATAATCGCCATCACCATTTAGAATAAAATCACCGTTGATAGTCACGGGTGAAGGATCTCTGAAACAAAAAACACCAGCAGAAACTTGAGGAACCAAACCCTTATGACCTAAGGATGGACTTAGTGTATTATTATTATGGCAACCACCATCATACTGTTTATTTAGCATCGCATAAAATGTAGCTTCAGTATCTTCATTAGCAGCAATGGTCAGCTCTTCAAACGGCCCATACAATCTATGCTGATCATAATAGCGAATAAGTTGCGTACCAAAACCATGCTCATCGGTATAGCCTACATTAAAAGCTACTGTTGCATCTTGACTTGCAGTATTAAAAACACTAGGTGCCAATACTGAAAAATCTTCTGCAGCACCTAAAGTAGTAATATTGAGATCAATTTCTGAATAAAAATCACGAGCCCAAGTATTGATGTCTATTTCTAAAGTACGATCAATTTGTGTCCATTCTCTTACAGGGCAATCAATAGATGTCGTGTTAAGTTCAAGAACAATACTACATTCATAACCGATAGCCTTACCAATTTGGCAAGTACTTCTTTCTTTAGAATAAGTCACTAAATCTTTATCCGGAAAACTATCAAGATGATTTGGTGAAATTTCAACATCTAATAAAGTAATACCAGGATCTCTATTATTAACGACGCGATATGTTAATGGCTTGGCTTCTGCTCCGCATGCAGCTTTGTGGACATTAGGCGCAAAAATACAAACATCTGCCTCTTCATTACATTCATTATGGACTGATTCAGCATGTGCAACACCTACTAAAAAAATAGAGGTAGATAAACTGAGTAGAGCCAATTTTAGATTATATGTTTTAAGCATGACTTCATTTCCTTTTGATTAGTTTGTTAAAGTGCGAAAGTGAGGCCCAATAATATAGATTGTGAACTCATGTCTATATCTGAGTCATCTATATCCAGAGTTCTCAGGATCATCATCAGGATCTGAATCACCATCACCTGTTAATTTAGCTGTTCCTTGAACTTCGACATCACCTAAACTAGCATACAAATACTCTAATGAAATGCCAATATCATCGGTAATATCATAGCCTAGACCAATACCAAACTCATATGCAAATGAAGTGGTTGCATCACTGTCAAGTTCAAAACCATAAGGGAGCAAATCAGAAGTCGGTGTTGTGCTAAAGTCGGTATCATTCCAAGAAATCCCTAAACCGCCTATGCCGTAGATTGAAAAACCTTGCATAGAAGCAAAAGTCACTGCCAAATCAAACATCAAACGTGCACTGCTATAATCCATGGTGTAATCCGCTTGATTAGACTCTTCAAAGCGAAGTACATGACCATCAATCTCATCACCATCTAAGTAATAAAGATTGACTTGTGGAATAACATTAGGTAGCCAGCGAAAATCATCTTCATCTTCAGAATCATCATCTAGATCGATCAGAAATTCATAACCTATACCTACTTTAGCGGTCCAAAAATTCCAATCCTCTTCATTTTGAACAAGACTATCGGTCTCATCGCTTGTTGGATTAAAGGTGCCATCTTGATCAATGGAGGAAATACCTCCTGCTATTAATAACTGTAATCCACCTTCTAATTGATCTTCAACATCTTCTGCAAATACAAAACCTGAGGTCAGCGCAAGGGCCATACCTAATAAAAATTTTGTTGGTGTGTACATAGAATAAAGTCCCTTTAATGAATGAAAAAGCAATTCTCCATAAAACTCTTGTTAAAGTATATACCATTTTACAATTTAAAAAAGGGGATCTAAAAAATAAATCCCCTTTGACACACTACCTAAGCAAGTTTTAATACCGTGGTTTAACGATATTATTACCATTTAGACTGACATCATTATCAATTGCTAGTATTCTACCTACGACTTGTAAAGGTGTACCAATTTCTTCATCAACTTCAAAATAACCGTTGATTAATAAACTACCTGGTATTTGACCATTTACTGCGCCTTCGACATTACCATTAGAAATCCAGATGATATTGTCTTCAGTCGCTTTTTCACCTTTGGCATGGCTGTTATCTATCACATAATCTGCATTACCTTCTATCCATAAGGCATAGCTATCAGGGATATTCATAATTATCCAGAAAGGTGCAGGACTATCTTTAGCATTGGTATTAGTAAAGGTTACTGTACCATCGATTACCATGGGAGGAACATTACCCGCGTCGTCGTTTAAACAAAAAGTGGTTGTTTTCGCATAGTCAATGTATTGGTGATTGAAGCTGAATCATCCAATGTATTGGGTAAACCATTAGTTGTTTGACAAGTTGTGGTGATATTCAACATATTATCAAAAGCAGCAGTTAAATCTTCAAATGCTACCATGGTGACAGTACCATATCGAAATGGACGGCTTTCATCACTATAACTGATGTCATCTGTTAAATGGCCTTTCTTTTTAGTGATACCGACATCTTGAGATACTTGAATTACACCTGATTGTGCTGTAGCAAGTTTGTGTTGATCATTATGGATATTATTCCCAATTATAGAGAAATCATCTCCAGATCCCAGATAAGTAAAGTCAAACTCGATATCTTTTCTAACTTCACGTAATGGACCGTCATAAGTAACGAGCAATTCTCTTGAAATATGACCGATAGGTGGATAACCGTTTACATCAAGACATGCTTGGGTATCTTCAGGGTTCACTTCAATAAGAAGCTCACATGACTCGCCAGGCTTTAGTTTAAAAGGTACACGTCCTGGTACTTCATGACCGCAGGCGTACTTATTGTCCATTCCTGGAGCAGGAAGACTTACTATGTCATAGCTTGAAAAATCATCATCATGATTCGGGTTAATATCTAATTTTGTAACTTCAAAATTATCATCACCAATGTTTTTAAGCCAAAAAGACACAAAACGTGGTTCCGCATTACATACAACATCTCTGAACTCACGGTGATGATCGCCTATGATGATAATTCTATCATCGTTAGCTTGATTACCTACTTCATTGGCGTAAGCTACATTCATCAAACAAGATGAGACACAACCTAGCAACGCTAATTTATAACTTAATACTTTACTCATCATTCATTTCCTTTCTAAAGTTAATTTATTTTAAATTACAAATGGTCACTTATTTTTTAAGACAATCGGTATCTGCAAAAACAGTCCCGTTACTTAAAGTGATTTCTCCGCCACGTACATCCTGGTTGTCGTCGCTTTCCCATTCTTCTCTGTCCAAAGTATATATGCCGCCCGCTATTGCAGGAATACATTCAACTTCACTATCATTTTGGTCACGACCGCAATCTGGAGCATCCATTTCAAAGCCACCATTAGTTATCAGATCACCCGCAAAGTTGTAGGTGCCATCAGCAGGAGTTCTATTAATGGATTGAACTTCAGTTTGGCCAGTTACTACCCAGGTCACATCACTAAAATCTGTACCTTCAGCAAATTGGAAATAACCTGAGTCAACAATAGTTAAAGCCATGTCATCTGCATCGCCAGTTCCATCAACGATCAATACAATTTGTGAGCCTTTAGCATCAAAAGTAACGGGTCCAGCTACTGTAACAGGCGTATCTCCAATAAAGCATTGAACACCGCCTCGAATGATAACAGGTTCTGGATCATGCAAATCACCATTGAGATTTGATGGCAAGAAGTTACAACTTTGTGCTGACACTTCAGGATCCCCTAGTTTCTTTAAGGTATGATAAACTTTTAGTAGATCATTACCTGCAGCTTCAGCAACAGCATCATCATCTCTATAGATGTTTTCTAAAGTCTTGATATTATCCGATATATAAGTGTTTTCATCTAACAAAGCAATGTCTTGAGGAACAAGAACTTCATCACTGGGTGTTGGAGGCATTGGAGGTACGGGAGGCCATGGCCATGGATGATTTTGTGCAAGGCTAAAATCAGGATCGCATTGCGCTTCATCACCATTGGTACATAATCTTGTTCCCACTAAAGAAAATGAATCTAAAGAACCAATAAGTGTCATTTCGATATCATCTAATTCAAAAACCGCCGCACGTTGGTAAGTTTCAAGTAGAACGACTAAGTCGCGTTTGATTTCGCCTGTAGTTGGCAAAGTATCATTATCGCCACAATCAACTGATTCAGGGTTAACTAATACATTGATATTACAGTGACCACCATTTGCAGGAAGATCAAAATGAAAACGTGGGTTAGGGAATGCATCATTATCATGATGGCTGCCATATCCACAATCATTGGTTGTCTGAGGTGGTAACACTTTGATTAATCCACCAAAACGACGAAAATCATCACCTCGATCTGTCTTGATGAATATCCCGCTTACTGGCGCGCGATCATCATCTTCGTTGGTCAAGGTGAAAGTATAAATAACAGGTTTTGTTTCACAAGCTATATCTCTTAATTCAGGCTCATATGGTCCTGGACCCGTTAATGCTAAAGTCACCAGATCTTCACTGTTTGCATAAGCGGCGCTCATTAAACATGATGAGACACAGCCAAGCAAAACTAATTTGTAACGCAATGCATTGGTCATAATTTCTTCCTCTTTTGATTTCAGAATTAAATTTAGAGCTATTCAAGATACACATTTAGCTTATTGTCTTGTAATAAACTTCTGTGCCGACATCTTTTTCCTTAAAAATATTTTAAGATATTAACTATTAAATTATTATAGGGCTATGTTTTAAGATTGCAAATTTTTTATTTAATATATCGCTAATGTCAACTAGTTAAATAAAGGGAGTCCTAATGAAGCCCCCCTTTATATAAGCTTTTAAACTAACAACTAATCAATCGTCATTACTGTCAGAATCGATGGTAAATCCTGAAATATCAATCGTTGTTTCAGGACAATCATTTGTCAAACAAGCTTCTGATAAATCAACATCGCCCGTTAAACCATACAGACCACCCATAATGTAAGGCGCTATTTCATTAGGATTAGCAGGTGGTGGTATAGCAATAGATCCATATTCAATGTCGCCTGCAGTAATTACGTTTCCAGCAAACCGTGAATTAGCCTCGAAATACGTTGATGCATCCTCTGGAATAATCCAGAAAATATTTCGATTATTTACCGTAGTTCCTACGGCATCACTGGTTAGCGAGAATTTAGAACCATTATTTATATAAAATTCAGTATCTGTTAAAATATCACCATCAGAAATTTCATACACTTCATTATCTTGGAAAACGAATACAAAGAGATCATCATCATCCCCTTTGAAAGCAACGTCGTCAGGAATAGCATATTCTATTGAGCAATCTGCTTGAAGATCATTATTGGTTAGCTGACAGATTACTTCTCCAGTTACACAATAAAAACCTGGGTACACTTCTAGATAAGAGGGGCCGCTGCCTGAAAAATCTAATATATAATCTGCATTATCACAATCAACTATACCGGCAGCTACGTCATCTGCATCTTCATCAACTGCAGTTCTAAAAACTTGCCAGGTTTGGGCAGCATCTTTGAATGCAGCAGCGCGAGATTCATGAAATTCTACAACGCCACAAGTGTTATATTCACAATTAAAAAAGATATCATCTTCATCAGT
This sequence comes from uncultured Gammaproteobacteria bacterium, assembly GCA_963798975.1. Taxonomy (GTDB): domain Bacteria; phylum Pseudomonadota; class Gammaproteobacteria; order JABCZS01; family JABCZS01; genus JABCZS01. The sequence goes on from CAWCVU010000006.1 coordinate 98,290, forward strand.
GATACTATCAGCAGCAGATACATTACCTTCTACTGTAGTCATGGCATCCATCGTCCGGGGTTCATCATCATCTGTACCGACGATAATTTCATCCGCAATCATGGAGTAATCGATTAAAGAACCCAAGGGGCTTACATCAACATCAACATCAGCTGTTGCGATTCTTGGAAAAAGACCCTGCTTAGCTTCATCTTCAATCTTGGTATAAACAGCAATTATTTCACGTTCAATTTCACCAATTGCAATCGGATGATCTTCATCAGCGCAAGCTAATTTTGTTGGATCAAATGTAATTGTGCCTTCGCATTTTCCAAGACGACCTAAAATAAAACCGCAGCTACCGCGATCAACAGTGACTGCATGATGATTTACTGGAAAGCTATCATCTTCATCAATGCCAACAACCATAGGGCCTAAAAATACTTTACTGAATGATTTATTTTCTACAGTAAAATGATAATGACGTTTTTCTGCGCCACAAGTCATATCTTCTAAATTCAAATTAGTAATTTCAAGACTACCAAAACTTTCTGCTTCTGCATTTGCATACGCTGTGCTTATTAAACAAGATGAAACACAGCCTAGTAATAGGGATTTGTAATTTAATATATGGATCATTTTTATTCTCTCTTATTTTTTTATGATTAGAATTATAAAACTTAAAAAAGAAGGGGGGACCTCATTTGAGATCCCCTCTTATTGCACACAATTACCTACTATCGATTATTCATCGTTACTGTCTGAATCAATGTAAAAGCCTACTACATTAACAGTTGTTTCAGGGCAATCATTTGTCAAACACACTTCTGATGAATCAACATCATCTGTTAAACCATACAGACCACCCATGACGAAAGGCGGAATACCAGAAGTAATATCACCAGTGACAATATCACCTGCAGTGATAATGTTTCCAGCAAAACGTGTATTACCATCGATAGATGTTGTAGAGTTATCGGGAATAATCCAGAAAATATTCCGGTTATCTACAGTTGTACCTATCGCATCACTCGTTAGAGAGAATTTAGAACCATCTTGTACATAAAATGTTGTAGATGTGATAGGAAATGCTGTAGCTGCTGATGTAGTTGTTATCCCTGTTGGCTCAAAAATATCAGGAAACACGAATGTGAAAATATCATCTTCATCACCTTTGAAGGCGATATCAAAAGGCATATAATATTCTATATCGCATGTACTATCATCGCAAGGTACTGCTTTATTTAGTAAACCTGCATCAGCTCCTATTACGCAGTATACTATACCAGGATACACTTCTTGATAGTAATTCATGTCATTACTAAAATCTAAAACATAGTCTGCATTGGCACAATCAACTACGCCTGCAGCTACATCATCTGCATCTTCATCAACTGCTGTTCTGAAAACTTGCCAAGTTTGGGCAGCATCTTTGAATGCAGCAGCGCGAGATTCATGAAATTCTACATCGCCACAAGTGTTATATTCACAGTTGAAAATAATATCATCTTCATCAGTGATGTCATCTGCATAAGATATATTACCTTCTACAGTTGTCATGGCATCAAACGCACGGGGTTCATCATCATCTGTGCCGGCGATAATATCATCAGCAATAATAGAATAATCGACTAAAGAACCCAAGGGGCTTACATCAACATCAACATCAGCTGTTGCGATTCTTGGGAAAAAACCATTCTTAGCTTCATCTTCAAGCTTGGTATAAACAGCAATTATTTCACGTTCGATTTCACCAATAGCAATCGGATGATCTTCATCAGCACAAGCTAATTTTGTTGGATCAAATGTGATTGTTCCTTCGCATTTTTCAAAACGTCCTAATCTAAAACCGCAGCTACCGCGATCTACAGTCACTGCTTCACTATTTTCTGGGAAGCTATCATCTTCATCAATGCCAACAACCATAGGGCCTAGAAATACTCTACTGAATGACTTATTTTCTACAGTAAAATGATAATGACGTTCTTCCGCACCACAGGTCATATCTTCTAGATTCACATTAGTAATCTCAAGACTACCAAAACTTTCTGTTTCTGCATTTGCATAGGCTGCACCCATTAAACATGTTGATGCACATCCTAATAATGCTAATTTAAAACTTTTTTTCATGACTTTGATTCCTCATTTTATTTTTTTAAGTTCTTCGCCGCTAATACTGCCGGCACCATTATACTCGACGAAACCATTTAGGTTATTAATAAGGGGATCTCAGCTTGAAATCCCCTCATACTGCACTTTACTTGCGACTATTCATCATTGCTGTCTGAATCAATTGTGAAACCGTGTGTTGTAACAGTAGTTTCAGGGCAAGATTCTTGAGCTATATCAATATCCTCACTCAAGGCATAAATACCACCCATGATATAAGGAGCAGCACCTGCCAGCATAGACTCGCACTGTAAATTAATAGTAGCATCACAGAATCCAACATCACCTGCAGTAATAATATTTCCAGCAAACCGAGAATCTTTTGCAAATTCTGTTGTAGAATTTTCAGGTAAAACCCAGAAAATATTACGATTATCTACTGTAGTCCCTAAGGCATCACTGGTGAGAGAGAATTTAGCACCGGGTAATATACCAAAGTCTGTCAATGTCAAATTCCATATAGTATTGATTGAAACTCCATCGTTATATGTTGGCACGTCTGGGAATACAAATACAAAGACATCGTCTTCATCGCCTTTGAATGCAATTTCACCCGTAATACCATAAACAGCGGTATCATATGGAGCTACTGGTGTACCAGAAGCACCATTAATAGCGATATCATATTCTACGCAATATACTATACCTGGATATACCTCTACATAATCACCTGCAAGATCTATAGTATAATCAGCATCGTCACACGTGAGTGTTGAGCCACCATCAAATATTGCATTTCTAAAAACACTCCAAACTTGTGCAGCATCTTTAAATGCAGCCGCTTGATCTTCCTCAAATTCTACAACGCCACAGGTGTTATATTCACAGTTAAAAAAGATATCATCCACATCAGTGATGTTATCTGCAGCAGATACATTACCTTCTACAGAAGTAATCGAATCCATCACATGAGGCTCATCATCATCTGTGCCTGCAATAATATTATCTGCAGTAATAGAATAATCAGTCAAAGAACCCAGAAGATTTACATCTACATCGATATCAGCTGTAGCAATTCTTGGGAAAAGTTTTTTCTTTGCTTCATCTTCAATTTTTGTATAAACAGCGATTAATTCACGATCAATGTCAGCATCAAAAACTAGTGGATGGTCTTGTTTAGCGCAAGATAATTTTGTAGGATCAAATGTAACTGTACCTTCGCATTTTTCAAAACGTCCTAATCTAAAACCGCAGCTACCGCGATCTACAGTCACTGCTTCACTATTTTCTGGGAAGCTATCATCATCACCTAAACTAATAACTAAAGGGCCTAGAAAAACTTTGCTAAATGATTTATTTGTTATAGTAAAATCATAGTCGCGTGCTTCTGCTCCACAGACCATATCTTCTACAGATAAACCACTGATCTCAAGACCAGTCAATAAATCGATTGGCTGCGCATTCGCATACACTGTGCTCATTAAACATGAAGATGCGCACCCTATCAATGCTAGTTTAAAACTTTTTTTCATTATCTTGACTCCTAACTTATTTTAATTTTAAGGTTTACCTATTATATTACTTCTTAGGTTATCCTTTATCGGAAGGGCTAGCTTGAACTGAAGTCAATAATTGATGTTTGACCTATGTGCAAACGGGTATGATACCCTTTAGGTGAGCAGACTATTTTGATTCTTCTGATAAAACAGATAGTTGCGGTACTGCAGCTAATAAGGTTTTGGTATAAGGGTGTTTGGGAGCCAATAATAATTCTTCAGCTGGACCTTGTTCGACGATCTGCCCTAAATACATAACCGCGATTGTGTCAGCAAGATAGGATACCACAGCGATATTATGACTAATAAAAATATAAGCCAAACCTAATTCTTGCTGTAAGGTTTTTAATAGGTTAATAATCTGCGCTTGCACAGAAACATCTAAGGCACTGGTCGGCTCATCGCAAATAATGAGTTGTGGCGCTACGGCCAATGCTCTAGCAATAGCTATACGTTGTCGTTGTCCTCCAGAAAATTGATGGGGATAATTATCAATAATCGCGGATGATAAACCTACTTGTTGTAATAATTCACTCACTTTTTTACGACAAGCAGCAAGGTTAGCAAATATTTGTTGCGCGATTAAGCCTTCAGCAATAATTTCTAATACGCTCATCCGTGGGTCCAACGAGCTATAGGGATCTTGAAAAATAATTTGTGCGCTTTTACGAAGCGTACGTAATTGCGGCGCATGCATGTGTGTTAAATCATTACCCAGGTAAACTATATTGCCTGAAGTCGTTTTAATTAATTGTAATAATGTTTTAGCCAGTGTGGTTTTACCACAACCCGATTCACCCACTATGGCTAAGGTTTGACCGGTATGTAACATTAAATCAACACCATCTACGGCTTTCACATAACCAACCGTGCGACGCAGCAAACCTTTTTTTATAGGAAAATAGACTTTTATTTCTTGCGCCGATAAGAGTAAGGTTTGCTCATGTTGAATTTGCGCATGCGGCAGTAATGGTTTTTCAATAAGAGGTAAGCGGGTGAGCGGTGGCTCTTTAGTATATAAATGACAACGGACCTGTTGCGTATGTGTATCCGTTAATTGCGGCATCTGTTGTTCACATAAATCCCAAGCATATCGACAGCGCGGCGCAAAACGACAACCACTAGGCATGTCGATCAAACTTGGAGGAAAGCCTGGAATGACATCTAAGATCTGATTTCTTTTTTCTATGCTGGGCAAAGACTGAAATAAACGTTGACTATAAGGATGTTGGGCATTAGCAAAATAAGCGTCACGTGAGGCATATTCTATAATTTGGCCCGCATACATGACCGCCACATAATCAGCTACTTGAGAAACAACAGCCAAATCATGAGTAATTAATAACATGCCCATCGAAAATTCTTGTTGAATTTTTTGCAATAAATCTAAAACTTGTGCTTGTACCGTCACATCTAATGCGGTTGTCGGTTCATCTGCTATCAGTAAATCAGGCTCTCCTGCTAAAGCAATTGCAATCATCACCCGCTGTTTCATCCCGCCGGATAATTGATGCGGATAATTTTGCAGGCATTGTTTAACATCTGCAATACCAACGGCGCTCAGTAAGTCACTCACGCGATCATAAATCGCACGTTTATTTAAAGTGGAATGTAGGCGTAACACTTCTGCTATTTGATCAAAAATTGTCAGCACAGGATTTAATGAAGTCATGGGCTCTTGAAAAATCATACCGATTCGGCGCCCTCTTATCTGCCGCAATTGTACTTCTGATAAAGTTAATAAATCTATATCACCTAATTTAATTTGACTCTCGCGTCCATAAACAGTGGTATCCGCTAATAACTGCGCTATAGAATGTGCCGTGACGGTTTTTCCAGAGCCTGATTCCCCGACAAGCGCCAAAGTCATCCCACGGCTAATGGTAAAACTTACTGAATCAACAGCATGCACTAAGCCTTGGGGTGTAGGCAAATAAGTACTTAAATTATCAACTGTTAATATCGCATCATTCATGACTCACCTGACTATGGGCAGTTTAGGATCAAAAGCATCACGCACTTTATCTGCAAATAAATTAGCGGACAATACCAAGACAAACATAAAAATAAATGCTGCAGCAAGCGACCACCAGATAACGGGTTCACGTGCCAGTTCTAAACGTGCACTATTAATCATATTGCCAAAACTTTGCATGGTGGGGTCAACGCCAACACCAATATAAGACAATACAGCTTCTGCTAACACTAGGCCGCTAAAATCAAGAACGATGGTAATTAAAATAATATGCATTAAATTCGGCAAAATATGTTGTAAAATAATCACCCCATTTTTAAGTCCCAAGGCGCGAGCAGCTAAGACATAATCTAACTCACGCAATTTTAAGGTTTCAGCCCGCACCAGGCGACACAAACTGGTCCAACTGGTAATGCCTAAGATCATACACAAAGCCAATAAACGCGCATCGGCGCGAGCGGCAGAGCTGATAAACCACTCAGGGTTTTTATTCATAAACACTTCTAAAACCAATACCGAGGCCGCAATTAATAAGACGCTAGGAATAGAGCTTAAAGTGGTATAAATATATTGAATCACATCGTCTATCCAACCACGGAAATACCCAGCCATCAAGCCCATCACTAAGGCAAAAGGCAACATCACTAAAGTGGTGAGCGTACCTATCATCACGCCGGTGCGTATACTTTTAAGTGCTTGATAAAACACATCTTGACCAATTTCATCGGTACCCAAGACATGATACTGTCTTGAGAGCGCATATAAACTCACTATTAAAAATAGCATACCACCTATAGTGATAATCAAAGTTTTCCAACGTAGGTCTTGGCTAAACATATATTTCCCCGCATATAAGCGCACCAAACCTATGCTCAGTAGCCATAAACCCAAGGCAGCGGGCATGGCTGTTATAATTATGGATATGACATCGGAAAATGTGGCACTTGAAAAAGGCGAAACATAAGTCTTTTCAATTAACAAATCAAGTGGCGATAAGATTAAATCTAAAACACTGTGTACTTGTGCAGCATAAATAATACCTTGAGAAGGCAGCACATCTGTAATGCGCATACGAAAATGTATCGAATCCAATAAAGCAATTAATACATAAAAAAATAAAATAACCCCAGTGCTCATGCCTACATGAGTGCACCAGACTTGGCGCCAGCGTGTCGTTTGACCATGGTTTTTTTTCCAAAGCGCGAGCGCGACAGCGCCCATTAATAATAAGAAAAAAACAGCATCGGTCCATAAAATTTCTAATTTAAATGGCATAGTTTAACCTTAGTTTAACCGGACCCGGGGGTCGACTAATGTATATGAAATATCTGTTAATATTAAACCCACTATATAAAGCACCGATCCTAAAAAGACCATGGATCGCACGATTGCAAAATCTTGGGATCGAATCGCATCAATGGTATAGCTGCCCAAACCTGGAATCGAGAAAAATGATTCTAAAATTAGGCTGCCTAAAAACAAACTGGGAATAAGTACAACTACACCTGTTAAAATAGGCAAAGCTGCATTTTTTAAAACATGTTTAAATAATACTTGTATTTCTGATAAGCCTTTAGCACGTGCGGTGCGCACATAGTCTTTACCCACTTCCTCCAGAAAAATAGTGCGATACCAACGCACGCCAGCGCCCAAACCTGAAAACACACTTACGATCACTGGCAAGGCTAAAAACATTACCGCATAGACACCGGGCGCATAACCTGAAATCGGCATCCAGTGTAATACTTTAGCTAATAAATATTGTCCTGAAACGATATAAAATAAACTAGAAATAGACATCAAGGCCACACAAATAGAAACACCCACTACATCTAAATATGTGGCACGAAATAAAATAATAAATAAAGCCAAGCTGACATTGACTATAAGACCAAAAACTAATGAAGGAATCGCCAAAGCAAGACTGGGCCACATGCGCTCTGAAATATCATGACTAATATCACGCCCCATATCGGAAATACCAAAATTAAAGGTAAATAATTTTTTACTTTGTTGAAAAAACAAAGTATCAGTAAATTGATCTATATTTTGCGCCTTGGGGTTATAAAATAAAGGCTTATCATAACCGTTGGTTTGCACCCACCGATCGATGGATTCTTGAGTCACATAACGATCACCTAATTGCGCCACTGCCATATCTTGTGGTGAATTAACAACAAAAAATAAAATAAATGTCAATAAATTAACGCCAATTAAAATAGGAATGGCATATAAAATACGTCTAACAATATAAGTCCACATCACGGTATCCTTTTGTGTCGTACTTGATGTTCTTTTTTCCAATAGGCTATCACGATGGGCAAACATAATAAAATAAGCACAAATAAACCTAGGAAAAACGGCCAAACTTTTGGTGGGTTCCATTCTTTGCGTAATTTATCACGCAATACGGGATCAAGACTGTGATATTTGTAATTATTCACTGAGACTTCATCTGGTTTTACTGGCGCATTCCAACCTTGAGATAAAACGTAAACTTTAGGATGTACACCAAATATCCAAGGCGCATCTTTTCGAATAATCGTCAACATTTTTTCAATCAGTGCATCTTTTTCAGGACCTTTATCTAAATAACGTAATTGTTCAAATAACTGATCATAAGATTTATTCATATAATTACTAGCATTGACACCCTCGGTGACCACTCGCGAATTAGGACCGTAGAGTAAAAATAAAAAATTTTCAGGATCAGGATAATCCGCACTCCAACCATAAGGAAAAATCTGCGCATTACCTAAACTTATTTTTTCACGCCAACGATTATAATCAGTGGCACGAATATTCAAGGTGATATTTAATTTATTAAATTGCTTTTGAACCCATGCAAATTGAGATTTTTCTGCCGGGTCGCCCGTTGAGATGCCATCATAATGCAGCACTAAGGGTTCGCCCGTTTGCGCATTGCGACCATCAGGAAAACCTGCTTTAACCATAAGTTGTTTAGCCACTTCTATCGACAAACGCCGTGCTTTATTATCTTGCCAGGTATACACATAAGGATTCATCCCCGCTTGACCTTCTTGATAACCTTCGATGCCTGGAGGAATCGGCCCTTGTGCGGCAACACCTTGGTCATTTAAAAATATGGAAATATATTCTTCGATATCCATAGCGATGGAAATGGCTTGTCTTAGGGCCTGTTTTTTTTCATCATAACCGCCTACGATCGGATCCATCATATTAAACGCCCAAGGGAAAGTCATGGCTGCAATACTACTGTACATTTGCATGTCTTTGTCGATTAACATTTTTGATAATGTCGTACCCTGATTAGAAACAATAATGGCTTGTTGAAAATTATCTGATCCAATACTGGACTGATCATAGTAACCTTGCAAAAATTTAATCCAGCGCGGAATAGATTCTTTTTCTAAATTAAAAACAATTTTATCTATAAAAGGTAAACGTTGTCCGGCTTTTTCTAATAAGCCTGCTTCCAAATCGCCCGGCATACCCAGTGTCGGGTAATATTCTTCATGAAAGTTTGGATTTTTCTCTAAGATCATTTGACGATTGGGGTTATTAACTGCTAGAAAATAAGGACCGGTGCCGATGGGATACCAATCCAAGACTATATTTTTTTTAATCAATTCAGGATGGGCGTAAAAAATTTCAGCTTCCCAAGGCATAGGTGCAAAAAACAACATCGCAAGCCAATAACTAAACTGCGGATATTTTTCATGAATTTTAATTTGATAGGTATAACGATCTATTACTTTTGCCCCCTCGAAGTTCTCGAAGCGCAAATCAGAATTTGCAGTAAGTTTTTTTGAAAAATCAGCCAGACCTATAATATGAGTACTCATTAAATCTAATATCGGTGAATTATTGTCAGGCTGTGCTAAACGTTTAATTTGATAAACAAAATCTTCAGCTATCACTTCACGGGTACCGGTATGAGGGAAATCATTTAAAGTATGTACATTTTTTAATTGCGCAGGCGTTAAATTATTTTGAGCAAATGCAGGATGTTCATGATAAAAAATATTAGGTTTTATTGTAATTTCATAAATACTATAAGCAATGTGATGCGCAGGCGCGTTAGCGGGCAATAACTCATCTCGCTCATTATAATAAGTAATCACCGGCATTTGCGCCGCCAACAACGGCTCTAAGGTATAAGGTCTTAATAAATAATTATATTGCAAAGGCGGTTCATAAATAAGTCCAATAAAACGCGATTCCGCCGCCGCATAAGATTTTGCCGGATCTAAAAACTTAGGACGTTCACTAAAATCGGTATAGTAGATATTAGCTAAAGCTTGATCTTCAGGGTAAGGATTATTCCACAAATCATCACAAGCCATAAGAAAAGCTGCGCAACTAAGCACTAAAACAAAGCGCAACAAGCTCCCTATATATCTCATTAAATTCATCCATTCTATCTGATTAGAAAGTAAGCATAATATGCTTTACAAACTTACGCCAGCAACTTTAGAACATAGCAAAAACAACAATCTCATTCCAAATGGGTGGGACAGCGGCTTTTTCCCGCACGCAGCTTGCGAGCACGGGAAAAAACGCAGGACAGGACCCATTTGGACGAATCTTTCCAGTTTTAAAACCAGACCACCCATGGTAAACTATTTTTTTATCAACAAACTGGAGGTCAAAATGGGATTTTTACAAGGAAAACGAGCACTTATAGTAGGCTTAGCCAGCAATCGTTCCATCGCATACGGCATCGCACAAGCCATGCACCGCGAAGGTGCAGAACTAGCCTTCACCTATCAAGTCGATAAACTACAAGAACGTGTCACACGTATGGCCGCTGATTTTAATTCCAATATAGTATTACCCTGTGATGTTGGAATAGATGAGCAAATCACCGGTGTATTTACTGAATTAAACAAACAATGGGATAGTTTAGACATTATCGTCCATTCCGTAGCCTTTGCTCCTTCAGAAGAAATTCACGGCGATTACATCGAAAACTTAACACGCGAAGGATTTAAAATTGCCCACGATATCAGTAGTTATAGTTTAGGTGCACTTGCTAAAGCTGGATTTCCTATGATGAAGGACCGTAATGGTGCCATTATAACTTTAAGTTATTTGGGCGCACAACGCATTGCACCTAATTATAATGTCATGGGTTTAGCAAAAGCGAGTTTAGAAGCTAACGTACGTTATTTAGCCGGTAGTTTGGGTCCACATGGTATTCGTGTAAATGCGGTTTCAGCAGGCCCTATTCGCACACTTGCGGCTTCAGGCATTAAAGGCTTTAGAGATATGCTCACTTATAATGAATCAGTCACACCCCTACGTCGTAATGTTTCTCAAGAAGATGTAGGCAATGTCGCTGCGTTTTTATGTTCTGATTTAGCAGCCGGTGTAACAGGCGATGTTGTTTATGTAGATTCTGGCTATCATATTATCGGCGTACCGATTATTTAAAGAACTCAATCGAACGTTTGGTATAAACAGGGGGACTTTTGTAAGTCCCCTCCTTGCCATCAGTTTTCTTACTTCAAATTCATTTTCAATTCGATATCACTGTGCTTTTCAGCATCAACCACATAAAGTTGATAATCCATTTCACCTTTAAAGGTAGTAAAGCCAGTCATATATTCTTCACGCATCTGGTCTGCAAAATTAGCATCCAGTTTACCGGGATACACCGCATTGAGGATCAGTAGTGCATAATCTTGTGTACCTACGGGTACAACATCCTGCTGTAACGCTTGCATCGTAAATGCTTTATTTAATACAGCAGGTGGTACTGCACGATTATAGCGATTTGTTTTTGCTTCAGTTACCCAAGACAATTTAGTATCCAATTTATCTGCAGCTGTGCCATTTTTTAAGGCGGCCAACAAGGTATTGGCTTGTTCATGCGCCAATTTTGCAGCAGCTTTCTGCAGCTAAGTGAGCAGTTATTTGATCTTTCACAGCCTCTAAGGGTTGTAAAGATGCTGCTTCATAGCTCGATTTACGTAGCACCACTACATCATTAGGCGCTAAATTAATCACATCACTATTACGATCTTCAAGTAAAACTCCATCGCTAAACGCAGCGCTTATGATATCGGCTGTATTCAGTTCACCTAGATTTTGCGCATGTTCACGGGTGAAAACATCGGTTTTCTCTATGGGTAATTTTAAGGCATCTGCTGCAACTTCTAAATGTTCAGGATTCTCGAAGCTTAAAGTATCTAACTGCGCCAATTCTTGATCAAACAGATCTTGACGTTGTTGGGCTAGATAAGCAGTCTTGACCTCATCTTTTACGCTATCAAAAGGTTTAACTACTTCAGGTTCTATTGCGATCACTTTGATAATGTGTAAACCAAAATCCGTTTTAATAGGTCCAACCAAATCGCCGGGTTTTGCGGCAAATACGGCTTGTTCAAACTCTGGCACCATGACCCCACGGCCAAACCAACCTAAATCTCCGCCTTGTGCACTACTACCAGGATCGGCAGAATATTGTTTAGCCAGTTCAGAAAAATCCGCGCCCTGTTGTAATTCTTGCATCAGCTTTGCAGCCAAGGCATCAATGGTTTTTTCATCACCGGTTATTTTTTCTTCGGTTAATAAAATATGCGCTGCATGACGTTTTTCAGGTTCAGTATAATTAGCCTGATGCGCATTATAAAAATCTTGCAATGCTTTATCATCAGGATTTTCTACTGACAAATCATCTGCTTTTAAACGAACATATTGAATACTCATCCGCTCAGGTAACATATAATCCGCAGGACGTGCCTCATAATATTCTAAAATTTGATCAGAAGTCACATTTACTTGCGATAAATAGTCTGCTGCGGGTATTAATAAATATTGCAGATCCCGAGTTTGCTCTAGTAAATCAACAGTTCTGTCAAATTCATAGGGCAGAACAAAGGCGCTGTCGACGATGCTGCTGCGCACTTGTCCAATCATTAAATCATTTTGGACAGCACGTCTAAATTCTTCTGCAGAAAAACCCATATTATTTAAAGTGGTTTCAAATTTCTCAGGTGCAAACTGCCCTTCGTTTTGAAATTGAGGTAAAGAACGGATTAAATCATCCACTTCAGTTTTCCCCACTGCAAAACCTTGTTGGTGCGCAACAGTAGATAATAATTTTTCACTGACTAAGCCACTTAAAGCTTGTTGCTGTAATAAGGCTTCATCAACAGCAGGTGCACCTTGCAAAGCCTGCATAATTTGCTGCTGGCGTGCCAATTGTTGATAGGTCCGTTGTAATTCTTCTGTGGTAATGATTTGACCATTTACTTCTGCAACCATATTGGCATTAGAAGAAACATAACCTTCTATTCCCCAAATGGCGAATACAAAGCCAATAACGATAATGACTATCCAAGCAACTACACCGTGAGTTTTTGTGCGTATGGTTTGCAACATGTGGCGGCTCCCTTTTGCCTAAGAAATGTTCTAAGAAAATAATACGGAGTGGACGGGGTTCGAACCCGCGACCCCCGGCGTGACAGGCCGGTATTCTAACCAACTGAACTACCACTCCAAAAACTTATAATCACTATGGGTGCTGAGGGGATCGAACCCCCGACATTCGCCTTGTAAGGGCGACGCTCTACCAGCTGAGCTAAGCACCCGAAATTACTGTCACTTTTATCGTGACCTAGTTTAACGGAAATTTAATGCTTACTCAAGTGTTCATTTTGAGATTCTTGCAAAGGCAATAGTTGCGGCGATAAGGGTGTATCATTTTTCAACAATGGCATGGGCATACTACTTAAAGCAATCTGCAGCACTTCCTCTATCCAACGCACCTGTTTAATCTCTAAATGCTGAGTAATATCCTGCGGAATCTCTTTTAAATCCCGTGCATTTTCTTGCGGAATGATCACGGTTTTAATGCCGCCACGAGCAGCGGCTAATAGTTTTTCTTTTAAACCACCAATAGGCAATATTTCACCACGTAAGGTAATTTCACCCGTCATGGCCACATCCGCACGTACTGGAATATGTGTTAATGCAGAGACGATTGCACTACACATGCCTATACCCGCACTAGGACCATCTTTAGGCGTACCGCCTTCTGGCACATGAATATGTAAATCATTTTTTTCGTAAAAATCAAAAGAAATACCCAAGCTTTGGCTACGGCTACGCACGACGGTCATGGCCGCTTGTATGGATTCTTGCATTACTTCGCCCAATTTACCGGTACGGCTAATTTTACCTTTACCAGGGACCACGGCTACTTCGATGGTTAATAACTCTCCACCCACTTCTGTCCAGGCTAAGCCATTGACTTGGCCGATACGATCATCTTCTTCTGCTAAACCAAAACGAAAACGTTTAACGCCTAAATAATCTTCAAGATTATTAATGCCAATTGCAGTTTTAGTTTTTTTCTTGGTTAATAATACTTGTTTCACTACTTTGCGGCATACTTTAGCCAGTTCACGCTCTAATTGCCGTACGCCTGCTTCACGTGTGTAATAACGAATAATGTCGACTACAGCTTCTTTTGAAATGCTCATTTCTTTTTCTTTTAAGCCATTTTGCAGTATTTGTTTTGGAATTAAATAACGTGTCGCAATATTTAATTTTTCATCTTCCGTATAACCTGCAATGCGGATAACTTCTAATCTGTCTAGCAAGGCGGGAGGAATTTTTAAAGTATTACTGGTCGCAATAAACATGACGTCTGATAAATCATAATCTACTTCTAGGTAGTGATCACTGAAGGTATTGTTTTGTTCGGGATCTAATACTTCGAGTAAGGCAGATGCGGGATCGCCACGAAAATCCGTCGACATTTTGTCAATTTCATCCAATAAAAATAAGGGATTACGAACTTTGACTTTAGCCATTTTTTGAATAATTTTACCCGGTAGCGCGCCAATATAAGTGCGTCGATGACCACGAATTTCAGCTTCATCATGAACCCCACCTAAAGAAATGCGTACAAATTCACGCCCAGTTGCTACAGCGATAGATTGTCCTAAAGAAGTCTTCCCTACCCCTGGCGGTCCAACCAAGCACAAAATAGCCCCTTTTTGTTTTTTAACACGCTGTCCCACGGCTAAATATTCCGTGATGCGCTCTTTCACTTTTTCTAAACCGTAATGATCTTTATCTAAAATTTCTTCGGCTTTGGTTAAGTCTTTTTGGATTTTTGATTGTTTTTTCCAAGGTACACTGATTAACCAATCAATATAACTGCGAGAGACCGTCGCTTCCGCAGACATGGCTGGCATTTGTTTTAATTTGCCAAGTTCTGATAAGGCCTTTTTTTCGGCTTCACTACTCATCCTGGCTGCTTTGATTTTGCTCTCCAGCTGTTCAATTTCATTTTGATCATTTTCATCAGAATTGAGCTCTTCTTGAATGACTTTCATTTGCTCATTCAGGTAATAATCACGATGATTTTTTTCCATCCGATCTTTGACTTTACCACGGATTTTTTGTTGCATTTGTAAGGCTTCAATCTCTGCTTCTAGCAAGACCATGATACTATCAACGCGATGAGGAAGCGAAAATTGCTCCAGTATTTTTTGTTTTTGAATGATTTTCAACGGCATATGCGAGACGATGGTGTCAATTAATCGTCCAGGCTCACCGATGCTAGCCAATGCATTATTCATCTCTGGCGGTATTTTTTTATTCAATTCACTGTATTGCTCAAACTGCGCTAACATCGATCGTACGATGGTGTCTTCTTCTTCGAGCACTAAATCATCTTCTTCGACTAAATCTATCGATGCGCTTAAATAAGGATCGATTTGAGTATATTCTATGACGCGGCCGCGCGTGCGTCCTTCCACTAATACTTTAATGGTACCATCGGGTAATTTTAGAATTTGTAAAATTGTGGCCAAGCAGCCCACTTCAAAAAGCTCAGTAACGGCAGGGTCTTCATTTTTAGATTCGCGTTGTGCGACTAAAAAGATCTCTTTGTTGCCGGCCATCGTTTCTTCAAGCGCTTTGATAGACCGTGGGCGCCCTACAAATAACGGTAACACCATGAAAGGAAAAACAACAACATCACGTAAGGGAACGACACAGGTTTCAATCTTCATTAACTTTTTTCACACCTTGCTTTTGCTTTTTTGGGTTATCGTAAATAACCAAGGGTTTGGATTCACCTTTGATTACACCTTCATCAATCACCACTTTGCTGGCATAACTGAGTGAAGGTAATTCATACATGGTGTCTAATAAAATATTTTCAAGGATAGAGCGAAGACCACGTGCGCCAGTTTTACGTTTCATGGCTAATTGTGCGATATCATGTAACGCTTGGCCTCTAAATTCAATATCTACTCCTTCCATATTCAATAAAGTTTGATATTGTTTGGTTAGAGCGTTTTTAGGCTCGGTTAAAATACGCACGAGGGTTTCAACATCTAAATCATCCAGAGTAGCGACTACGGGTAAGCGGCCTACAAATTCTGGGATCAAACCGTATTTAATTAAATCTTCAGGTTCTACTTGGCCTAAAACTTCATTATTTGATTTACGATCATCTTTAGTTTTCACTTGTGCAGCAAAACCTATACCATTTTGTTCAGAGCGCTCACGGATCACACGTTCCAGACCTTGAAAGGCACCCCCGCAAATAAATAAAATATTGGCGGTATTGACCTGTAAAAACTCTTGTTGCGGATGTTTACGTCCACCTTGTGGCGGCACCGAGGCTATCGTACCTTCAATCAGTTTTAATAAGGCTTGTTGCACGCCTTCACCCGATACATCACGCGTAATGGAAGGATTATCTGCCTTGCGGGAAATTTTATCGATTTCATCAATATACACTATACCGCGTTGCGCTTTCTCAACATCGTAATCGCATTTTTGCAATAATTTTTGAATAATGTTTTCGACATCTTCACCTACATAACCGGCTTCCGTCAAAGTCGTTGCATCCGCCATCGTAAAGGGCACGTTGAGCAGGCGCGCTAAGGTTTGTGCCAATAAAGTTTTACCGCTACCTGTGGGACCAATTAATAAAATATTACTTTTGCTAAGCTCAACCGCATCTTCGTTTGGTTTATGGCCAAGACGTTTATAATGATTGTAAACCGCGACAGATAATACTTTTTTTGCTTGCGCTTGGCCAATAACATACTCATCCAGTATGCGATTGATATCTTGAGGCGTAGGTAATTTTTCAACAACAGGCCCGGCTTGTTCTGTGTCTTGAATTTCTTCACGGATAATATCATTACACAGCTCTACACATTCATCACAGACATAGACTGAAGGTCCGGCGATCAGTTTACGAACTTCATGCTGACTTTTACCGCAGAAAGAACAATACAATAATTTGTTATTATTATCTGACTTTTTCTCACCCATTTAATCTCTCCGTCAAGTGCGCTCTTCTAATACTGCGTCAATCAAGCCATATTTTTTAGCTTCCTCGCTGCTCATAAACCGATCTCTATCGGTATCTTTACTGATTTTATCTAATTTCTGTCCGGTATGATGGGCGAGAATTTTATTTAAACGATCACGAATCGATAAAATTTCTTTGGCATGAATTTCGATATCACTGGCCTGACCTTGCACGCCACCTAAGGGTTGATGCACCATCACTCGTGCATTAGGTAATGCATAACGTTTATTGGGCGCACCGGCAGCTAATAATACTGCGCCCATGCTAGCGGCTTGACCAATACAATAGGTGTTCACATCGGGTTTAATAAATTGCATGGTGTCATAAATGGCTAAACCCGCGGTGACGGAACCGCCAGGAGAGTTAATATACAAACTAATATCTTTATCAGGATTTTCAGACTCTAGAAATAATAACTGAGCCACGATTAAATTGGCCATGTGATCTTCTACTTGGCCCACTAAAAATATAACGCGTTCTTTTAATAGCCGTGAATAAATATCGTAGGCACGCTCACCGCGTGCGGATTGCTCAACCACCATAGGCACTAAAGTAGCCAGGGGTGAAGTGTCATATTTACTGGTAATCTGCATTGTTTGTCCTTAACGTTTAATCATTCATAATCTGCTTATAAGGGACTTCAATATTATTACGACTTATGAGCTGCAATAACTGGTCCAACGCTTGTTCTTCTAGCACTAAGGAAGAAACCGGCGTTAAGCGTTTTTTATCCTCAAAAAACCAGCGTAGCATACCTTCTGGATCCTGGCTATTACGCGCAATTTGCATAACGGCCTGTTGCACCTTCTTCTGATCCACTTGTATATTATGCTCTCGAATGAACTGACCTAGAAGCAAGCTGTACGACACGCGTTTAACAGCTTCTTCCCGTGCATTTTCTTCTGACTCTCTAACGGCTGCTGGCAGGCGTGGATCATCTATATTTTCTTGTAAGACTTTTAACTCATTTTTAATCAATGAAGGCGGTACGTCTATCGGATTAGCCTGTGCGAGTTTATCCAGTAATACCTTATGGACATCCCGGCGGATTTTGTCTTCGGCTTCTTGCTGTAAGTTTTCACGAATCTTTTCTTTAAGTTGATCTACTGTGCCCTCAGCCATCCCTAGCGTCGTTTGGCAAAATTCATCGGTGAGCGCTGGCGGGCTTCCCGCTTCAAGGTTCATGACTTCAATCGTAAATTCTGCTCTTTTATTGGCTAATTGAGCCGCATAATTGTCGGGGAAGGTAATCGTAAATTGCTTGCGTTCACCTATTTTTAAGCCCAACATTTCATCTTCAAAGCCTGGAATCATCCGTTTATCACCTAAGACAATTTTAACGTCTTTTTCATCGGTAAACGGTTGTTCTTCACCCAACAATACGCCAGTAAAATTTAAAGTAATACGATGGCCATTTTCTGCAGCATCGTTATAGGGACTCCAAATATTATGTGAAGTTTGTATGCGTTTTAGCACTTCATTGATATCGTCATCAGTCACGACAGGGACGTTCACATCCATATGGATGGCTTTCACATCAGCCAGGGTAATCTCTGGATAGACTTCAAAATGCGCGTAAAATTTAAGCGCTTCCCCTGGGGCATCTTGTTCCATATGCACATGCGGGGTATTGGCCGGTATTAATTTTTCTTTTTCTATTGTATCAAATAAAGATTTATTTACGGCTTCTTCTATCACTTCTTGGCGAACGCTTGCGCCATAACGGCCTTGTAAAAGTTTCATCGGCATTTTACCTGGGCGAAAACCGGGTACTTTTACTTTTTTTGCAAGCTCATTTAGGCGTTTAGTGACTTTAGTTTCGATTTCTTCGGCTGGGATTTCAATGATGACTTTACGTTCAAATTGACCTTGAGTTTCAACGGATGTTTGCATGTAAACCTCTTAATAAAAATGGTGCGAGAGGAGAGACTCGAACTCTCACAGGTTACCCCGCTGGAACCTAAATCCAGTGCGTCTACCAATTCCGCCACTCTCGCATTTAAATCGCTTTCTGGAAAAAGTGGGGTGAACGATGGGGATTCGAACCCACGACCATCGGAATCACAATCCGATGCTCTACCAACTGAGCTACGCCCACCACTTCCAGAAAACGAATTATTTAAATTGCGCCTGGCAGGATTCGAACCTGCTACCCTCGGCTTAGAAGGCCGATGCTCTATCCAAATGAGCTACAGGCGCATCAAACTAAGGATTTGCGCAAAATATTCATGGTCGGGGCAGAGGGATTTGAACCCCCGACATTCTGCTCCCAAAGCAGACGCGCTACCAGGCTGCGCTATGCCCCGACACTCTCAAAGGGTGAATCATACCTGAATGGACAATTGCTCGTCAAACATCATGTAAAATTGCTATAATTTAGTTTTTTAGAAAGGGAAGTCTTTTTTATGATGCGTTACACTATTTGCTTTTGTATGTTAGTTATATCAACCATTTCGTTCTCTAACGTTTTTGCACAAGCTAACAATCCAGACATGGATCAAATCATTAAAAAACTGGATGCCTCTGCACAACAGGCCATGCGTGCTTCTGGTGCCCCAGGACTTGCTGTGGCCGTGATTCAAAATAATCAAATTGTCTTTATGAAAGGTTATGGCGTACGCAAGGCCGGACAAACTGCGCCTGTGACCACAGATACTGTATTTAGAGTCGCTTCCGTATCTAAACCATTTACCTCCACTTTAACGGGTATTTTGGTCGAAGAACAAATGATGACGTGGAATGATAGAGTTGTGACTTATGTGCCGGCTTTTGCGATTAAATCACCGACCAATACGCAAAATATGACCGTTAAACATTTACTCAGCCATACCGGCGGCATTCCCTCCCACGCTTATGATGATTTGATTGAAGCGAATTTATCTTATGAGGCCGTACGGGATCGTCTTAAAAATGTGAATAGCACCTGCGCACCCGGCGCCTGTTATAACTATCAAAACGTGTTATACAGCGTCACTGCCGATGTCATCCAAGCCCGCACGGGTAAAACCTATGATCAACAAATGCGTGAGCGCGTCTTTATTCCCTTAGGGATGACTAATGCATCGACCACTTATGAAGCCATGATTAATCACCCTAATGCGGCACAACCCCATGTTAAAAGTGGCACACGTTGGGTCTCTACGACGATTAAACCGACTTATTATCGAGTAGCGCCTGCAGGTGGTGTGAATGCCAGCATTAAAGACATGGCCAATTGGTTACGTGCACAAATGGGACATCGGCCTGATGTGATTTCCCCTGCCGTGATTCAAACCATTACTACGCCGGTCATTAATACACCGGGTGAGCGTCATCGCTACCGGGTCAGATGGCGCCAAGAACGTGTGACTAAAGCGCAATACGGTTTAGGCTGGCGTATATATGATTATGCCGGTCATGAAATGATTTATCACCGTGGCGGCTTGCAAGGTTATCGCGCGGAAGTGGCTTATTTACCCGATAAACAAATAGGTATCGTGACACTTTGGAATTCAGGTCCACAAGTCAGTGACACGATGATTCCCACCTTATTTGATGCTTATTTAGGCTTGCCACAAAAAAATTGGGTGCAATTAGCAGGCAATAAATGAGATTACAAAGCGATGCCCAAAAGAAATTTGCGCGCTTACAAAGAGATTGGTTGGATGCCAGTGGCAGTCATGCAAAATCACATTATGTATTATTTAAACCTTTAAATAAATATATTCATATTTTAGCAGCCGGCAGTGGCGAACCTTTATTAATGTTACACGGCGGCAATGCATTCTCTGCGCTGTGGGAACCTTTATTAAACGAATTAAAATCTGATTTTCAATTAATAGCACCCGATCGTTTTAATTGCGGTTTATCGGATGTCATTAATTATAAAAAATTAAATTTATATCAACATGCTTTTGAATATATCGATGCCTTATTTGAACATTATGGTTTTACAAGTATCAATGTAATCGGCAATTCATTAGGTGGTTATTGGGCCCTGCTTTATGCCTTAGATAGACCGGAACGCATTAAAAAAATTATTTTAATGGGCGCACCCGGTGGCACTCAAGCGCCACCTTTAATTTTACGTTTATCCAGTATTCCTATGCTAAATCAGCTGATATTTTCTATCTTAATGAATATGAAAAACAGTACAGAAAATTTATTTAAACGCGCACTCGTTGCTGATTTAAATCATCTACCGCCTGCAATTTTTGAGCTCATGCATGAAGGCTTACGCTTACCTGGCGCGCAACAAGCTTGGTTAGATATACTCGAGATGACTTGTACGATTAAAAATATTAAACCTGAATTTTGGTTATTTGATAAATTATCGCAAATAAAACATAAAACACTGTATGTTTCTGGTGATAGAGATGTTTTTGGCTCCATACCACAAGCAAAACGCGTCGCGCAAACCCTACCCGATTGTCAACTAGCACTCATAGAAAACGCCGCCCACATGCCCTGGCTCGACCAAGGCCAACAATGCGCAAATTTGATTAAGAACTTTCTGTTGCTGAATAATAATCCGCCCCAATCTTAACCTTCTCACGCCCTTGGGCGGTGCGCCAATTATTGGTATCGCGCAAAGAATAGGCACAACCACAATATTGCTGGGCATAAAATTCCTCGCGCTTAGAAATCTCCAACATCCGCTGCGATCCACCTTCTTTACGCCAATTAAAGGTCCAATAGCTCATATCCTGGTAAGGGGCAGCCGCGCGCTCACCACTGGCATTAATTTGCTCAAAATTTTTCCAGCGTGAAATGCCTAAAGTACTCGATATCACCGAAAAACCATGTTCATAGGCGTAAAGCGCCGTACGCGCAAAACGCATATCAAAACACATGGTGCAACGTATTCCGCGCTCAGGCTCATTCTCCATCCCCTTTGCACGTTTAAACCATTCTTCCCTATCGTAATCCGCATCAATAAACGGCACATTATATTTTTGCGCAAAACGAATATTCTCATCTTTACGAATATCGTATTCTTTACGCGGATGAATATTGGGATTATAAAAAAATACTGTATAAGCGATTTCGGATGCCAACAAAGCCTCCATAATCTCCCCGGCACAAGGCGCACAACAAGAATGTAATAATAATTGATCCGCATTATTAGGTAAGGTCAATTTTGTACGATTTTGTAAAGTATCAGGCATCACAGTTACACCCTATATATTGGCTCAAATAAACTCGCAGGATAGCATAAGTTAAAATAATTTCCCATTTTAAGGAAGTATTAAGAAACTAATTTAGCAAACCGTAAAAACACCTATTGACAAGACCCGGGTTCTCGATAACAATGCAAGTAAGTTCAGGATATAAGTGAGGTTTAACTTGTTGTTCACAATAGTACATATCCATTCATTAGAATGTTTGCCTAATACAATAAATCCAACAATTCGCTTGGGCATCCTACTTGGGCGAAACAATCAAGTCTTGCCCTCAGTAATTGCCGTCCCACTCCCGGCACACTCAAACTAAAAAGTTTTTGATTCTCTTAAGAACCACTTAATAATAATATGTTTAGATAAACTTTTGAGATATAGCAGAATTAATAGTTTGTTAACTTGTTTTTTTAGCCTTGCATAAGGATAGCACGATGACCATAAAGATTAAAAGTTTCGTTGTAAAGGATGAGAAGATTATCCTCGATACAACTGCCAATACTGAACATGAGATCATCAATTCAACAGTAGCTTTTAATCAATATAAACCTAGTGCCACGCCACCTGATTACTACGCCCTTAAAGTTGAAAAACAAATCTGGGAGCAATTAGCAAATCCCAATGATACGCTTGAAATAGAATTACTCGAATTTATTAACAACAAAAAAGCCAGTGATCAACTCACTCAATTATTAACTGAAATAACCAAAGAAAATACCGCTGAGCAGCTCTTTGATAAACTAGCGAATATTGGCACGTTACCCAACGTCAGTCCAAAGGACCAGCTGCTCATAAAACTATTAACACTTATTCAAGACGATTTAGGCGGTCAAAAAGATCGTGCACTGGCAATTAAAGCAATCAAAGAATTTTTAGATAATGGCAAATTTTATGAACAAATCACTAAAAGCCTATTGACTGAAATAATTAACCAGTCTGATCATGAAACATTATTCAATAATACCCACACGATCTCCTCGCTACCTGAAACCACGCCACAAGAGCAACTATCAAAAAATTTATTAAAAATCATGAAAGCCCGCTTAGACAACACTAAGCCGCCTGCTCCAAAAAATATCGACTTCAAGTTCTATTTAAAAAACCTAGATGAAGGGACTGGAATTTTATTACTTGAACTATTAAATGAGTATGATGCTAATCAACTGCTTGCAAATATAAATAATATCGACGCACTTCCAGAAAACACTCCAAAAGAACAAACGTTTAAAAATTTACTAAACATCTTTAAAGAAAGTTTGAGCACAGATACAGACCTAGCAACAGCTGCTCCAGCGCTTAAAGATGCGTTGACTATTAAGCTACTCCAGGGTTATAAATATATTACCCATAAAAATATCACTATAAAAAAACAAACATTCCAAGCTTTTATAAATACCGTCCAAAAAGTATCCGCGGGCAATTATCAAGCTGAAATTTCCAAAAAAGCAATCCTGTTAGATAATTTTGAAAAAATTGATAAGGCTGTCTATTTTTCGATAATAGGTGAATACAAGACAAAGCACCCTCATAGTCCAGTTATAAGTGTTAACTCCGGTATTATTATTAAAAATTTCGACGATTATAGTGAAGACCTGTTCTCAGGCATTCATGATCAAACAGAAGTATTAAATTATTATACAAATGTTGCCAATGACGTCGCCGTATACCTCGCACATCGAGAAATAGCACTCAAAACTGCGCGCAGTCAAACTATTTTAGATGTAGAAAACTTGTTATATGGCTTTATTAGGGATGGAAAAGAAATTGATCAATCCAATAAAGAACGATTATTTAAAATAATTGACAAGCACTCGCCAGAAAAATTGTATGAAAAGATAAATACGATTGACTCGTTATCCGCCGACAAACCAAAAGAAATACTATTAAAAAATTTATTAAAGATTTTTAAAGCACGCCTGGAACAGCCTAATACTGCGCCAGATCTGGACCCCATCAAAAATTTGTTAGCAACAGGTAAAGACATAACTTTAAAAAAACCTAAAGCTGGTGTCAAAGCAATCAAACAAAACGAAAAGGTTGAGTATGGCTTTCTTTGGGAAGTAGAATCTCCCACTCCAGCTGCAGCTGCAGCTAAACCTAAACCAAGTGCCCAAAGACAAAAGGAACAAGATAGGGCTGCAAAGGCCGCTGGAGTTGGTGATTATGCAGCATTAGAATATATCCGTGATAAAGCATTAAAAATAGCTTTTATGGAAAACGCAATAACAATCGCCACTTCAAATGACTCTGTTTATAGTCAAATTGCTGCGCTACCCAGCACACAACAAACTGCAGTACGCGATAGTTTTTCCAAAATATACGCAGAAAAAACGGCGCAGTACAAAAAAGAAAGAGCCGATGTTATCGTGGTTATCACTTCCGCCATCGCCACATCTTTAAAAGCAGCTAAAGATAGATCAGAATTAACCGTGCCCCTTACGCAGCTTAAAAAAATTGCCGAAGACGCTCTCACCAGTCTTGGCATTGATGGAACTTTCGCTCAACTATTTGTAAATAAATATTTAGATCTACGCTACGAAAATCAAGTAAATATTAATGCGCTTCCTAACATGGGCTTTATTCCAAATTTACAGGCTGTTATAAATACCAACATAGCAGCCCAAGAAGCCTACGTACAAATTGCTCAGAACCAAGTCGATAATATAACGCTAGATAGCATCAAAGCTGAAAAAAGAAATGAGCAGAAGGCCCATTCAAGACGCGTTGATGATGATGAAGACTACTCGCATAGAGCAGCTGATATTCGCCGCGCGGAAGTACAAAACAGAAACTGGTTGCGTAATCCTGTATTAGACTTCATGAAATATATGGGAAAATATATAGGCTTTAATCCGGATATTTGGGTTTCTATTTATGAAAATCAAGAACAAACTAAGCGTCGTAGAATTCTTGATATCAAACAAGATCTGCTGCAATATGCCGTTGAAAAGGATAAATTAGATAAGACTGCTAGTGGTAGTACCGACCCAGTCAATCAAAAATTACTTGATGCAACAACAAGGGATCGCTACGAAAAAGCAACTTTATACAGCGATTATGAAAATAAGAAACGACTCGAGAATAATCAAAAACAATTGGATTCAGCTTTTGATGCCATGGGCAAACCTGCTGCACGGGGCTTTGCTGCATTTACTTCGTTAAACACAACCATTACTGCGATTACCTTATTACTCACCCTAACCGGTTGGACCTTAATCGGCGGGCCCTTTGGCTGGATGCTGCTGTGTATGACTGTGGGTTATAGCGTCTTTGCTCGGGGTGTTGTTGATTTTCATGAGTGGGATAAAAACGTTCAAAAAGCTATCCCTTATATTATAATGACTGGCCTGTTTGCTGTGCTGGTACTCGCAGGATTTGTGTTCTCACCGATGAGCATAGGATTCTTGGTATCCTGTATTTTTGTAGGTTCTCTGGGCGCGCTTTCTTATATTTATCATGTTTATTTTAACAAAAATAGCATGTCCTTTTCTCCACAAACGCGTTCCATCCAAAAATTATTGATATTTTTAGTTTTTTCTGTAGCGGCGCTGGGTGTAGCGCTAACAGTGCTGCCCGCTATAATTCCTGGGTTGACCATATGGGCAAGCACCATTGCTGCTTTTAGCATCGGCTTTGTAATCAACCATTACCTGCAACGTTTCTCTATCGCTGAAGCCTTAAAGAAAAAATTTGGCACTGCAGATAAATACAGCATCATACGTTACTATGAAGGCTATAAAGTGGCAAATAAACTAAGCTCTACGCAGATGTTTTGGCTTAAGTTCGTGGTTTTCACTAATTTCACTCTAGCTTTGTTATATGCCTCTTTAGGCTATACAAAACTTATGGAATTAGCAGGCCCCCTTGACCTCATACTTGGGAGTACAGGCGTAGGTTCCGGCATCGTACAGGGAGCAGCTTGGCTTAGTTTTTCATTTATTTTCATAGGTTATTTATTACTGACTACAGGCCCTATGGCTTCAGCCATTGAATTGCTGGGTAACGTCAAGGACTCTTGTGTAAATTTTTATGAAGATAAAAATGAAGTGCGCTCTAAATTTGAGTTGGGGAAATTTCTATATGGACTGCTACACGGCGCACTTATCGCTCCTATAAAATCCGCATCGGGTTCAAAAGAAACTCGTGCTGTAAAACAAGCTGAATATTCATACAGCGACAAAGCCCGAGTGATAGCCATGCTTATATTTGGCTTACCCTTTTTCATCCCAACCTTATTTTCTTGGGCCGTTTGGGGTGATCCAAAAGCCTCATTTTGGTTTAAATTAGATCATTACTTTATTCGTGCACCCTGGATATTTTTATATAAATGCTTAGTGACTGCTCTAGCCATTCTATTTTTACCCTTTGCATTATTTGGTATGACCGCATTACTCGTGTGGAAAAATGCCGAATCATTTGGTGAGATTATGAAAGATGTCCTAAAGACAGATGAAAATGACAAGGCTACCAATGACAAAATTGAAACAGCTGCCACTTTCATAGGCTGGGCCGGTGTCTTTATCAAAGGACCTTTAGTCGCAAAATCTTGTATCTCCACCATCGTTAATTTCTCACACAAAGGGGATCCTTTGCATCAAGAACGAGCAAGTTTATTAAAAAAAGCAAATAAAGCCGTAGGCTTAATTCAAGAAATGGAAAATTTTACCGGCATGCCACGTTCTGTAGACGATAAGGCCTTTGCTGAAAAATGTAAAACCTTAGCCACCAATCCTAAATATAAACAAAGCTTTGAATATTGGGGCTATATGTTTATACGCCTTGGCAATGCGCTGCTCAATGCGGAACTGGCCAGTGATTTTATTGACAATATTGATGCTTATATTAATAATCCAAATGAAGAATTTCAATTTGATCCCTCATGGAGTACCATCGATGAAAATGACTTTTATATCTTTTTAGGTGCATTTTCACAATCTGCCGTCTTGGGTGAAATTGGCCGCGTTGCGATAGGCCAAGAGAAAATGAAAAACTTAGAAGTATTGGTAGATAAGCTGATTTTGAAAAAGCAAAATGAAAAATTTAAAGAATACGAAGCAAATCCTAATCAATTTGAAACTGAAGCACCAGCAAATGCTGGTGCTGGTCCAACAGGCACTTCAACAAATGTTACTATTGCGCCCACTACTACTACAACCTCGTCTACGAGTGCTCCTCCAGCAGCAGCAACGATAGCTGCAAGCACCAAAGCCCCATTAATTAAAGCCTTTCAAAATACTCAAGATAAATTTGGCCGAGATGTGATCCAATGGAATCCTAATTTGAAATACAAAACAACAGCAAGTGTTTAAATCATGATGCTAAACAAAATTTTCCAAATCCTATTCTTCATCTTCATTGCCATCGTTACCCTCGGCTTAACGATCGTACTCTTTTCCATAGGTCTAGTCGCTTTATGGTATCTAATTATTTTCGCCCTTATTTTTTGGTGCCTACGCCGTTTATATTATTTCTTCAAAGGCGAAAAGCCGCCAACGATTGTTGAGCAATATTATTATTACAACCGCCAAGAAACGCCTAAGCCAAGCAACAAGAAGACTGGTCGAGTCATTGATTATGACGAGTTTAAGGATAAATAAGGGATCATTCCCAAGTCAAGGGTAATCATACCCCCTAAATAACCTTCTTTTTTCAAAAAAATAAAAAGTAGCGACCCACTACCATTTGTAACCATCTGATAAATATACTGTATTTCCCTTAATGCCTCCTTAAGCTTTATATGGTTAGATAGCTATATAAGGGCTAATAAGGTATAATTAGCTAGTTAACTCTTTGATTAACAAGCTAAGGATAATCATGTTTTCAGCAGGTAACACACCTCAAAACCAAGAACCAGACTTCTGGGCGATGTTTAGCTTTGCCTATAATTATCAGTTTTCAGTTGATTCACTATTAACAGAAGCAGCTCAACTAAAACAAAGCAACAATGAGATTGAATTACAAAAAATAACACAAGAAGACATAAACTTACACCAAGAAAATCTAAATAATTTATTTGAGTTCATTACCCTTTGTCGAAACGCCCACAGCGCTCGACTTGCACAATCACGTAGTTATAGTTTAAGCAAAGAAGCCTCTGAAAATGTACTCGGTCATGAAGCGATAGAAGCACCTTTAGCTATCGGTTCTATGGGCTACATCCCTATTATCTTTATGGAACTTTATCTTTATTATTCCGGCCAAAAAAATAAACTAGACATCGATATGGATAGATTCAAATTCGAACTCTCCGATGCAGTAGTCTGGTCCATCATCAACATCCTGCGCCTAGAAGGCAAGTGGCATCCTCATCTAAATGCAGAAAACTGGGAACATGTACAAATAACCCTAGAAATCAATCAAAGCTTACTACTCGCAGGCTATGGATTTGATCTAATCAATCAAATAAATTATGACTACAAAGTTTATAAAAAAAATGAAAAAGAAATTGAAAAAGCTAGAGCAGATATTCTAGCTTGTGTAAATGAGTTTCAAACCACTAGAGATAAAGCATACATACCCTGGAACGAGTGAAATAAATGATTTACTTCAAAAACCATTTGCGATTAATAGTGAAGATTATAATAGACAACTTAAATTAAAAAAATATATCGTTAAATGGAAAAAATTAAATGACAAAAGCTCTGATCTATTCTGGAAAGCAGGCGCTTGGAATGCTCTATATTCTACCTTTCTCATCACCGGTGCATCATATAAATTAGTAGCTGGCGGCGCTGTGCTAGGTGCCACTACAGTTACTCTTGGTATGTTTCTTATCGTCCTGGGTACAACCTTAAACCAACTGAAAAACTGGGCCGTATCTATCGATCAATACCGTGAAACAATAAAAAATTGTAAAGAAAAAACAGAATATTTAAATACTTTAGCTGGACTAAAATTAGACACTGATGAGCAAAAACGAAATATAAATTACAGATTAATTGAACTAGGCATTGAGGAAACAATTACTGATTTTACAGAGCATGGCATCGCTAAATATAAAATAAAACAAGATCTAAAAATTAAAGCAGAACTATGGGCTGCAAACAAAAAAATAACCTTAGATAGCGCCTGGTATGCCTTAATGATCACCAGCATCAGCTGCTTAAGCTTCGCGAGCGGCCCAATAGGTATAACTGTATTTGCAGGCGGCCTTGCCGCATATGGTTTATTCAAGTTTGTATACGCGCTCGTAGAATATGTGCAAACATTAAACTATTATTACAAGCAAGATGAACACTTAAATAGTATAAAGAATCAATTCCCAAGCGATGAAGTTGGCAAAAAAAATATGAATCTAGCGCTTATTAAATTAGGCCTAAATGAAATTAATTTTGATGAAATAAAAAATGAAGAACAATTTAAATTTCACATAATTAAACAAAGATTTCTCATTGGAAGTAAAATTAATTCACTGAATGATAAAATGGCTATTGAAAGCATATTCTATATGTTAGCTTTAGCAACTTTTGTTGGTTTTGTTTTTGGCGGTCCTGCAGTTGGACTGGTCATGCTTATAGCAAGCCCCATTATTTATTATTCTGCTAAAACAAACATGGAAAATGGAGCCACAAAAAGATATTTAACACCTGGTTTTAACAAGGGTATAACGACAGTAAGTACAACAGAAACTACACCAGGAGCTACATCAGAAGCTACATCAGAAGCTACACCAGCTGCTAAAAACGCGTCTTGAAGTAAATAATCATACTAAAGCAAACGGATTAATAACCTCCAATCCAGGAACTACGAAATCACGCACATTACGCGTAACTAATTTTAAATTATGTACAAGCGCAGTAGCGGCTAGCAACATATCAATAGCAGGCATAGGACGCGGTAAAGTTGCAGTGATAAAGCCCCAGCGTTCTGCAACTGCATAGTCAATATTTAAAATATTATTTGCAAATAATAAAGATAAATCATGTTCTAACCATAGACGTAAGGTATTTTTTTTCTCACCCTCGCTTAATTTTTCAATGCCTTTACGCAGTTCACCTAAGGTTATTACGCTTAAATAAAGCGCAGGCGATGGAATGGATTTTAGCCAATCGAGCACTCTGGTATCAGGACATTTGCACATGACCTCTGAAATAATATTAGTGTCTAATAAATAGCTCATAAGTCAATATCCCTATCTAGCGATTTGTCTCGTTGCAAATCAAGCGGCACACCCACCAAAGGTGATGCCCGCAAAAAATCAATTAAATGGGGTTGTTTACCGATTAATTTTTCATAGTCAAGCTTAGAGAGCAAAACCGCTCTTCTTCCCCGCGTACAGACAACATCTGTGGTCCCTCCTCTTCACATGTCCTTAACATCTCACTTAATCGTGCTTTCGCTTCTTGTAATTGCCAAATATGCATATTGCCTCCATAACTAGTCTGACTAGTTTAATTATAGCCGCAATAATAGCAAACTGCAAAATCACTAATGATCATATCCTATAATATTAAGATATAGTATGTTATATTTATGCATAATGATACATTAATAAGTAAATTTATTAATTGTAATCAATAATACGATGTGAGATCATATAGCTATATACGTTACACTTTAAAATTTAAATTAATGAATAATATTACCGTAATCACGCAACAAAAAATCGACGTGCTGATCCAGGATATTCCGG
Organism: uncultured Gammaproteobacteria bacterium; assembly: GCA_963798975.1. Classification (GTDB taxonomy): domain Bacteria; phylum Pseudomonadota; class Gammaproteobacteria; order JABCZS01; family JABCZS01; genus JABCZS01. Next base: position 129,032 of record CAWCVU010000006.1, read on the forward strand.
GAGCCCTACTTAAAAAGGCCAGTGAGGAACTCTCATTGCGTTATCAACACGGTGTGGGTCCATTTCTAATCCATCCTGAGGATTATTTGGTCTATTTAATTACCCGCAGGCCAGCGACTGGGGCCGCGATTACCCAGGTGTTAAAGAAGGTAGCGAGCCTTGATATTCGATCGATGTTGGATTTAGGGGCTGGACCTGGGACTGGATTTTTGGCAGCGCAAGCCGTTTATCCCCAGTTAGAAAAAGTTACTTTATTAGAAGCTGATCCGCGTTTTATTGCTTTGGGGAAAAAGCTGATTGATTATCCTGTACATTGGCAACAAGCACACCTGCCTTGTGACTTAACAAAACACGACTTAGTATTGATGTCTTATAGTTTAAATGAGATGTCTCATCTTGATGAGATCGTTTTAAATGCCTATAAAGCCTGTGAAAAATTATTGATAATTATCGAACCAGGCACACCGCAGGGGTATGAACGTATAATCAAAGCACGCGATTTGTTAATTGCGCAGCAAGCACATATTTTAGCGCCCTGCCCTAATGCCCTGCCCTGTCCGCTAAAAGATAATGATTGGTGCCACTTCCCCGCTCGCGTGCAACGCAGCAAATTGCATCGGCAATTAAAAGGCGGTGAATTGAGTTACGAAGATGAAAAGTTTTCGTATTTAATCGCCTCCCCCAAGGATCATTTTACGCCAAATAACAGAATCATCACAAAACCTCAGATCCATAAAGGCTTTGTTGAATTTACTTTATGCACTAAGGGCCAAGTTGAAAAAAAAATTATCAGTCAAAAAGATAAAGAGAGATATAAAAAATCCCGTAAGTTAAACTGGGGTGATAGCCTGCCTTGATGCCATGAAGTTATGTTCTATACCAATCGTACTTCAAGATGCAAAACCCGTCATAGTTCGCATTTTGAAGCACAACGGGTATATAATCACTAATTCGTTGGAGAATTACGACCATTACCACCCGAATTACCGTTAGCATTAGTTTTAGATTCAAATTCCTGTAACTCAACATCATCTAAAGATTGCATCATTTTAGTGCGTTGTTGATGATTATATACAGGAGTCGCATTCTGCTTCTTTGGTGTTGCCTTATTATCAGTGAACTCATCCCCAAATACGGCATCATCATTAACAGGAGTACGACCAGCAGTTTTGTTAGCCCCAAGAAATATATTCGAAACCATTGCAGCAGTACCTACTCCAGCGCTAGCTCCAGCACCAATTGCATACATTGCACCAGTAGTAGCAGATGAAAGGGCATTTGTTAATCCTGCAGTGATAGAGCGCGAAGTATCACTCTCTTTATTATTGCTGTTGCTAATGTTATTGTTATTGTTATTGTTATTGTTATTGTTAATAAATACGAATTCACCGGGCATATCAAACACTCTTGATACTTCTATATATTGTGAAGATGGAATATAAGAATCATCATCAGGATAGCGAGAATCTCTAGATTTATTTGCATGTTTCTGTGACTGTGACTGTGACTGTGACTGTGACTGTGACTGTGACTGTGACTGTGACTGTGACTGTGACTGTGACTGTGACTGTGACTGTGACTGTGACTGTGACTTTAGCAGATTCTGCTGCTGTTGCAAATCCTGCTGCTGTTGGAGTTCATGCTGCTGTTGTAGCAGTTGGTCTTGCTCCTGTTTCCACTGTTGCTGCAGTTGAATTTGTTCATTAAGCTTCACTGCTTTACGTATCTGCTCAGCATGTAGAGCTTTTTGCTTTTCTTCTTCTTCTTGCTTAAGTTTTTCCTCTTGTAGCTTAAGCTTAGCTTCTTCTTGCACACGCAGTCTCTCTACTTGTTTGGTAAGTTCTGCCTGTCTTATAGGTTCCTCTACTATATCAACTGCTGCAACAATTTTATCAAATGTGTCCCTTGCCTTAGATTTTGACTTTTCACCAAGTGATTCCTCTAGGTCTTTAAGCTCTATACCAAACAGGCTAGAAAATAATTTAAATAGATCTAATAAAATCTTTGCCTCTTTATAATTAAAATGCTTATCAGTTAATTTAAATAAGCTGGCTTTCACTTGCCCTTTCACTGTGGCTTTAATTCTCTCTTTATCACCATTAGTAACAGCACCCATAACAAATAATGTATGAAAAGTAATAAGCTTAGAATCTATATTTGTAATGCAATAATCAATCATTAATGAACAAATCATTGGAAATATATTGTTATCAATATGAGCGCCATTTTTCAGATTTGCACTCAAATGCTTTTCTACAAATATTTTTTTGAATCCTTCATTATCTAATATATGCTTTAATTTTATTTCAGGAAAGAATTGCATTAACGAAGTAAGCCTTTGCACATATTTGTTGAGATCAGATATAGGCTGAATTTCATTAAGGTTATCAAATAAAAAGTTAAGGATATCCCGCCGAAGCGTCTCTTGATTTTGGCCATTAATAATATGTGTTCTATCAAGATATTCCTTTTCTTTAATATTATCCACTATAGCTATATATAATCTATCGTCTGTATCATCATTATATCTTTGCATCACGTATTTGAAAAACTCAAGAACAGCCTCTTGTTTTTGTAGAGGAGTGAATCGTGGCAACTTAAGCTCATTAAGCGGCGCACGAAATGGATTTATTTTATTTGCTAATGCTCTTTTGTTATTAGAAAAATATCCAAGATGAGCTAAGGATGATGAGGATGATGAGGATGATGAGGATGATGGAGATGAAAACAACATAGATTTCATGGAACTTATGGTAGATTTTGCACCAGATGAAAGTTGAACTAATGCTTCTCCACTCTTATCTATACAATATTTTATATACCCGTCTATTAGCGACTGGACAAACTTATCATTAGCCACATCAATTTCCGATTGCGCATTCTTTAAACCGATCTCAGCTTCTGCATCCTTTGATGCTTGTGCACCTTGGTCCATTACGGGTTGCACTTGAACCGCTGCTGCAACTATAACAGTTTTATCTACAACGACTAATCGCTTGACATCAGCCACAGCTTTTGCAAAAACATCAAACGAGGGTTCTTTATTTGTTGTAAACAGATCATAAACGATTTTTTCTGGCAGGCCGAAAAGCTTACAGATTAGCTTTAACTCTGTGATAAAAGAACCATGTGAATTACTTAATGTTTTATCTAATTCTCTTCTTAGCTTGGCTGTATTAACAAGAGATTTATACACTAATCTGGGATGTATTTCTTTAAAATTAAAATCATTACTTTCAATAATAAGGGTTATAATTTGTTCATAAAATTTGTCACATCCGATTAGTTCATCTGGTGTTGCACTTAAATCACGGAACAAAATGGCAAGCAAACGACTGTTGAAAATTTTGGGTGTTTTACACTGACCTAAGCTTGACAACTTAGATGCCAAGCTAGAATCTTTATTTGCTGCTTCTGCTGCTTGTTGTATTTTACCATCAATATTTAAATTATTTCTAGCTTTCGGTCGATTGGCGACTGCTTCTAAGGATGAATGGAGTATCATTATGTCATTATTGTTTTCTTCGTCCAGCGCTCTAAATAAATCGGTGGTCCATAGCAGATCATTAACCAAATCCTGGGGCGCCACAAGCACGTCAAGATCTTTAGTTAGCACTAAGTAATTATCACGAATTGTTTTCATGATTAAATTATAAAATGCTTCGTCTTCCAGAACTTTGTCACTATTATATTTTAATAAGGCCGCTTTAAATAAAGTAAGGTTTTTGCAATGCTTGACTGCATCAATAAATGCTTTGCTTGCAACAGGCATCGGTGTTGCGTACGGCTCATCTTCATCATCATCCGTAGGTACAGGCACAAATTGTATTTCATAATTTTTAACAAGCTTCACAATGTATATTAAAAGTTCTTGATTAGTCATGAGTAAATACCTCTAATTAGTAATTGCTATTGTTTTATTGCCTGTTGAATTTTGGCTTTGGCTTGAGCTTGAGCTTGAGCTTGAGCTTGAAGCAGCATAATTGTTGTTATTGTTATCGCCATTAGCTGTTTGATAAGCATTGTTATTGTATACGCCGTTGGTTGTGCCGCTTGGAACTAAATTAGCTGCAGGAGCATATTTTTCCTGTTCTTTTTTATGTCTATGGGCTTTTCTATCTTCAGCGTAGTAGGCACCTAATGTTGGATCAATACTATTTAAAATATTTGTAGTAATTGCTTCTTGCAGGACTGTTTTTGCAGCCTCCATTTCAGCCTTCGTAGCATTATCGTCAATATTTAACGGGCCACATGTCCCTCTTGTTTCTTTAGCTATTTTGGTAAAGTTCCACTCTACATACGTATTTACAGCTCTGCTGTTAGTATAAAATGTAAAAACAGGTATTGCGTGTGCTTTAAATTTAGCTATTTCCTCGTCAAAATAAAATTCAGCATGTCCTCTACTGCGGTCGATAGTTTCAGCTCTAGTATTTGGCGCAACATCACCTATCAATATCACTTGTTTTGGTATAGGTTTTTGGCTAGCTTTATCGCGCTCAATTTGTTTATTAAGATTGCCAAAAGTGACTTCCATAGCCTCCGTATCTCCGGAACCACCAGACATTTCAAGAGGCTTTAGGAATTCCTTTAATGCCTCAGGATCAGTTTCCGCGGGAGAAGTCTCATAAATTTTTGATGCATTATAATTTCTGTATACCATAATTTGCATTGAGAATTTAGTGACATCAAAACCTTTTTCCTCTAAAATTCTTCTTGTTTCTGAAAACATATCACCTATTGTTGATTTTACTGCTGAAAATACCGAACTCATAGAACCTGTAGCATCTAACATTAACACCGTAGGTGCCATTTCTTGCGCGGAGCGTTCTCTGTTTTGTTTAAGCAAAAACTCTTTTACTTTATCGGTATTTCCTTGTTGTAGATCCGTTACAAATTGTTTTGACTCTTTATGCACTGCAATAAGTTCTTCATTTTTTTTCATTAATTTTTTAAACTCATCATCAGATTTCTTATCGCGAAGACGTGCAATTTGATCAAAGGCTACTAGTTTTCCCTCTGGAGATTGAAAGTTAGCTGTTTGTTGCGCAGTCAATCCAAATTGCTCTTGCAGTCTTTCATCTGTAAAAATACCACTGGAAGATCCCGGAGCTGCTTGTCTGGCTGTACGACCTTCTACTTGGGTTTGATCTTCAATCGAGTCTGGGAACTCTGTCATTACAACATGCAGTCCACCATTGGCAATTAAATCATCATCAACGCACTCGTAATCTATGCCTCGTGAGAAAGGCATGGTCGCAAGGGTAATTGCACCGGTGGTTGCAACGCCTCTAACCAACTCATCCCTTACGTCTTTATCAGAAGTGGTTTGGGTATTGATAATCGCAGTACAATCTCTTAAATCTTTAAATTCATCAGATTTATACACAGCTGAATCATAGAAATCCGCTAATTCTTTATCAGATTTAAAGAACATCAATACAGCACGTTTATTATCTTCATTACTAGGGTTTCTTAATTTCGCACGCAGTTGTTCGGCATAGATTCTAAAACGGTCCGCATGATTAATAACCAATACATCATTGGCATGATCAAATTTATAACGTTTTGATTTATCACCATAAGCAGAGGGCACTAAGGTTTGCTGTTTAACCCCATACTTTTCACGCAACATCGCTTGTTTGAGTGGGCTAAAATTCTTTAAAGTACCTGTGACGCCTCTTATATGTGCATAATGCTCTCTTAGCATTTCAGCGTAAGAGAATTTTCCGCATTTAAAAATTAGCCCCATTTGTTCTTTTAATTTTTCCGCTGATACTCTGCCGCTTTTATGCTCTTTGTAATAAGCAAACATTGTATAATAACCTTGATCTACATCCCAGAGAATGTCATCAGCACCTTCTTCTTGATAACCAATATCACCTTGATGTTCCCTATTTAAATTAGGATCTGTTTCAATGTAATATTTGTGCTTATCTAAATTTGCAAGCGCCACAGTCATGCTTTTTACCGCTTCACAAATCAAATCATCCCAGCCTGGGAAGGCTCTAAGGCAAGCCTTATATTCTGAAGATTGTTCTACCTTTCTCCAGTTTAAAAACTCCTTGTTGCCCTTTTCTTTTTCATCCCACATTTTTTTAATAAGCGCATTAACCGCATCATTTTTAATGACTATTGACTCTTCATAAACTTCACCGTAGAAATTTTTGGTAAAGAAACTATCCACTTCATCCAATAGTAATTGTGCATATTTTTTATCTTTAGGTGCAGGTTTCTTTTTATTTTGCATCAAATCACTGAGTGTTTCTTCAAGATTAATTACTTGATTAAGCAAAGCCCCTGTTAAGTCATCAATGGTTTTATACTTAATTGTATCTTCTTCTTTTTCTTTGCCTTCTTCCTTCTCTTTCACAAGACCAAAGGCTTTAAATAAGGGTAAAAACTTTGCATAATCTCTGTCAGTTAACGGCCCACTGTAACATGCGCAATGGACCGGATGTCCCATTAAACCAAACACCGATGCTATCATCGCCAAGGTGACAGATTTTCCTTCGCCAGTTAAGATTTGTGCAAAGTGGTTTTGCAGTTTTGATATATTATCTGATGGCTGTGCATTGTTATTATTTGTGAACACATTACTCGCAGCATTAAACACTGCTGAAGGCAGACTCGCTACAGCCTCACCCATTCTAACTAAAGAGAGCGAGGTTATGGCTGACATTAAAGTATTTGCTGCTTCTCGCGCATAATCAACTAAAGTACGTGTATCTCCAGAGAACAATAATCTGAAGAAACTTATATCGGTTTGATCCATACCAAAAAGACGCAATATCCCTACAATTTGTGCTGCATGTGGTTGCATAAGGTATTCTTTACAGGTCTCATGCGTAGCTTCTTCACCCTTCATCATTCTTTTATAAGTGGCTGCCGATTCATCTAAGGTCCAATAGGCACAAAGATGGGCAAGTAATTCTCTAATTTTATCTTTATATTCCGGATAGTCACTAGAGTCCTTAATTAATTTTGCAGCAGTTACTAAGTTGCCTTTTGCCTCTTCGTTATCATCAACTGCTAATCCTGAAGCAACCAATTCATCATATCTTTTATAAAACAAATCAAGTTCGCTCGTTAGGACTTCTCTTTCTGTAGCGCTCGGTCCTACGACTTCTTTAATTACTTGATTGCGATCGACCAACATTGTTTTTTGATTGCGTAAAGCGATTAATTGGCCTTGCAAACGTTCATGTTCATCGAGTAAACGTCTGGCAACGAGGGGCTTCTTAAGATCGGTACCAAACTTCAATAAGCCTCTTGATAAAGGAGGAATGACCTTAGCATAATGTTCTCCATAATGAGCTAGAACCGCATCGATTTTATTGTTGACGATTGCTTTTACTGCAGGAACGTTTTCAGTCATATTAAAAGCGATGCTTTTGATTTCGATAAGATACTTTGCTAATTCTTTAGCAGCTCTGGTTGCGCCACCGGGTTTCAATAAATCATCTTGATTTGGAATCGGCGGATGTATTGTACTTAATTCAAGCATTAATTTTTGCTCAAATTCAGTGCAATACGCTTGTATTTTCGGGGCAGTTTCTGTTTCATCTTGCAAATAATCTCTAGCAGCACGTAAACTGTCATAGATTCTTGAAATATTTATTTGATTTTGTGCGTCCATCTTAAAAATAGATGTTGCGTTCGTAAGTTGAAGAGCTAGGCGATTTACATTAGCACCAGACTTTAGAATACATCTTTGCGTTTCACTGACTAAAAGATTTAGGTAGGATGAATCGATATGAGGAGTGCCCTGCATTATAACTTGCATATTTTTTAACGCGGTTTTTGCTAAATGAATATTTTTGAAAACTTGATCTCTATTTTGACTTGATTTAACTAGCAATTCAGAATTATTCAGTAAAGGCTTATCTACTTCTTGTATCCATAACTTCGTATGAGTTTGCAATAGATCTTGCATTTGCTGATAAGTGCTTACCTGTGTTAAATGACCATTCTTTTTGATAGCACTCAAGACAAGTTCGACCTTGTACAAATCGTCCATCAATGTTTTAAGTTCTGCTGTAACTGTTTTTTTGCTTAATAACTCTGCAATTCTCTTTTGTTTAGTGACAAAATAGGCTTCTAAACCTGCTAGTGCTTGATCTAAATTACCCTTTTGTAAAGTAGGATGATTAGTCGTCATGGCATCATAGGCTGCAGTATCCTTTGTATATTCGGCACGCAACATTATTAATAGATCATAATCTGAGGTCAGCTGTATGGGATCAACGATTGCTGCGCCAGCTAAATTTTTCAGTCTATCTAAAGGTTCAAGCCATTTCGTTTGTATTGAATCTAACAGATTTTTGACTTGAACGATGAGCAGTGTATTTTGAAAATTATCTTCAACATATGAACTAAAGAATTTTGTATAATTTGCACTATATATCTTATTGCAAGCTGTAAGATTGCTGACAAAAACACTATAATTAGCATAATGGGCTACTAACTCTGCCAAAACAATTTTATTACCATGAGTGTATGTAAATTTATCGTCAAGCTGCTGTGAAAACGTAGTAATTTTTAACGATAAAATATCTTCAATGGCTTTTTTTGCCCTGGCTGCTTTATCAAATTTAAATTCAAGGTAAGCGTTTAACATAAAATTGGATGAATGTTTAATATCATCTTGTTTTATATGTGTAGTCAACTCTTGTTGAATGAGTACCTCATTGGCTGCAATATCATTCTCCCAGGTTGACAATTGTTGTGCTATTTCAGTTTGCATCTCGTTTGTAAAATGCTGTGCTATTATTGCATTAACATCTGTCATATGCTTTCTAGCCACTACTGGTTCTGAATATTTTTTTAATTGATTAGCAAAAACAACCACTTCTTTAATCATTTTCCTTTGAAGCAACAGTGCTTGCTCTTTATACTTATTTTCTCCTGTTATGCGTGAGAGCTTATTCAACTGCTCTAGAAATTCCTTGACAGAAGGAGATGATAATTTTAAAAAGTTTAAACTGATATCATTATGCGCGCCCATCTGAGCAGCAGTTACCGGTTGCGCAAAAATTAAATTCTCTTTTATGTATAATTGTAAAGCATCATTCACTTTCATGTATTTACCATTTCTAAATGGCGTAGAATCTTTAAAATAACCCTCATTGATATCGTTTAGAATCTGTTCACATTGCTTGTGTGTTGTACTAAAATTATCTGATTTAAGTTGAAAGCTAGTATCATAATTTTGGAATTGATCGACTGCTATAAGATCTGTAGCAATTTCTGCATACAGTTTGAATGTGGGTATTGCTGTTAATGCGCCCTGTCCTTGCACTTTTTTTGCCGTACTTGATAGCAATTTTCCGAAGGCTGCAAACTTTTCCAAGTAATTTTCAAGGAGGGCTTTACGCGTATTAAAATCTAGGTTTTCTTGTTCTGCATTTATTATGGCCTTGATCTCTTTAAGGCTTTCAATGATAGAAGCCTCAGGTGTATTATCTAAGTCACTATAAGCCTGAATACGTTGCTCTATTGTTGCTAGTGCTTTATTGATTTCAAGGTTGAATTGCTTAGTGATGTCTTGTTGTACAGGTTCCAAATAAGGAATTGCCACTTGGCATTCTTTAGCAATATTGTTTATCTCAGTCAAAGCAAGAAACTTTGGGTTTCTTTTAGTTTTGTCTACTTCAATGTTTTCTATGGCTGCTACTATCGTCTGTATACGCGTTTCAAATATATTTGTATTTTTCTTAAGCAATGTATTTCTAAATTGCTCTGCCTTTTGTAGCAAAGTTAAATTATCTGCAAGCATACTATAATCTGCATCTGTTTTTAGTGCTAAAGCTACATCACTTCCCTGGGTTCTTGACCATAAGAGTTGTGTGCGATTTTCTAAATAATTGATCAGCTTATCTAGATTTTCAAGTTGTCTAGTGTAGATGATGTTAGTATTATCTGAAATTTCTTCAATTTTACGCATTTTATACATTTGCAAATATAACTTTTGAATAAGTGGAAAATTAGCTAGGAGTCTACTTTCATCTTTTTCATTTAACCGCGCAGTCATTTCATCATCAAGAACTTCAAAATAATTTGCAGTTGCAAGCTCGATGCCTTCTTTGTAAGTGCTTACTTTATCTTCTGTCACGCCCGCCATGTATTGGTATATCTCTACTGCGACGCTACTAACCACATTAAGCAAATTAAAGGCTATTCAGAACTTGTTCATGTGCGTCGTCTGAAAAGTCATTTGCTTGTAAAGCCTTCAAGGTTGCATGGGTTCTGGTTTCTATTTGTTGATTGCAATAGTCTTTTGCACTATCTAATTCACCTTGTGTTTGTGCGGTTATTATATTTTGTCCAATAAACGCAGAGGCGAGATCATTAGCTTTTTTAAGCCGTGCTGCAAATTGAATGGGATTGTTGTTATCAACAGATTCTTTGGCTTGCGCGATAAGTGTGCGCACTGCAGAATTAACAGCATTCACTGCAGTAGTCTTTGATTCTTCTAATTGAGCTCCGGAGTTGTCTGGAAAGTGTTCTACAAAAGCAGATAATAATTCAATTTTTTTGAAACTTTTAACAATAGTTTCTATATCAGTATTAGCTGTGATTTTTGCTATCAATTCTTGTTGTTTTTGATATATATCTGCTATGCATTCATTTGTATTATCCGGTGCAAAGCTCACTAGCGCCTTAATTGAATCGGTAAATTTTGTTATCGCGCCTGCATTATCTAGTTCAAAATTATTTGCTAAAATAATATCTTTGTTGGTATTCAACTCGTCTGTTAATTTTTCAATATATGCTGCTACAGCTTCTTTAGCTTTTACAAGCGTTATATCGACAAGTGGGAATTTTCTACCTAATGCCTTATTCAGGTTCTTTAATTGATCTATTTTGAATTTTAATAAATTGTAGTTTTTATTTTCCAATGCTTTATTAATACTAAATAACTGCTTTTCTAATTGATTTTCTAGGGTTGCCGTATTTTCTTTGCCGGTTATTTCGTATTCAGTATTTTCCGCTGATGCCGGAATGGCTACAATGCTTGCTAAGTGTGCAAGCAATTGTGTGCGGTGTTCTGCAAGATTAGTATCTGTAGCAAAACTTAAGGTTGGACTGTATGATTTTGTCTGTTGTGCTTGCTTTGCTGCCACAACCATATCATTTGCAAGTATGGCTACTGAAAGATTGTTTTTAACTCTTGCTTCTTTGCAAAATTCTTCCAGTTGCTCTATCAAACCATCAAGTTGACTTTTATTATATTTAGTAAACAAGTAGGTGGTTTTTCCTGCGAGTTTTTTATCACTATCACCAAGCCCAGGAATAATTTTTGCTACTTTGTCTAAAATCTCATAGAGTATGTCTAATCTATCGCCCACACCAAATTGGCTGATTACGATAATAGGTTTACGAGACGCCTTTGCTGAGACCTCTTGAAGTCGAATACTATTGGCGATATCTCTTTCCGGGCCTGCTGTATCTTTAAATCCTGGTGTATCACATATGTGTATTGTCTTTCCATTCTCTTGAATAGTTAACACATTAATTTCGCGAGTTTCTGAATGAGCATAGGGGCTAGTAGAAAATGCAGAGGAGTTTAATTTTTGTTTTAAACTTTCATCTTTAATATGTTCATTATTTGGCTCAAAATGGTCCTTGCCCCCTTTTTGCAACAGCTTAAAACTTTCGCCAGCGAGATAATGTAGGGTTGAGGATTTACCTGCCCCTATATTGCCAAATAAAATAATGAGTTCTGGATTATCAGTTAAATCGACTTGATTTTTAGCGTCTACAAGTAGATGCGTCATCAGTGGTATATTTAAAGGTTGAATTTCTTTTAAAGCATTTAAAAATAATTCTGCCCATTCTCCATCATTTAGTGAACTTTTATTGGATATAGATGCAAGCAATTGCCTAATTTTGGGGCCATTATTTATCCCTTCGGCATATATCTGCCCTGTTAACTTTTTTAGCGCTTTCGCGGCTATCTCTTTTTTTTCAGTTTCGCTAAGTAGGTAGCTCGGGAGCTCTTTAAGATCAGGTAAATCTGATTTAATTCTGTAATGTATGTATAGCTTTATAAAGGATTTTTCAGCGCAGTCAGGCATGTCGTTAACATATTGATAGTCTTCAATAAGTTTCTTGATTTCTTGGCCTTTTTTGGTCTCAGGTAAATTGATATTCGGTGCATTTGAACTTGACGAACCTGATTCTTTATTTGCAAACATAATATATCCCTCAGCTAGTGTAAATATTTAACTTACTTAAGTGCGTTATCTTACAGACTTACTTGACCTAGGTCAAGTAGTTAGTTGTTTAGTTATCAAGGCTTGATGGTATCACCTAATTCTTAAAGCGATATTATCTGTATATTAAGTGATTATTAAGGTTACTTAATGGGTGGATAAAGTTTGCCTGCAAAACTTCCATTTTTGCCTAATTGCGCTTCTATTTGTAACAAACGGTTGTATTTAGCCACCCTATCGCTGCGGCATAAGGAGCCGGTTTTGATTTGTCCAGCATTGGTGGCTACAGCTAAATCAGCAATAAAAGTGTCCTCGGTCTCGCCAGAGCGATGAGAGATCACATTGTGATATCCGGCTTGAGTGGCCATATCAATGGCAGCCAAGGTTTCGGTTAAGGTACCGATTTGATTGAGTTTAATGAGTATGGCATTGGCAATCTTTTGATCGATACCTTGTTGCAGTATCTTACTGTTAGTCACAAATAAATCATCACCGACGAGTTGAACTTTTGAGCCTAAGGTTTGGCTTAATAACTTCCAACCGGCCCAATCTTGTTCCGCCATACCATCTTCGATGCTGATAATGGGATAATCATCAACCCATTTTGCTAAAAGCGTGGTTAAACCTTGGGCATCTAGTTTTTTATCCTCTGCTTCTAGGTGATAAAAACCATCTCGATAAAATTCCGAGCTAGCCACATCTAAAGCCAGGGCGATATCTTGTCCGGGTTTAAATCCGGCTTGTTCTATGGCCATTAAAATAATCTCGATAGCGGCTACATTGGCAGGCAGATTAGGTGCAAAGCCGCCTTCATCACCGACAGAAGTGTTTAAACCTTTTTTCTTTAATACACTTTTTAAGACATGAAATACTTCAGTGCCATAACGCAGGGCTTCACTAAAAGTGGGTGCGCCTAGGGGCATGATCATAAATTCTTGGATATCAACATTATTATCAGCGTGTGCACCGCCATTGATAATATTCATCATCGGCAGCGGTAAGGTATAGTGTTTTTGCATGCGGATGCTGGTATATAAAGGTTGTTGCCGTGCTTTAGCACTGGCGACTGCAAAGGCCATAGACACTGCCAAGATCGCATTTGCACCTAAACGGCTTTTATTTTCCGTGCCATCAAGTTCTAATAAAAAATGATCAAATTGTTGTTGATCAATAAAGTCTTTACCGGTAATGGCATTGGCTATGGCTTCATTGACATGATTCACAGCGCGAAGTACGCCTTTACCCAGATAACGTTTAGGATCATGATAGCAGGAAAAAGCTTCCCGTGTACCGACTGAGGCACCCGAAGGTACTCTTCATAGCCCGTATGTCCAGATACAGTCAGTTGCGCTGCCACAGTTGGATTACCGCGAGAATCTAGAATTTCTTGCGCAAAAACGCGTTCAACCTTTAACATGTTAACTCCTTGGCTATAAAAAAGTTTTTTTATTTTATCTGGGAATAGGCCTGGCAGTCTAGTTTAATATAAAGCTCATATTTGACTTTGGTTAACCGCCCACTAGTATTCAAATTATCTTACTTGCAGGCAGGAGATCAAAGTGACGGCGTTTCAATACTATTTTTTTATGGGCGCAGCGCGAGTTTCTTTAACTTTGGGCCTGGTTGCTTTAGTGGTCAAAGAAGTAAACTATGTTTATAAAAAACAACATACTCTAAATGGTTTGGATTATGGCCTGCTCGCGGGTTCTTTGATGGGCTTGGGGCAAATACTTAGCTCTATCTCAGGAAAAGCCCCAGCAGAACCGGTTGGTGATTTCGAAGATGAAGCGGATCATCCTCCTTATCTTAAGCCTTTAACAAAAGTATTAGGCGCAGCTGCTTTGGGTGTTGGTCTATTATGGTTTATGGCTAAAGAAGGCCCTGCTGCCAGTGTAATGACCATGCTCATCGGTGCAGACGTACTACTGGCACATGCCCTAGTTTATCTTCAAGATAAAAACCTTAAAATAGCCATACCCGACTGTTCTAGCTGGCTTTATTCTTTAAACTTACACTATGAAATTCAAGGTGACGTGCATGAACAAGAACTAGGCCAGGTGATCCAAAACCACAGCCCGTTGCAGCAATATACAACACATTGAATTCCCTGCTTGCGCTTGGTATACTATTATCCCGTCAGTTCTTATTTTTTTCACCACACTACAGATCGGGGATCGGGCCATGACGCGATATATATTTGTGACAGGTGGTGTGGTTTCTTCGTTAGGGAAAGGGATTGCTGCCGCATCTTTAGGCGCTATTTTGGAATCTCGAGGTTTAAAAGTCAATTTAATTAAATTAGACCCCTACATCAATGTTGATCCTGGCACCATGAACCCATTTCAACATGGGGAAGTCTTTGTCACCGAAGATGGCGCTGAAACTGATTTAGATTTGGTCATTATGAACGTTTTGTACGCAGACCTGTTACTAAAATAATAATTTCACCACGGGACAGGTTTATGCAGAAATATTGCAAAGAACGTCGAGGAGATTATCTTGGGCGGTACCGTTCAAGTGATTCCCCATATTACCGATGAAATTAAACGCTGCATTAAACGGGTGCAAAAGATGCTGATATGGCCTTGGTTGAAATTGGCGGAACGGTCGGCGATATTGAATCCTTACCCTTTTTAGAAGCCATTCGACAAATGCGTATGGAATGTGGCCGTCAAAAAACTTTATTTATTCATTTAACCTTAGTTCCTTATATTGCAACTGCGGGTGAAATTAAAACCAAACCCACGCAACATTCGGTCAAAGAATTACGTTCCATTGGTATTCAGCCCGATATTTTGATTTGTCGCTCAAACAACCCTTGCCCGATATGCGCGTCAAAAAATTGCCTTGTTTACCAACGTAGAAGAAGAAGCGGTGATTTCTTCTTACGATGTTGATACTATTTATCAAATTCCCAGAGATTTCATGCTCAAGGGTTAGATGAGATTGTGGTAGAAAAATTAAGACTTAAAGCCCACCTGCAGATTTAAAAGAATGGAAACGCGTGGTTGAAGGTTTAACAGAATCCCACATACTCAAGTGAATATTGGCATGGTGGGTAAATATGTGGATCTTACAGATTCTTATAAATCCTTAAATGAAGCATTGATTCCATGCGGGCATTCATACGCGAAACTCGCGTTGAAATTGAATATATGGATTCTGAAGAAATAGAACAACAAGGACTAATTTTTAAAAAATGGATGCTATTTTAGTTCCTGGTGGATTTGGTAAACGCGGTGTTGAAGGAAAATTATAGCGGCGCAATATGCAAGTGAACAACAAATTCCTTATTTAGGTATTTGTTTAGGTATGCAAATTGCGGTGATTGAATTTGCACGTCATAAAGCGAAATGCACGATGCCAACAGCACGGAATTTAACGCAAAACACCTTATCCTGTTATTGCTTTAGTCACAGAATGGACAGATAAAAAAGGCAAGCAAGAAACACGCAAAGAACAAATCTGATATAGGTGGCACGATGCGTTTAGGTGCACAAATGGCAGAATTAGTGTCTGGTACTAAAGCTGCAAAAATTTATGGTAAAGATGTGATTATTGAACGTCATCGTCATCGTTATGAAGTGAATACAATTATTGCCACGCTTAGAAGAATCTGGTTTAAAGTTTCAGTGCTTATTCAAAAGATGGTCATTTGGTTGAAATGATAGAATTACCTGATCATCCTTGGTTTATGGCTTGTCAATTTCATCCTGAATTTACTTCCACACCGCGCGATGGTCATCCTTTATTTAATTGCTTTATTCAAGCGGCATGCAATATCAAAAGCAGCAAAATCATGCTGAAGGTGTAAAACATGAAATTATGTGATTTTAAAGTGGTTAGAAAACCTTTTTTTTTAATTGCAGGACCTTGTGTCATTGAAAGTGAACAATTGGCGATAGAAACCGCGGGAATATGAAAGAAATGACGCAGTCATTAGGTATTCCTTTTATTTATAAATCTTCTTTTGATAAAGCCAATCGTACCTCACATGAAAGTTATCGTGGCTTGGGCATAGAAGAGGCTTACGGATTTTAGCAAAGGTAAAAGAAGAAATTGGGGTGCCAGTATTAACAGATGTGCATGAAGATACACCCTTAGAAGAAGTTGCAAGTGTGGTGGATGTATTGCAAACGCCGGCATTTTTATGTCGACAAACCAATTTTATTCAAAATGTGTGCAGCAGGGTTTGCCGGTCAACATTAAAAAAGGTCAATTTTTAGCGCCTGGGATATGAAGAACGTGGTTGAAAAAGCGAAAGAAACAGGCAATCATCAAATTATGGTTTGTGAACGAGGTGTTTCTTTTGGTTACAATAATTTAGTTTCTGATATGCGTTCGCTTGCCGTTATACGAGAAACCGGTTGTCCTGTGGTATTTGATGCAACACATTCTGTGCAATTACCTGGTGGTCAAGGGACAACTTCCGGTGGTCAGCGAGAATTTGTTCCCGTATTGGCGCGTGCGGCCGTGGCTGCAGGTGTTTCGGGCTTATTTATGGAAACACATCCTGATCCTGAAAAAGCATTAAGTGATGGCCCAAATGCATGGCCTTTAAATAAAATGGAAGATTTATTGCTGTATTAAAAGAAATAGATGAAATAGTAAAATCGCCTGGCAGTGAAAAAATATTTGCGCCAGAGATGAGTTAGAGATTTTTCACCGCCCTCGTTCATCGCCCCAGATGTATTTATGTAGTTGGATTTGCATTCTAACGGGTAGATTGTCTTCTATTATCCATAGTGCTAAGTTTTTTGGAGATAATTGCTCGTGGCTTGGGGAGAATAAGATTTCAAAATGATTTGCTAATTGGTATTCTGATAATTTTTGTTTGGCCCATTCATAATCGGCTTGATTGCATATGACAAATTTAATTTGATCTTGCGGATTTAAAAAATTAATATTTTCATATAAGTTTTTATCGACTTCACCCGAGGCCGGGGTTTTTAAATCTAAAATTTTAACAACGCGTGGATCAACTTCGCTGACATCGATAGCGCCGCTGGTTTCTAGGGATACGTTATAATCTTGGCAACAGAGTGCTGTTAATAAAGGTAAACAAGCTTTTTGTGCGAGCGGTTCACCGCCAGTGACTGTGACATAACGGGGTTTATACTGTGCGACTTGTGCGAGCACTTGGTCTTGTGACATTTTAACGCCACCTGAAAAGGCATAGGCCGTATCACAATATTGACAACGTAAAGGGCAGCCGGTTAAGCGAACAAAAACTGTGGGTAAACCAACGGTTCGGGTTTCACCTTGCAGCGAGTAAAAAATTTCACTGATCCGCAACATTAAATTTTCTGTTTAAGCTGTGTAGCCTTAGCATTGGCTAATTGCGCGACGGCAGTATTGGGATATTTTTGTTGCACTTGCTCAAAAGTCATTAATGCTTTGGGCGCATCCCCTGAGGCTTCGTAGACATAACCTAATTTTAACAAAGCATCTGCTGATTTTTGATGACCGGGATATTTATTAATCACCTGAGAAAACGCTTGTTCAGCTTGTGGGTATTGATGTTGTATTAAATATACTTCGCCTAACCAATAATCGACATTGGCCGCATAATCACCTTGTGGGTAGCTGTTTAAATAAGTATTAAAGGCAGCAATTGCTTCTGGGTATTGTTTATTTTGTAATAAATTATAAGCGGCTTGATAAGCACCTAGATCATTACCGGCTTCATTGACAGAAGCAACGGCTTGTGTGGTGTCTACAGTAACAGCTGTCGACGCAACTGCTGGTGCGGGCCTACCTTCAGAACCTGCATAAGCACCAGGCGCTGGTGTATTAACCAACACTGCTGCAGGCAACCCTTCAGAACCTGTATAAGCACCAGGCGCTGGGGTATTAGATACTACAGGTGGTGTCACAGGCATGGTTGCAACTGTTGCAGCAGGTGCTTGAGATAACTGCGTCAAACGTTGATTGATATCATCATAAAAATCACGCTGTTGTTGTTCTAACTGCGACATTTGATGTTGCGTGACTTCTAATTCACCCCGCAAGGCTTGCATTTCTGCGCGGATTTCTTCGAGCTGAGTTAAGACATCCAGCTGCGAAGGTAAGGATTCAGCTTGAGCCAGTGATACTGCACACAAACCTACGACACTTATCAATCCACGCAGAAATGTTTGCATTTATTCTACCTCGTATACAATTTCTGCACGACGGTTATAGCGCCAAGCATCTTCATTCATACCTTGAACTGCAGGTTTTTCTGCACCATAACTGACGACTGCAACTTGATGCGTTTCAACGCCCGCTAAATAAAGTACGCGTGCAACTGCTTGTGCCCGACGTTCACCCAAGGCAATATTGTATTCACGGCTACCGCGAGAATCGGTATGCCCTTCAACACGTACCCGTGCATTAGGATGATGTACTAAATAATAAGCATGGGCTTCTATCGCACGTAAATCTTCAGGCGGTATGCTGCTTGAATCATACATAAAATAAAATACCCGTTGTTGACGCAAAGCTTCTGCTTCTTCAGCTGTTAACTCACCACCGGTGAAAGTACCATAAGCACCTGCACCACTGACAGCAGTAGGCTCTTCAATCATTTGCCCTTCCATTTCATCTTTTTTCTTGGGTTTGCTACAGCCTACCATCACCGCGGATACTAAAGCCAAAACCGTTAATTTCACCCATATACTCTTCATTGCACACTCCTTCTGATTACATTAATGACTTAAGTTCGGTGACCAAGCCGGCTCTTGCACATCGCCCTCTTGCGTCGGAATTAATAGTTTAACACGACCATCGATAGAAACTGCACTCAATACCCGTTTATTATTATGAACGGTACCATAAATAACCATGCGTCCATTGGGCGCTAAACTAGGCGATTCATCCATGCTCGTTTCAGTCAAAATCAATATATGATTGTTCCGCAAATTTTGCGCAGCAATATGATACCGACCTTGGTTACGGTGGATCATCACCATGTATTCACCATTAGGTGTCACGGAAGCACGCGCATTATATTCCCCTGTAAAGGTAATGCGCTCCACTTTTTTATTACCGAGGTTTACTTTATAAATCTGCGGCTGTCCACCTCGGTTAGAGGTAAATAATAAATGATTGCTATCTAACCAAAAAGGTTCTGTATCTATCGAAGCACCTTCTGTGACCTGAGTGAGTTTATCATTGCTTAAGTCTAAAATAAATATTTTTGGCACATTTCCGTTCGATAACACTAAAGCAAGTTTTTTACCATCCGGTGACCAGGCGGGTGCGCCGTTAATGCCTGGAGAACTGGATACTCGTTCACGTTGTCCGGTGGCTACATCAGCTATATAAATTTGTGAGCGGTGATTTTCAAAAGAAACATAGGCTAATTGTTTACCATCGGGCGACCAAGCCGGCGACATGATGGGTTCACTGCTTTTTAATATGGTTTGTGGATTATAACCATCAGCATCAGCGACTTCTAAACGGTATTGACCGGGTTTGCCGTTATGCCAATTGAGTGAAATATACGCAATGCGGGTTGAAAATGCACCAGGGAAACCTGTTAATTTTTGATAAATTAAATCGCTAATATGATGTCCTAAGTGACGTAATTCTCGCATATCCACTACAAATTCTTGGGTTAATAACGGCAGCGGCGGTGTAGCTCCCGTTTGCGCGAATATGTCCAATAAAGAAAAACGTACTTGATAACGATTATCGGTCATAGGCTTGACTTCACCGACGACTAGGGCTTGCTGTCCTAAATTGCGCCAATACGCAAATTCTACTTGGCTGGCCTGCGCGGGTTTTTGCGCCATGTCTTTTACGGAAAATAATTTAAATTCGCCACTGCGTTGTAAATCAGCATGGATTATGGCGCTCACATTTAAATCCTTGGGCAAACTTTGCGCACCTTCAAAAGGAACGACGGCTATGGGCATGGCCGCATCGATGCCTTGGGTAATTTCAATTTCCAAATAAGCATGCGCAAGAGGTAAATAGAATAATATAAATAAACTAATAATACGTTTTAACATAAGTCATCCTCTATTGTTTTAGCCTAATACATCTTCAGGTCTTAATATTAGCCGAATTTCGCGGAAAGATTCAAATACCGCCGGGTCGGTGGGCACTGGTAAAGGAGATGCCCGTTGTACTGCTGAAACTGCTGAGCGATCTAAGGCATCATTGCCGCTTTTTTTAATAATTTGTACATCTAATACATTACCACTGGGTGCTATGCGCACATGTAATTCTGTACTTAAACCTGCATAGCCTTGTTGCACTAACCAATTTTGCATGACTTTTTGTTTAACCATCAGGGTATAACGTTGCACTTCACTTAAGATAGCTTGTTGAAGTTGTGCTTGTTGTTGTGCATTAATCGCTGCTTGTTCAGCTAATAACTGTTGTTGTTTTGCCGCTTCTGCTTGTTTGGCTAGCTCTGCTTGTTTTGCCGCTTCTGCTTGTTTGGCTAATTCAGCTTGTTTTGCCGCTTGTTCTTGTTTTACTGCTTCCTGTTGTTTTGGCCAACTCTGTTGTTGACAGCTTCCGCTTTTTAGCCGCTTCGGAGCGAGTTCAGCTTGTTTAATAGCCTCTTCACGTTTTTCTCCAATTTCTGCTAAGCGAGCAGCTTCTGCCGAAT
Organism: uncultured Gammaproteobacteria bacterium; assembly: GCA_963798975.1. Taxonomy (GTDB): domain Bacteria; phylum Pseudomonadota; class Gammaproteobacteria; order JABCZS01; family JABCZS01; genus JABCZS01. The sequence continues at coordinate 149,852 of CAWCVU010000006.1, forward strand.
TTCAAGTTCTGCTAAACGTGCGGCTTCAATTTGACGTTGTTTTTCTTGTTGTAATTTTTGCTGGGCATCAAGCGAGGCCTGCGATACGGGTATGGGATTTTCTGCATTTTGTACCGCATAAGTGATAGATGGCTTTTCATTTTGCCAAGGAAAATCAATTTCCAGAAACATCATGACAACGATACCAAGATGTAAGCCCAAGGCCCAATGAATAGCGCGCTTATAATCCGGTGCCAGCGGTTTCATGGGACTCCCGTTCCATCTGTATCTGCTGACTAAGCCTACGCTTTGCGCACCTGCATGTTGTAAGAAAACCATTGCGGGTACGTCTTTTAAGTAATCCACTTGATTATCACCACGGACTAATACCGGTCGATGCGGTGTTTTTTCAAGCTCAAAAAGGGCCACTTGTTTGCTTAATTCACTGGGCCATCGGCGTTGTGGGTTTCGCATGAATATTTAAAAAATAATTACCCACGGCATCAACCGTCACTATAATCGGCGGCATTTCTTGTTCTTCTAGCACTTGCGCGCTGGATTCAGGTAAAATCAACGATAACACCTTGCGTTAGTCCGGGGGCTGTGACCATGAAAATAATCAATAATACCAACATCACATCCACATAAGGGACGATATTAATTCTGCCATGGGTTGATTGAGCGAGGAATTATTATAATAATCTTGTTGCATAAGATACCTTAAGCTTGTACTTGACGTTGTAAAATATTAATCAATTCTTCGTGAAACCGTAGATAGTGTATTTATCTCACCTATGCGCTGTGAAAAACTATTATAAGCAATAACTGCAGGTATCGACTCAAAGACACCCATCGCAGTAGCCACTAACGCTTCTGCTGATGGGTGGATGTACCATGGCTAAGGTTGCTTGTTGTACAGATCCTAGGGTTACAAAGGTGTGCATAATACCCTAAGATGTACGAAATAGACCAATATAAGGACTCACTGAGCCGATGGTCGCTAAAACGACTAACATTTTTTTGCAGTTCATCATATTCTTTAGATGCAACGATACGCATCGCGCGTTGTGCACCTTGTAAAATAATATTTCGGGTCTAATTCTTTACGTTGATTAAGACGAATGAACTCTTTCAAGCCATGATAAAATACATTGGCTAAGCCTTGTGGTTTACCATGACCACTGCCCACTTCTTGATAGAGCACATTTAAATCTGTATCCGACCAAAACTTTTTGGTGAAACTTGTCACCTGTTGTTGGGCGCGGTTTAATAAGCTATTGCGTTGAAAAATTAAGGTCCATGAGGCCACAGATAATATGATCAATATTAACATCACCATCTGCACTAAAAAGCTTGCTTGCCAAAATAAACTCCACAATGAAAGTTCTGCTGTCACGACCGGCTCCTTAAAATAATGATTCGTTGTTTTTTTGCTTCAATCCAAAATGCTGATACGCTAAACTCGTTGCGACACGCCCACGCGCTGTTCGCATCATAAAGCCCTGCTGTATTAAAAACGGCTCTATTACATCCTCGATCGGTTTCGCGTACTTCACCGATTGAGGCCGCTAAACTATCAAGCCCTACGGGCCCACCGTCAAATTTATTAATAATAGCTAATAATAACTTTTGGTCCATGGTATCAAAGCCACAGTGATCCACCACTAATAAAGCCAGCGCTTGGTCGGCGATGGTTTTATCAATCATACCATTACCTTTGATTTGTGCATAATCACGTACACGGCGTAATAAACGATTCGCAACCCGGGGCGTACCACGGGATCTCGCGCGCAATTTCATGTGCTTCCGCTGGCGTCTATCGGAATATTCAAAATCTGAGCGGAACGCGTCACGATTTGTGTGAGCTCCGAAGTATTATAAATTCCAAACGTTGCACAATACCAAAGCGATCACGCAAAGGTGAAGTTAATGATCCGGCGCCGGTTGTTGCACCGACCAAAGTAAAAGGTGCTAGTTCCAGTTTAATGGATCGTGCGCTAGGTCCTTCACCGATAATAATATCCAGCTGATAATCTTCCATCGCGGGATATAAATCTTCTTCAATGCGCCGGGCTTAGTCTATGGATTTCATCAATAAATAGCAAGTCATGTGGCTGAAGATTAGTAAGTCACGCCGCCAAATCCCCTGCTTTTTCTGAGAGCAGGTCCAGAAGTTTGTTTTAAATTAACACCCATTTCATGGGCAATAATATGCGATAAAGTTGTTTTACCCAACCCCGGCGGGCCAAAAATAAGGCAATGATCCAGCGCATCATTACGACCACCGGCCGCATGGATACAAAAATCTGCATTTGCTCACGCACGGTAGCTTGCCCAATATAATCCACTAATTTTTGTGGACGCAAGGTTTTCTCGAGCGTGTCTTCAACAGGGGTGAGGGTCTCACTGATAAGACGATCCTGTTTATCAAATCATAAGCTTTCCATGCGAAATACTCCATGAGTATATCCTGAATCTTAATAAAGTTAAATCCGCAGTAACTCTTGTAATAGTATTTCTCGTTTTTCTCGTTTTGTGACATCTCGTAATTCAAGTGCACCATTGATATCGTCTACGGCTTGCGCATCCACTAATAATTTATTGTCCGTTAACTTATGGTTTTTATATAACCATTGCACCACATCCACCCAGCGCCACAAGGGCGATGCACTCTGAATGCCTGCAATAGGTACAGGAAAATCACCCTGTCCACGTTTACCCTTAATAAATGAAAGAAACCGCTTGTTTTAGTATATTGTGCACGTTGTAAGATCTTCCGAGAGCGTAGCCAACGCACCTTCAATATGATTAACCTTTGCACCTATACCTGCTAATTCTATCGCTTTAATGGCAGAAATAATTGCTTGCTGGAGGCTTACTCCTGATTTATCAAATTCTAGAAAAACCACGTTATTTCTAAAATAAACTCAGGCCTGACTAATCACAGCCTGCAGCAAATAATACCGTATTTCTAGTCCAGGTGTATTTTCATCCACGCCAGATAACACCAAGGTAAAATGATATTTAATGTCGTGTTTCATGATGCGCTCCTATCAAATGTATGCAGAGTCCTACTCTACGCCGAATTTGTTGCGCATGTAGTTCACCATTCCTGGGTGTAGACCAAACTTCCGAAAGCATGCACCCACCCCTTGCATTAGATGCGCATAAAAGTCGACCCCACGCGTGGACGAATTACCTGCTTTTTTATAGCGCCAACCCAAGGATTCTGCAAAACAAATGGCAAGATCAATGGCTTGCTCAGGATGCTTGGCCTTTTAGAAAACTACAAACAAAAACGAAAGTGGTAAGAAAGAAATGGTTACCGTCCCTGTATTTGAAGGTGGGATCACCGCTTCTATCGGTACGATTTATGTGGTGCCTACTTCTGTTGATGATCAAAGTTTTGGCCTGGAAGAAAATTCATCGGTCGATGCGATCAGTGTGGTTAATTTTGATCCAGATTATGAATTTGGTATCGATGCCTCTCTGGGTTATCTTTTACCCGACACGGCCAATGCCATAGAGTTTTATTACCGTGAAGTAAGTACCAATGATCATCTTACCCATGATGATGACATCACCGTAGTGGGTGCACCCGAGAGCGTGAAGGGAACGCTGAGTTATGATTTGAATGCCTATGATTTGATGATCAGCCAATTTATTGATGTGGGTGATTATATGCAAATGCGTTTTGCAGGTGGTGCCTCTTACCTTGATTTCACCCAACACATCAAATATGTGACCACTCCTGATGATGCAGAATTTGAAAAAAACAACAGTGATTATAGTGGTTGGGGCTTACGTGTTGCTATAAGGACCGAACACCGTTATGATTTTGGCCAAGGTTTTGGGATAGTTGGCGGTGGCTCTCTGGGTTATTACCTGGGCACACTCGATGTTTCATCACTTCTTGCAACTGAGGTTACTGTAGAAGATAATCGCGATAAGCCGTTGCCAGTCTTCGTGCTAATTTAGGTATTGATTATGTGTTTTTTGATAATCAAGATGATACTAATCTTGGCATAGAATTGGGTTATTTATTTGATTATTACGATAATGCAGCCGGTGATATTACCGCCACTAAAGGCTCAGCCGAAACTTTTGCTGTGAGCTTTAATGGTCCTTATTTAAATCTTAAAGGCGTGTTTTAAGTGTTATAACTGCTGTAGTGCTAACCTAATTAAATCTTGACTCGAATGCGCAGGCGTTGCAAGTTGATTGATGCAACGCGCTGCGTCTTGGGCGCGGTAGCCTTCAGGGCTATAAAGCGCACTGATGGCTTCTTGTTGCGGGTCTGTTGATTTTGCATTTAAATTAAAATGATGAGACGAATTTTCAGAAAATTTATCGCGCATTTCAACTAATAAACGCTCGGCGGTGCGTTTGCCTATGCCGGGAATTTTGGTTAATTGTGCAATGTCTTGATTGTGAATATGTTGCATTAGTTCTTGTGCATTCATGCCGGATAAAATCGCTAGTCCCATTTTCGGGCTATACCACTGGTTTTTATGATTTGACGAAAGACACTGCGGTAATCAGGATCATGAAAGCCATATAAAGCTTGCACGTCTTCGCGCACTACAAAGTGTGTATATAACGTTACTTTTTGATTGAGTTCAGGTAATTGATAAAATGTGGTCATAGGCACTTGCACTTCATAACCTATACCTTGTAAATCAATTAACACATTAGGTGGTTGTTTTTCAAGTAAGATTCCGGTTAAGCGGCTAATCATAGGATCGATCCTTTTGTGTGAAAATGACATAAAGCGCAAGCCAAGGCATCACTGGCATCGACTTGGTTTTTTATTTAAATGCAGTATATGCATAACCATGGTTTGAACTTGGTTTTTTTCAGCTTGACCATAACCGACTATCGCTTGTTTAATTTTTCGTGCAGCATATTCGGCAACAGGTAATTGATGAATAGCCACGGCAGTGATCGCAGCCCCGCGCGCTTGACCTAATTTTAAAGCTGAATTAGGATTTTTGGCCATAAAGACTTGTTCAACAGCAACGATGGTTGGTTGATATTGTTTAATAATTATTTGCAGATCAGTAAAAATGCGCTCTAAACGCTGAGCTAAATCGCCGGTGTCTAATTTAATAACACCGCTGGCAATATAATGCGGTTGGTGTTTGATGATTTCAATAATGCCAAAACCTGTTTTGCGTGACCCGGGATCGATGCCCATAATGCGGTGCATAGTTATAGTCCTTTAAATCGCCACCAAGCCTGATAAAACCTACTGATAACTCTCATCCGGAATATCTGCATTCGTGTACACATTTTGCACGTCATCAAGATCTTCTAGTTTATCAATTAAAGCTAAAATCTTTTTACCCGTTTCTGCATCAACGCTTGCGTGTAGGTTTGGTAAAAATGTAATTTCGGCCACTTCGGGCATTAATTTTTTATTTTGCATAAAATCTTTGACGGCCGTAAAATCTTCAAGCGCGGTGCGAACATCATAGGTACCATCATCCATAGTCTGCACATCTTGAGCACCGGATTCTAATGCGGCCTCAACGATCTGATCTTCATTATAGGTATTAGCAAAAATTAATTGACCGATTTGATTAAACAAATAAGCCACCGATCCATCGGTACCTAAATTACCACCGGATTTAGTTAAAGCATGACGCACTTCGCCTACGGTGCGATTGCGATTATCCGTTAAACATTCTATATATACTGCAACACCGCCGGGGCCGTAACCTTCATAAGTAATTTCTTCCATATGCGCATCGTCTTCACCGCCAGCGCCGCGTTTAACCGCACGCGTAATAATGTCTTTAGACATATTCGCTGTAAACGCTTTATCCATCGCTAAACGTAGGCGTGGATTACTATTCTTCATCACCGCCACCCATGCGCGCAGCCGTCGTGATTTCGCGAATTAATTTAGTAAATAATTTTCCGCGTTTTGCATCTTGGGCATTTTTTGATGCTGAATATTTGCCCATTTACTATGTCCGGCCATCTTTTTTAATCCTTACTTGAATACCGAGTTCACGTAATTGTTCATCGAGTGCGCAGGTGCATCAGAGTGCAAGTGCACCTGATGAACAATTACGTGAACTCGGTATTCAAGTAAGGATTAAAAAAGATGGCCGGACATAGTAAATGGGCAAATATTAGCATCGTAAAAATGCCCAAGATGCAAAACGCGGAAATTATTTACTAAATTAATTCGCGAAATCACGACGGCTGCGCGCTAGGGTGGCGGTAATGAGATAGTAATCCACGCCTACGTTTAGCGATGGATAAAGCGTTTACAGCGAATATGTCTAAAGACATTATTACGCGTGCGGTAAGCGGCGCTGGCGGTGAAGACAATGCGCATATGAAGAAATTACTTATGAAGGTTACGGCCCCAGCGGTGTTGCAGTATATATAGAATGTTTAACGGATAATCGCAATCGCACCGTAGGCGAAGTGCGTCATGTTTAACTAAAATCCGGTGGTAATTTAGGTACGAATGATGGGTGGCTTATTTGTTTAATCAAATCGGTCAATTAATTTTTGCTAATACCTATAATGAAGATCAGATCGTTGAGGCCGCATTAGAATCCGGTGCTCAAGATATGCAGACTATGGATGATGGTACCTATGATGTTCGCACCGCGCTTGAAGATTTTACGCCATCGAAAGATTTTATGCAAAATAAAAAATTAATGCCGAAGTGGCCGAAATTACATTTTTACCAAACCTACACGCAAGCGTTGATGAGAAACGGGTAAAAAGATTTTAGCTTTAATTGATAAACTAGAAGATCTTGATGACGTTGCAAAATGTGTACACGAATGCAGATATTCCGGATGCAGAGTTATCAGTAGGTTTTATCAGGCTTGGTGGCGATTATAAAGGACTATAGTTATTGCGCCGCATTATGGGCATCAATCCCCGGTCACGCAAAACAGGTTTTGGCATTATTGAAATCATCAAACACCAACCGCATTATATTGCCAGCGGTGTTATTAAATTAGACACCGGCGATTTGAGCTCAGCGTTTAGAGCGCATTTTTACTAATATGCAAATAAATTATTAAACAATATCAACCAACCATCATTACTGTAGATCTTGTCTTTTTATAAGCCAAAAATCCTAATTCAGCTTTAAAATTAGGTCAAGCGCGCGGGGCTTCGAATAGTACCATGGCCTTCATCAATTACCTGTTGCCGATCTGTGCACGAAAAATTGAGACAAGCGATAGTCGGTTATGGTCAAGCTGAAAAAAACCAAGTTCAAACCATGGTTATGCATATACTGCATTTAAATAAAAAACCGCAAGTCGAGTGATGCCTTGGCTTGCGCTTTATGTCATTTTCACACAAAAAGGATGGAGAATCTAATGATTAGCCGCTTAACCGGAATCTTACTTGAAAAACAGACCACCTAATGTGTTAATTGATTTACAAGGTATAGGTTATGAAGTGCAAGTGCCTATGACCACATTTTATCAATTACCTCGATAAATCAAAAAGTAACGTTATATACACACTTTGTAGTGCGCGAGACGTGCAAGCTTTATATGGCTTTCATGATCCTGATCACCGCAGTGTCTTTCGTCAAATCATAAAAACCAGTGGTATAGGCCCCAAAATGGGACTAGCGATTTTATCCGGCATGAATGCACAAGAACTAATGCAACATATTCACAATCAAGACATTGCACAATTAACCAAAATTCCCGGCATAGGCAAACGCACCGCCGAGCGTTTATTAGTTGAAATGCGCGATAAATTTTCTGAAAATTCGTCTCATCATTTTAATTTAAATGCAAAATCAACAGACCCGCAACAAGAAGCCATCAGTGCCTTGATAGCCCTAGGCTACCGCGCCCAAGACGCAGCGCGTTGCATCAATCAACTTGCAACGCCTGCGCATTCGAGTCAAGATTTAATTAGGTTAGCACTACAGCAGTTATAACACTTAAAACACGCCTTTAAGATTTAAATAAGGACCATTAAAGCTCACAGCAAAAGTTTCGGCTGAGCCTTTAGTGGCGGTAATATCACCGGCTGCATTATCGTAATAATCAAATAAATAACCCAATTCTATGCCAAGATTAGTATCATCTTGATTATCAAAAAACACATAATCAATACCTAAATTAGCACGAAGACTGGCAACGGCATGGTTATCGCGATTATCTTCTACAGTAACCTCAGTTGCAAGAAGTGATGAAACATCGAGTGTGCCCAGGTAATAACCCAGAGAGCCACCGCCAACTATCCCAAAACCTTGGCCAAAATCATAACGGCTGTCTATAGCAACACGTAAGCCCCAACCACTATAATCACTGTTGTTTTTTTCAAATTCTGCATCATCAGGAGTGGTCACATATTTGATGTGTTGGGTGAGATCAAGGTAAGAGGCACCACCTGCAAAACGCATTTGCATATAATCACCCACATCAATAAATTGGCTGATCATCAAATCATAGGCATTCAAATCATAACTCAGCGTTCCCTTCACGCTCTCGGGTGCACCCACTACGGTGATGTCATCATGGGTAAGATGATCATTGGTACTTACTTCACGGTAATAAAACTCTATGGCATTGGCCGTGTCGGGTAAAAGATAACCCAGAGAGGCATCGATACCAAATTCATAATCTGGATCAAAATTAACCACACTGATCGCATCGACCGATGAATTTTCTTCCAGGCCAAAACTTTGATCATCAGAAGTAGGCACCACATAAATCGTACCGATAGAAGCGGTGATCCCACCTTCAAATACAGGGACGGTAACCATTTCTTGTGTATTATTTTCCGTTTTCTGTTTGTAGTTTTCAGGTTCATCACCGGCAAGATAAACATAAGCCTGTGCCATAGGCATACAAAGTAAAAGAGGGAGCGAATAAAGAAGGGGTTGAACTAAATTCCGTTTCATATTAAAACTCCTGTTAATTGTGAAGAAAAGATTATATATAAGTACTCAATTATCCACAATACTACTCAATAAAATCATGATTTATTTTTCATAAATGATTAGATTTAGAATATAATTAATATATAGTGCGTAATATATCATAAAAAAATCTTCCTTGATTATATGTTGACAGTAGTCAACACACCAGTTAAACTATTTGATAAGGATATCCTATGGATAAAAGGCCAAGCATCCTGAGCAAGCCATTGAGTCTGCCATTTGTTTTGCAGAATCCTTGGGTTGGCGCTATAAAAAAGCAGGTAATTCGTCCCACGCGTGGGGTCGACTTTTATGCGCATCTAATGCAAGGGGTGGGTGCATGCTTTCTGTTTGGTCTACACCCAGGAATGGTGAACTACATGCGGAACAAATTCGGCGTAGAGTAGGACTCTGCATACATTTGATAGGAGCGCATCATGAAACACGACATTAAATATCATTTTACCTTGGTGTTATCTGGCGTGGATGAAAATACACCTGGACTAGAAGATGCATTATTTGCTGCAGGCTGTGATGAGGCCCTAGTTTATTTTAGAAATAACGTGGTTTTTCTAGAATTTGATAAATCAGGAGTAAGCCTCCAGCAAGCAATTATTTCTGCCATTAAAGCGATAGAATTAGCAGGTATAGGTGCAAAGGTTAATCATATTGAAGGTGCGTTGGCTACGCTCTCGGAGATCGCACAACGTGCACAATATACTAAACAAGCGGTTTCTTTATTTATTAAGGGTAAACGTGGACAGGGTGATTTTCCTGTACCTATTGCAGGCATTCAGAGCGCATCGCCCTTGTGGCGCTGGGTGGATGTGGTGCAATGGTTATATAAAAACCATAAGTTAACGGACAATAAATTATTAGTGGATGCGCAAGCCGTAGACGATATCAATGGTGCACTTGAATTACGAGATGTCACAAAACGAGAAAAACGAGAAATACTATTACAAGAGTTACTGCGGATTTAACTTTATTAAGATTCAGGATATACTCATGAGTATTTCGCATGGAAAGCTTATGATTCAAGAAGACCGCCTGATCAGTGAGACCCTCACCCCTGTTGAAGACACGCTCGAGAAAACCTTGCGTCCACAAAAATTAGTGGATTATATTGGGCAAGCTACCGTGCGTGAGCAAATGCAGATTTTTATTGATGCGGCCCGTGGTCGTAATGATGCGCTGGATCATTGCCTTATTTTTGGCCCGCCGGGGTTGGGTAAAACAACTTTATCGCATATTATTGCCCATGAAATGGGTGTTAATTTAAAACAAACTTCTGGACCTGCTTTAGAAAAAGCAGGGGATTTGGCGGCGCTACTTACTAATCTTCAGCCACATGACTTGCTATTTATTGATGAAATCCATAGACTAAGCCCGGTGATTGAAGAGATCTTATATCCCGCGATGGAAGATTATCAGCTGGATATTATTATCGGTGAAGGACCTAGCGCACGATCCATTAAACTGGAACTAGCACCTTTTACTTTGGTCGGTGCAACAACCCGCGCCGGATCATTAACTTCACCTTTGCGTGATCGCTTTGGTATTGTGCAACGTTTGGAATTTTATAATACTTCGGAGCTCACACAAATCGTGACGCGTTCCGCTCAGATTTTGAATATTCCGATAGACGCCAGCGGAGCACATGAAATTGCGCGCAGATCCCGTGGTACGCCCCGGGTTGCGAATCGTTTATTACGCCGTGTACGTGATTATGCACAAATCAAAGGTAATGGTATGATTGATAAAACCATCGCCGACCAAGCGCTGGCTTTATTAGTGGTGGATCACTGTGGCTTTGATACCATGGACCAAAAGTTATTATTAGCTATTATTAATAAATTTGACGGTGGGCCCGTAGGGCTTGATAGTTTAGCGGCCTCAATCGGTGAAGTACGCGAAACCATTGAGGATGTAATCGAGCCGTTTTTAATACAGCAGGGCTTTATGATGCGAACAGCGCGTGGGCGTGTCGCAACGAGTTTAGCGTATCAGCATTTTGGATTGAAGCAAAAAAACAACGAATCATTATTTTAAGGAGCCGGTCGTGACAGCAGAACTTTCATTGTGGAGTTTATTTTGGCAAGCAAGCTTTTTAGTGCAGATGGTGATGTTAATATTGATCATATTATCTGTGGCCTCATGGACTTTAATTTTTCAACGCAATAGCTTATTAAACCGCGCCCAACAACAGGTGACAAGTTTCACCAAAAAGTTTTGGTCGGATACAGATTTAAATGTGCTCTATCAAGAAGTGGGCAGTGGTCATGGTAAACCACAAGGCTTAGCCAATGTATTTTATCATGGCTTGAAAGAGTTCATTCGTCTTAATCAACGTAAAGAATTAGACCCAAATATTATTTTACAAGGTGCACAACGCGCGATGCGTATCGTTGCATCTAAAGAATATGATGAACTGCAAAAAAATGTTAGCGTTTTAGCGACCATCGGCTCAGTGAGTCCTTATATTGGTCTATTTGGTACCGTCTGGGGTATTATGCACGCCTTTGTAACCCTAGGATCTGTACAACAAGCGACCTTAGCCATGGTCGCTACCACCCATAGCAGAAGCGTTAGTGGCTACTGCGATGGGATTATTTGCGGCGATACCTGCAGTTATTGCTTATAATCGTTTTTCACAGCGCATAGGTGAGATAAATACAGCCTATCTACGTTTTAGCGAAGAATTGATTAATATTTTACAACGTCAAGTACAAGCTTAAGGTATCTTATGCAACAAGATTATTATAATAATTCCTCGCTGAATAAACCCATGGCAGAAATTAATATCGTCCCTTATGTGGATGTGATGTTGGTATTATTGATTATTTTCATGGTCACAGCGCCGCTATTAACGCAAGGTGTTATCGTTGATTTACCTGAATCCAGCGCGCAAGTGCTAGAAGAACAAGAAATGCCGCCGATTATAGTGACGGTTGATGCCGTGGGTAATTATTTTTTAAATATTCATGCGAAACCCACAACGCCGATGATGCCCAGTGAATTAAGCAAACAAGTCGCCCTTGAGCTTGAAAAAACACCGCATCGACCGGTATTAGTCCGTGGTGATAATCAAGTGGATTACGGAAAAGTCGTTACCGCAATGGTTTTATTACAACATGCCGGTGCGCAAAGCGTAGGCTTAGTCACAGATACGGATGAAACAGGTGCCCCATGAAACCGCTAGCACCGGATTATAAGCGCGCTCTGTATTGGGCCTTGGGCTTACATCTTGGTATCGTTGTCATGATGTTGCTGGAAATTGATTTTCCTTGGCAAAATGAAAGCCATCTATCACTTATGCGGTACAAAATGCAGAAGTGATAGAAGCCCATACCGTATCGCAGGCCTCGCTTGATGCCCAGCAAAAATTACAACAAGAAAAACAACGTCAAATTGAAGCCGCACGTTTAGCAGAACTTGAAAAACAAAAACGGGCAGAAGCTGCTCGCTTAGCAGAAATTAAAAAACGTGAAGAGGCTATTAAACAAGCTGAACTCGCTAAACAAGCAGAAGCGGCTAAAAAAGCGGAAGCTGTAAAACAAGCAGAGTTGGCCAAACAAGCAGAAGCAGTAAAACAAGAACAAGCGGCAAAACAAGCTGAATTAGCCAAACAAGCAGAAGCGGCAAAACAAGCAGAGCTAGCCAAACAAGCAGAAGCGGCAAAACAACAACAGTTATTAGCTGAACAAGCAGCGATTAATGCACAACAACAAGCACAACTTCAACAAGCTATCTTAAGTGAAGTGCAACGTTATACCCTGATGGTTAAACAAAAAGTCATGCAAAATTGGTTAGTGCAACAAGGCTATGCAGGTTTAAGTACAGAATTACATGTGCGCATAGCACCCAGTGGTAATGTATTAGATGTACAAATTATTAAAAAAAGCGGCAATGATGCCTTAGATCGCTCAGCAGTTTCAGCAGTACAACGGGCATCTCCTTTACCAGTGCCCACCGACCCGGCGGTATTTGAATCTTTCCGCGAAATTCGGCTAATATTAAGACCTGAAGATGTATTAGGCTAAAACAATAGAGGATGACTTATGTTAAAACGTATTATTAGTTTATTTATATTATTCTATTTACCTCTTGCGCATGCTTATTTGGAAATTGAAATTACCCAAGGCATCGATGCGGCCATGCCCATAGCCGTCGTTCCTTTTGAAGGTGCGCAAAGTTTGCCCAAGGATTTAAATGTGAGCGCCATAATCCATGCTGATTTACAACGCAGTGGCGAATTTAAATTATTTTCCGTAAAAGACATGGCGCAAAAACCCGCGCAGGCCAGCCAAGTAGAATTTGCGTATTGGCGCAATTTAGGACAGCAAGCCCTAGTCGTCGGTGAAGTCAAGCCTATGACCGATAATCGTTATCAAGTACGTTTTTCTTTATTGGACATATTCGCGCAAACGGGAGCTACACCGCCGCTGCCGTTATTAACCCAAGAATTTGTAGTGGATATGCGAGAATTACGTCACTTAGGACATCATATTAGCGATTTAATTTATCAAAAATTAACAGGTTTCCCTGGTGCATTTTCAACCCGCATTGCGTATATTTCACTCAATTGGCATAACGGCAAACCCGGTCAATACCGTTTAGAAGTCGCTGATGCTGATGGTTATAATCCACAAACCATATTAAAAAGCAGTGAACCCATCATGTCGCCGGCTTGGTCGCCCGATGGTAAACAATTAGCCTATGTTTCTTTTGAAAATCACCGCTCACAAATTTATATAGCTGATGTAGCCACCGGACAACGTGAACGAGTATCCAGTTCTCCAGGCATTAACGGCGCACCCGCCTGGTCACCGGATGGTAAAAAACTTGCTTTAGTGTTATCGAACGGAAATGTGCCAAAAATATTTATTTTAGACTTAAGCAATGATAAACTCACTCAGGTCACAGAAGGTGCTTCGATAGATACAGAACCTTTTTGGTTAGATAGCAATCATTTATTATTTACCTCTAACCGAGGTGGACAGCCGCAGATTTATAAAGTAAACCTCGGTAATAAAAAAGTGGAGCGCATTACCTTTACAGGGGAATATAATGCGCGTGCTTCCGTGACACCTAATGGTGAATACATGGTGATGATCCACCGTAACCAAGGTCGGTATCATATTGCTGCGCAAAATTTGCGGAACAATCATATATTGATTTTGACTGAAACGAGCATGGATGAATCGCCTAGTTTAGCGCCCAATGGACGCATGGTTATTTATGGTACCGTTCATAATAATAAACGGGTATTGAGTGCAGTTTCTATCGATGGTCGTGTTAAACTATTAATTCCGACGCAAGAGGGCGATGTGCAAGAGCCGGCTTGGTCACCGAACTTAAGTCATTAATGTAATCAGAAGGAGTGTGCAATGAAGAGTATATGGGTGAAATTAACGGTTTTGGCTTTAGTATCCGCGGTGATGGTAGGCTGTAGCAAACCCAAGAAAAAAGATGAAATGGAAGGGCAAATGATTGAAGAGCCTACTGCTGTCAGTGGTGCAGGTGCTTATGGTACTTTCACCGGTGGTGAGTTAACAGCTGAAGAAGCAGAAGCTTTGCGTCAACAACGGGTATTTTATTTTATGTATGATTCAAGCAGCATACCGCCTGAAGATTTACGTGCGATAGAAGCCCATGCTTATTATTTAGTACATCATCCTAATGCACGGGTACGTGTTGAAGGGCATACCGATTCTCGCGGTAGCCGTGAATACAATATTGCCTTGGGTGAACGTCGGGCACAAGCAGTTGCACGCGTACTTTATTTAGCGGGCGTTGAAACGCATCAAGTTGCAGTCGTCAGTTATGGTGCAGAAAAACCTGCAGTTCAAGGTATGAATGAAGATGCTTGGCGCTATAACCGTCGTGCAGAAATTGTATACGAGGTAGAATAAATGCAAACATTTCTGCGTGGATTGATAAGTGTCGTAGGTTTGTGTGCAGTATCACTGGCTCAAGCTGAATCCTTACCTTCGCAGCTGGATGTCTTAACTCAGCTCGAAGAAATCCGCGCAGAAATGCAAGCCTTGCGGGGTGAATTAGAAGTCACGCAACATCAAATGTCGCAGTTAGAACAACAACAGCGTGATTTTTATGATGATATCAATCAACGTTTGACGCAGTTATCTCAAGCACCTGCTGCAACAGTTGCAACCATGCCTGTGACACCACCTGTAGTATCTAATACCCCAGCGCCTGGTGCTTATACAGGTTCTGAAGGGTTGCCTGCAGCAGTGTTGGTTAATACACCAGCGCCTGGTGCTTATGCAGGTTCTGAAGGTAGGCCCGCACCAGCAGTTGCGTCGACAGCTGTTACTGTAGACACCACACAAGCCGTTGCTTCTGTCAATGAAGCCGGTAATGATCTAGGTGCTTATCAAGCCGCTTATAATTTATTACAAAATAAACAATACCCAGAAGCAATTGCTGCCTTTAATACTTATTTAAACAGCTACCCACAAGGTGATTATGCGGCCAATGTCGATTATTGGTTAGGCGAAGTATATTTAATACAACATCAATACCCACAAGCTGAACAAGCGTTTTCTCAGGTGATTAATAAATATCCCGGTCATCAAAAATCAGCAGATGCTTTGTTAAAATTAGGTTATGTCTACGAAGCCTCAGGGGATGCGCCCAAAGCATTAATGACTTTTGAGCAAGTGCAACAAAAATATCCCAATACTGCCGTCGCGCAATTAGCCAATGCTAAGGCTACACAGCTTAAACAGAAAATTTAATGTTGCGGATCAGTGAAATTTTTTACTCGCTGCAAGGTGAAACCCGAACCGTTGGTTTACCCACAGTTTTTGTTCGCTTAACCGGCTGCCCTTTACGTTGTCAATATTGTGATACGGCCTATGCCTTTTCAGGTGGCGTTAAAATGTCACAAGACCAAGTGCTCGCACAAGTCGCACAGTATAAACCCCGTTATGTCACAGTCACTGGCGGTGAACCGCTCGCACAAAAAGCTTGTTTACCTTTATTAACAGCACTCTGTTGCCAAGATTATAACGTATCCCTAGAAACCAGCGGCGCTATCGATGTCAGCGAAGTTGATCCACGCGTTGTTAAAATTTTAGATTTAAAAACCCCGGCCTCGGGTGAAGTCGATAAAAACTTATATGAAAATATTAATTTTTTAAATCCGCAAGATCAAATTAAATTTGTCATATGCAATCAAGCCGATTATGAATGGGCCAAACAAAAATTATCAGAATACCAATTAGCAAATCATTTTGAAATCTTATTCTCCCCAAGCCACGAGCAATTATCTCCAAAAAACTTAGCACTATGGATAATAGAAGACAATCTACCCGTTAGAATGCAAATCCAACTACATAAATACATCTGGGGCGATGAACGAGGGCGGTGAAAAATCTCTAACTCATCTCTGGCGCAAATATTTTTTCACTGCCAGGCGATTTTACGATTTGATCGATTTGTTTTAACATCACCAATAATTCTTTCATTTGATTTAAAGGCCAAGCATTGGGGCCGTCACTTAAGGCGCTTGCGGGATCAGGATGTGTTTCCATAAATAAACCAGAAATGCCAACTGCAACGGCAGCGCGTGCAAGTATTGGAATAAACTCTCTTTGTCCACCGGAAGAAGTCCCTTGACCGCCGGGTAATTGCACGGAGTGCGTCGCATCAAAAACAACAGGACATCCAGTTTCGCGCATAATGGCAAGGGATCGCATATCAGAAATTAAATTATTATAACCAAAACATGCGCCGCGCTCGCAGACCATGATTTGATGATTACCTGTAGCTTTGGCTTTTTTAGCGACCTGCATCATATCATGCGGCGCTAAAAATTGGCCTTTTTTAATATTAACCGGCAAGCCTTGGCTGCACACATTTTGAATAAAATTAGTTTGTCTGCATAAAAAAGCCGGAGTTTGTAATACATCAACCACACTGGCGACTTCTTCTAAGGGTGTATCTTCATGCACGTCTGTTAAGATGGGCACACCAATTTCTTCTTTCACTTTTTCTAAAATCATTAAGCCTTGCTCAAAACCAGGGCCACGATAACTTTCATGTGAAGAACGATTGGCTTTATCAAAAGAAGATTTATAAATAAACGGGATGCCCAAAGACTCCGTGATTTCTTTAAGCATACCCGCAGTATCAATGGCTAATTGTTTACTTTCAATGACACAAGGGCCAGCAATTAAAAATAAAGGTTTATCTAGACCGACTTCAAAATTACAAAGTTTCATGTTTTACACCTTCAGCAGATTTGCTGTGTTGATACTGCAGTGCAGCTTGTACAAAGCAATTAAATAAGGGATGACCATCACGTGGATTGGAAGTAAATTCAGGATGAAATTGGCAAGCCACAAACCAAGGATGAGTAGGCAATTCTATCATTTCAACCAAATGACCGTCACTTGAATAAGCACTGACCGTTAAGCCAGAGGCTTCTAAGCGTGGCAATAATTGTGCATTCACTTCATAACGATGACGATGACGTTCAGAAATTAAATTTTTACCATAAATTTTTGCGGCGTTAGTAGCAGGCATTATTTCTGCCGTTTGTTTACCTAAGCGCATAGTGCCGCCTAAATCATCTTGGGCTTTGCGTGTTTGTTGCTGGCCTCTATCATCTGTCCATTGGGTCACGAGTGCAATCACGGGATAAGGTGTTTTTTCGTTAAATTCAGTACTGTCAGCTTCATTCATTTGTGCTTGATGACGGGCAAATTCAATGATAGCGACTTGCAAACCTAAACAAATACCTAAAAAAGGAATACGTTGTTCACGTGCATATTGCACCGCCATAATTTTACCTAAAATGCCGCGATGACCAAAACCACCGGGAACTAAAATCGCATCTAAATTCTTTAATAATTCAACGCCTTGTTTTTCCACTTGTTCTGAATCAATAAATTTAATCGCAACGCGCGCTTTTGCGGGAATACCGGCATTGAGCAAGGCTTCATTAATGGATTTATAGGCATCGGGTAGGGCTACGTATTTACCGACGATGCCAATATTAACCTGGGCAGTGGGTTCCGTTAAACCTTTAACCACGCGTATCCATTCTTGTAAATCTGCAGGCGGGGCTTTAAGTTTAAATTTATCTATGACCAGCTCATCGAGTTTTTGTCCGTGCAAAACTAAAGGGATACGATAAATCGTATCAACATCGTAAGATGAAATCACTGCACGTGCTTCGACATTGGTAAATAAGGCAATTTTTTGTCGCGCACTATCGGGCAAGGGTTGTTTAGATCGACAAATCACGATGTCGGGTTGAATACCTATGGAGCGTAATTCTTTTACCGAATGTTGGGTGGGTTTAGTTTTAATCTCACCGGCTGTTTCAATATAGGGCACTAAAGTTAAATGCATATATAAAACATTATCACGGCCACATTCCAAGCCCATTTGTCTGATGGCTTCTAAAAAGGGCAGGGACTCGATATCACCGACGGTGCCACCAATTTCAATTAAAGCAATATCTGCATCTTGTGCACCCAGTTTAATTCGGCGTTTAATTTCATCGGTAATATGGGGGATAACTTGTATAGTGCCACCTAAGAAATCACCACGCCGCTCACGACGCAATATTTCTTGATACACTTGGCCGGTAGTAAAATTATTATTTTTAGTAACGCGTCTGCGTACAAAGCGTTCGTAATAACCTAAATCTAAATCGGTTTCCGCACCATCTTCGGTGACATAGACTTCCCCATGTTGCAGCGGATTCATGGTGCCGGGGTCAACATTAATATAGGGGTCTAGTTTAAGTAAATTAACCTTAAGCCCACGGGCTTCTAAAATGGCGCCCAGCGAAGAAGACACGATGCCTTTGCCTAAAGAAGAAACTACGCCGCCAGTGACGAATATATATTGGGTCATGGCCCGATCCCCCGATCTGTAGTGTGGTGAAAAAAATAAGAACTGACGGGATAATAGTATACCAAGCGCAAGCAGGGAATTCAATGTGTTGTATATTGCTGCAACGGGCTGTGGTTTTGGATCACCTGGCCTAGTTCTTGTTCATGCACGTCACCTTGAATTTCATAGTGTAAGTTTAAAGAATAAAGCCAGCTAGAACAGTCGGGTATGGCTATTTTAAGGTTTTTATCTTGAAGATAAACTAGGGCATGTGCCAGTAGTACGTCTGCACCGATGAGCATGGTCATTACACTGGCAGCAGGGCCTTCTTTAGCCATAAACCATAATAGACCAACACCCAAAGCAGCTGCGCCTAATACTTTTGTTAAAGGCTTAAGATAAGGAGGATGATCCGCTTCATCTTCGAAATCACCAACCGGTTCTGCTGGGGCTTTTCCTGAGATAGAGCTAAGTATTTGCCCCAAGCCCATCAAAGAACCCGCGAGCAGGCCATAATCCAAACCATTTAGAGTATGTTGTTTTTTATAAACATAGTTTACTTCTTTGACCACTAAAGCAACCAGGCCCAAAGTTAAAGAAACTCGCGCTGCGCCCATAAAAAAATAGTATTGAAACGCCGTCACTTTGATCTCCTGCCTGCAAGTAAGATAATTTGAATACTAGTGGGCGGTTAACCAAAGTCAAATATGAGCTTTATATTAAACTAGACTGCCAGGCCTATTCCCGATAAAATAAAAAAACTTTTTTATAGCCAAGGAGTTAACATGTTAAAGGTTGAACGCGTTTTTGCGCAAGAAATTCTAGATTCTCGCGGTAATCCAACTGTGGCAGCGCAACTGACTGTATCTGGACATACGGGCTATGCAGCAGTACCTTCGGGTGCCTCAGTCGGTACACGGGAAGCTTTAGAATTGCGCGATCATGATCCTAAACGTTATCTGGGTAAAGGCGTACTTCGCGCTGTGAATCATGTCAATGAAGCCATAGCCAATGCCATTACCGGTAAAGACTTTATTGATCAACAACAATTTGATCATTTTTTATTAGAACTTGATGGCACGGAAAATAAAAGCCGTTTAGGTGCAAATGCGATCTTGGCAGTGTCTATGGCCTTTGCAGTCGCCAGTGCTAAAGCACGGCAACAACCTTTATATACCAGCATCCGCATGCAAAAACACTATACCTTACCGCTGCCGATGATGAATATTATCAATGGCGGTGCACACGCTGATAATAATGTTGATATCCAAGAATTTATGATCATGCCCCTAGGCGCACCCACTTTTAGTGAAGCCCTGCGTTATGGCACTGAAGTATTTCATGTCTTAAAAAGTGTATTAAAGAAAAAAGGTTTAAACACTTCTGTCGGTGATGAAGGCGGCTTTGCACCTAATCTGCCTGCCAATGTAGCCGCTATCGAGATTATTTTAATGGCCATAGAACAAGCCGGATTTAAACCCGGACAAGATATCGCCCTGGCTTTAGATGTGGCTAGCTCGGAATTTTATCGAGATGGTTTTTATCACCTAGAAGCAGAGGATAAAAAACTAGATGCCCAAGGTTTAACCACGCTTTTAGCAAAATGGGTTGATGATTATCCCATTATCAGCATCGAAGATGGTATGGCGGAACAAGATTGGGCCGGTTGGAAGTTATTAAGCCAAACCTTAGGCTCAAAAGTTCAACTCGTCGGTGATGATTTATTTGTGACTAACAGTAAGATACTGCAACAAGGTATCGATCAAAAGATTGCCAATGCCATACTCATTAAACTCAATCAAATCGGTACCTTAACCGAAACCTTGGCTGCCATTGATATGGCCACTCAAGCCGGATATCACAATGTGATCTCTCATCGCTCTGGCGAGACCGAGGACACTTTTATTGCTGATTTAGCTGTAGCCACCAATGCTGGACAAATCAAAACCGGCTCCTTATGCCGCAGCGATAGGGTGGCTAAATACAACCGTTTGTTACAAATAGAAGCGCAATTAGGCAAAAATGGAAGTTTTGCAGGCAAACTTTATCCACCCATTAAGTAACCTTAATAATCACTTAATATACAGATAATATCGCTTTAAGAATTAGGTGATACCATCAAGCCTTGATAACTAAACAACTAACTACTTGACCTAGGTCAAGTAAGTCTGTAAGATAACGCACTTAAGTAAGTTAAATATTTACACTAGCTGAGGGATATATTATGTTTGCAAATAAAGAATCAGGTTCGTCAAGTTCAAATGCACCGAATATCAATTTACCTGAGACCAAAAAAGGCCAAGAAATCAAGAAACTTATTGAAGACTATCAATATGTTAACGACATGCCTGACTGCGCTGAAAAATCCTTTATAAAGCTATACATACATTACAGAATTAAATCAGATTTACCTGATCTTAAAGAGCTCCCGAGCTACCTACTTAGCGAAACTGAAAAAAAAGAGATAGCCGCGAAAGCGCTAAAAAAGTTAACAGGGCAGATATATGCCGAAGGGATAAATAATGGCCCCAAAATTAGGCAATTGCTTGCATCTATATCCAATAAAAGTTCACTAAATGATGGAGAATGGGCAGAATTATTTTTAAATGCTTTAAAAGAAATTCAACCTTTAAATATACCACTGATGACGCATCTACTTGTAGACGCTAAAAATCAAGTCGATTTAACTGATAATCCAGAACTCATTATTTTATTTGGCAATATAGGGGCAGGTAAATCTTCAACCCTACATTATCTCGCTGGCGAAAGTTTTAAGCTGTTGCAAAAAGGGGGCAAGGACCATTTTGAGCCAAATAATGAACATATTAAAGATGAAAGTTTAAAACAAAAATTAAACTCCTCTGCATTTTCTACTAGCCCCTATGCTCATTCAGAAACTCGCGAAATTAATGTGTTAACTATTCAAGAGAATGGAAAGACAATACACATATGTGATACACCAGGATTTAAAGATACAGCAGGCCCGGAAAGAGATATCGCCAATAGTATTCGACTTCAAGAGGTCTCAGCAAAGGCGTCTCGTAAACCTATTATCGTAATCAGCCAATTTGGTGTGGGCGATAGATTAGACATACTCTATGAGATTTTAGACAAAGTAGCAAAAATTATTCCTGGGCTTGGTGATAGTGATAAAAAACTCGCAGGAAAAACCACCTACTTGTTTACTAAATATAATAAAAGTCAACTTGATGGTTTGATAGAGCAACTGGAAGAATTTTGCAAAGAAGCAAGAGTTAAAAACAATCTTTCAGTAGCCATACTTGCAAATGATATGGTTGTGGCAGCAAAGCAAGCACAACAGACAAAATCATACAGTCCAACCTTAAGTTTTGCTACAGATACTAATCTTGCAGAACACCGCACACAATTGCTTGCACACTTAGCAAGCATTGTAGCCATTCCGGCATCAGCGGAAAATACTGAATACGAAATAACCGGCAAAGAAAATACGGCAACCCTAGAAAATCAATTAGAAAAGCAGTTATTTAGTATTAATAAAGCATTGGAAAATAAAAACTACAATTTATTAAAATTCAAAATAGATCAATTAAAGAACCTGAATAAGGCATTAGGTAGAAAATTCCCACTTGTCGATATAACGCTTGTAAAAGCTAAAGAAGCTGTAGCAGCATATATTGAAAAATTAACAGACGAGTTGAATACCAACAAAGATATTATTTTAGCAAATAATTTTGAACTAGATAATGCAGGCGCGATAACAAAATTTACCGATTCAATTAAGGCGCTAGTGAGCTTTGCACCGGATAATACAAATGAATGCATAGCAGATATATATCAAAAACAACAAGAATTGATAGCAAAAATCACAGCTAATACTGATATAGAAACTATTGTTAAAAGTTTCAAAAAAATTGAATTATTATCTGCTTTTGTAGAACACTTTCCAGACAACTCCGGAGCTCAATTAGAAGAATCAAAGACTACTGCAGTGAATGCTGTTAATTCTGCAGTGCGCACACTTATCGCGCAAGCCAAAGAATCTGTTGATAACAACAATCCCATTCAATTTGCAGCACGGCTTAAAAAAAAGCTAATGATTCCGCCTCTGCGTTTATTGGACAAAATATAATAACCGCACAGACACAAGGTGAATTAGATAGTGCAAAAGACTATTGCAATCAACAAATAGAAACCAGAACCCATGCAACCTTGAAGGCTTTACAAGCAAATGACTTTTCAGACGACGCACATGAACAAGTTCTGAATAGCTTTAATTTGCTTAATGTGGTTAGTAGCGTCGCAGTAGAGATATACCAATACATGGCGGGCGTGACAGAAGATAAAGTAAGCACTTACAAAGAAGGCATCGAGCTTGCAACTGCAAATTATTTTGAAGTTCTTGATGATGAAATGACTGCGCGGTTAAATGAAAAAGATGAAAGTAGACTCCTAGCTAATTTTCCACTTATTCAAAAGTTATATTTGCAAATGTATAAAATGCGTAAAATTGAAGAAATTTCAGATAATACTAACATCATCTACACTAGACAACTTGAAAATCTAGATAAGCTGATCAATTATTTAGAAAATCGCACACAACTCTTATGGTCAAGAACCCAGGGAAGTGATGTAGCTTTAGCACTAAAAACAGATGCAGATTATAGTATGCTTGCAGATAATTTAACTTTGCTACAAAAGGCAGAGCAATTTAGAAATACATTGCTTAAGAAAAATACAAATATATTTGAAACGCGTATACAGACGATAGTAGCAGCCATAGAAAACATTGAAGTAGACAAAACTAAAAGAAACCCAAAGTTTCTTGCTTTGACTGAGATAAACAATATTGCTAAAGAATGCCAAGTGGCAATTCCTTATTTGGAACCTGTACAACAAGACATCACTAAGCAATTCAACCTTGAAATCAATAAAGCACTAGCAACAATAGAGCAACGTATTCAGGCTTATAGTGACTTAGATAATACACCTGAGGCTTCTATCATTGAAAGCCTTAAAGAGATCAAGGCCATAATAAATGCAGAACAAGAAAACCTAGATTTTAATACGCGTAAAGCCCTCCTTGAAAATTACTTGGAAAAGTTTGCAGCCTTCGGAAAATTGCTATCAAGTACGGCAAAAAAAGTGCAAGGACAGGGCGCATTAACAGCAATACCCACATTCAAACTGTATGCAGAAATTGCTACAGATTGATAGCAGTCGATCAATTCCAAAATTATGATACTAGCTTTCAACTTAAATCAGATAATTTTAGTACAACACACAAGCAATGTGAACAGATTCTAAACGATATCAATGAGGGTTATTTTAAAGATTCTACGCCATTTAGAAATGGTAAATACATGAAAGTGAATGATGCTTTACAATTATACATAAAAGAGAATTTAATTTTTGCGCAACCGGTAACTGCTGCTCAGATGGACGTGCATAATGATATCAGTTTAAACTTTTAAAAATTATCATCTCCTTCTGTCAAGGAATTTCTAGAGCAGTTGAATAAGCTCTCACGCATAACAGGAGAAAATAAGTATAAAGAGCAAGCACTGTTGCTTCAAAGGAAAATGATTAAAGAAGTGGTTGTTTTTGCTAATCAATTAAAAAAATATTCAGAACCAGTAGTGGCTAGAAAGCATATGACAGATGTTAATGCAATAATAGCACAGCATTTTACAAACGAGATGCAAACTGAAATAGCACAACAATTGTCAACCTGGGAGAATGATATTGCAGCCAATGAGGTGCTCATTCAACAAGAGTTGACTACACATATAAAACAAGATGATATTAAACATTCATCCAATTTTATGTTAAACGCTTACCTTGAATTTAAATTTGATAAAGCAGCCAGGGCAAAAAAAGCCATTGAAGATATTTTATCGTTAAAAATTACTACGTTTTCACAGCAGCTTGACGATAAATTTACATACACTCATGGTAATAAAATTGTTTTGGCAGAGTTAGTAGCCCATTATGCTAATTATAGTGTTTTTGTCAGCAATCTTACAGCTTGCAATAAGATATATAGTGCAAATTATACAAAATTCTTTAGTTCATATGTTGAAGATAATTTTCAAAATACACTGCTCATCGTTCAAGTCAAAAATCTGTTAGATTCAATACAAACGAAATGGCTTGAACCTTTAGATAGACTGAAAAATTTAGCTGGCGCAGCAATCGTTGATCCCATACAGCTGACCTCAGATTATGATATATTAATAATGTTGCGGCCGAATATACAAAGGATACTGCAGCCTATGATGCCATGACGACTAATCATCCTACTTTACAAAAGGGTAATTTAGATCAAGCACTAGCAGGTTTAGAAGCCTATTTTGTCACTAAACAAAAGAGAATTGCAGAGTTATTAAGCAAAAAAACAGTTACAGCAGAACTTAAAACATTGATGGACGATCTGTACAAGGTCGAACTTGTCTTGAGTGCTATCAAAAAGAATGGTCATTTAACACAGGTAAGCACTTATCAGCAAATGCAAGATCTATTGCAAACTCATACGAAGTTATGGATACAAGAAGTAGATAAGCCTTTACTGAATAATTCTGAATTGCTAGTTAAATCAAGTCAAAATAGAGATCAAGTTTTCAAAAATATTCATTTAGCAAAAACCGCGTTAAAAAATATGCAAGTTATAATGCAGGGCACTCCTCATATCGATTCATCCTACCTAAATCTTTTAGTCAGTGAAACGCAAAGATGTATTCTAAAGTCTGGTGCTAATGTAAATCGCCTAGCTCTTCAACTTACGAACGCAACATCTATTTTTAAGATGGACGCACAAAATCAAATAAATATTTCAAGAATCTATGACAGTTTACGTGCTGCTAGAGATTATTTGCAAGATGAAACAGAAACTGCCCCGAAAATACAAGCGTATTGCACTGAATTTGAGCAAAAATTAATGCTTGAATTAAGTACAATACATCCGCCGATTCCAAATCAAGATGATTTATTGAAACCCGGTGGCGCAACCAGAGCTGCTAAAGAATTAGCAAAGTATCTTATCGAAATCAAAAGCATCGCTTTTAATATGACTGAAAACGTTCCTGCAGTAAAAGCAATCGTCAACAATAAAATCGATGCGGTTCTAGCTCATTATGGAGAACATTATGCTAAGGTCATTCCTCCTTTATCAAGAGGCTTATTGAAGTTTGGTACCGATCTTAAGTAGCCCCTCGTTGCCAGACGTTTACTCGATGAACATGAACGTTTGCAAGGCCAATTAATCGCTTTACGCAATCAAAAAACAATGTTGGTCGATCGCAATCAAGTAATTAAAGAAGTCGTAGGACCGAGCGCTACAGAAAGAGAAGTCCTAACGAGCGAACTTGATTTGTTTTATAAAAGATATGATGAATTGGTTGCTTCAGGATTAGCAGTTGATGATAACGAAGAGGCAAAAGGCAACTTAGTAACTGCTGCAAAATTAATTAAGGACTCTAGTGACTATCCGGAATATAAAGATAAAATTAGAGAATTACTTGCCCATCTTTGTGCCTATTGGACCTTAGATGAATCGGCAGCCACTTATAAAAGAATGATGAAGGGTGAAGAAGCTACGCATGAGACCTGTAAAGAATACCTTATGCAACCACATGCAGCACAAATTGTAGGGATATTGCGTCTTTTTGGTATGGATCAAACCGATATAAGTTTCTTCAGATTATTGTTCTCTGGAGATACACGTACTTTAGTTGATTATGCACGAGAAGCGGCAAATACTTTAATGTCAGCCATAACCTCGCTCTCTTTAGTTAGAATGGGTGAGGCTGTAGCGAGTCTGCCTTCAGCAGTGTTTAATGCTGCGAGTAATGCGTTCTCAAATAATAACAATGCACAGCCATCAGATAATATATCAAAACTGCAAAACCACTTTGCACAAATCTTAACTGGCGAAGGAAAATCTGTCACCTTGGCGATGATAGCATCGGTGTTTGGTTTAATGGGACATCCGGTCCATTGCGCATGTTACAGTGGGCCGTTAACTGACAGAGATTATGCAAAGTTTTTACCCTTATTTAAAGCCTTTGGTCTTGTGAAAGAGAAGGAAGAAGGCAAAGAAAAAGAAGAAGATACAATTAAGTATAAAACCATTGATGACTTAACAGGGGCTTTGCTTAATCAAGTAATTAATCTTGAAGAAACACTCAGTGATTTGATGCAA